>WGCN01000036.1 GCA_015493745.1 Calditrichales bacterium
CCCCAGGCTCTTCCAAAGGTGAGAGAAATCTGTGGTAAAATTCCGCGCAATGGAAAGTTTCATGTCAATCCGGACGGAACCCTTTGTCTCGGATCACCACTCAGGCTGTTATGGAAAATAAACAGCGCCCCAAGTCTGACCGGTTTTATAGATACATGTCTCGTGCCGTATCTTTATGCTGTTTCGTATAAACTGAAGCATGGTGGAGATTTTGTATTTGGTGAGTTGGATCATGGCGTTCAAGGTATTGTGGAGGATTATTCTGTAATTCTGGGTCTGAAAGAAAGGGAACAGATAAAACGGGCCATTCAGCTGCTGGGAATGAAAAAACGGATTGCAAACAAAAAGCCTTGTCCCTGTGGATGCGGGAAACGACTCGGGATTTGCCCTTTTCACAAAAAATTGAATGAGTTTCGTCAAAAGATTCCTGTCGCATGGTTCAAAGCACATGCTTTTAACTCCTGGGATCAGTTATAGGTCACAATGAAATATCTGAGTATCATTTCAGAGGGATGCAATCTGTTCTCCCCGGAAGCAAGCCGGGGGTTCATATCCCGCGGGGGCAGGAATTTCTGTCCGCTTGCAACCCCGGGGCTCTCTCTCTTAACAAAAGGAGTATTCCCTTGAGCAAGGAGTCTCAAAACAAGGAATGGAAGAAAAACTGGCAGGATGACTATCTGAAATGGGTTTGCGGCTTTGCCAACGCCCAGGGCGGGCGCATCTATATCGGCAAGGATGATTCGGGCCGGGCCAGCGGTTTGAAAAATGCAAAAAAACTGCTGGAAGACCTGCCGAATAAAATCCGCGATCAACTGGGACTGATGCCCCAAATCAATCTGTTATATGAGGATGGCGCCCCCTATCTGGAAATCATTGTAGAGCCCTCCTCCGTGCCGATTTCCCTGCGCGGTTCCTATTACTGGCGTTCCGGTAGCGTAAAGCAGGAACTAAAAGGCGCGGCCCTTACTGATTTTCTGCTACGGAAGACGGGCATGACGTGGGACCGGGTTATTCAGGAAAAGGCAACATTGGATGATATTGATACCGAGGCGCTTGATATATTTAAAAAAGACGCGGCCCGGGCCGGGCGTTTACCGGATTTAAACGGACTTTCGGCTGAAGATATTTTAAGAAAACTGCGGCTCCTAACACGGGATGGCCTCACAAACGGAGCGCTGGTTCTGTTTGGCAGGGAACCGGGCGAATTTTACCCGAATCTCTTTGTTAAAATCGGGCGATTCGGTAAAAGTGTTGTGGAAATGCGTTTTCAGGAAGTCTGCGAGGGCAACCTGATCCGGCTCCTTGGCGATGTTATGGAGACGCTTGAAAAAAAGTTTCTGATCAGGCCGGTGCGCTTTGAGGGGCTTCAACGCATCGAGGAACTGGAATATCCCGTTGCCGCTTTACGCGAAATGCTGCTGAATGCGCTGGTACACCGGAACTATTTGGGTAGCATGACGCAAATTAAGGTGTTTGACGATCGACTAAGTATCTGGAATGCCGGGCTGCTTCCCGGGGAACTTACCATTGAAAAACTCTTCCAATTGCATGAATCGCTTCCACGAAACCCCTTGATCGCGGAAGTATGCTATCGTGCCGGATACATAGACTCCTGGGGACGTGGCGTTGAAAAAATTACGGAGGCCTGCAGGCAGGCCGGGCTCGCCAGACCGGTTATAGAGGAGCGGAACGGAGGAATAGCCGTTGAACTGCTAAAAAAGCGGACCTCCGTAAAAAAGATTTCGGATCGACCGGAGAACGATTTCGGAACGATTTCGGAAAGAGTGCGGAAGGAAATAGGCATTGAACCGGCCAGAGCCCTTAATGTTATTCGTCGGCATCCGGAATACTCGGCCGCGCAGATTGCCAGGCAACTGGCTAAAACTCCCCGGACAGTTGAAAACTATATAGCCAAATTAAAAAAGGCAGGCATCATCGTCCGGCGTGGCCCAAAACTTGGCGGATATTGGGAAATAAAGGAATAATTATGGCTGATTTTGCTATTAATGAAAAGATGACCTCGCAAATACCGGCCCTACGGCTATTGATTGCCATGGGGTATGACTTCCTGACGCCCGCTGAAACGCTTCGTGAACGGCAGGGCAGAACATCCAATGTTTTGCTGGAAAATGTTCTGCGCAATCAGCTTAAGGAAATTAACCGCATTCATTACAAGGGAAACGAATATCTTTTCAGCGAGGAAAATATTCAGTCGGCCATTCAGAAATTGAAAAATATAAAGTACGATGGATTGTTACGGACCAACCAAACCGTCTATGACCTGATCACCCTGGGTACGGCCATGGAGCAGAACATCGAGGGAGACCTGAAAAGTTTTAATATAAACTATATCGACTGGCGCCAGCCGGGACGCAACCGCTTTCATGTCACCGTTGAGTACAGCGTTGAGCGCGCCCGCAGCACGGAAACCGCCCGGCCGGACATTGTTCTTTTTGTCAACGGCATCCCGTTTTGTGTGATCGAATGCAAGGCGCCCCGGGTGGAGGTGGAACAGGCGGTTTCGCAATCCGTCAGGAATCAGAACGACGACTACATCCCCCAACTATTTGTCTACAGTCAATTGGTACTGGCCCTGAATAAAAACAGCGCCATGTATGGCACGACGGGGACGGCTGCCAGGTTTTGGAGTGTCTGGAAGGAAGAGTACGACAAAGCCGGAGCCTCAAGGATCAACGACTTGATAAACAAAGTGTTGCCCGGGGAGATTGATGAAAAAATATGCACATCCCTGAACGTCAATAAAAGTATGATGAGGCGCGAGCGCATGGTGACCGGGCAGGACCGGGCCCTATTTTCCCTGTGTCTCCCGGACAGGCTCCTGGAGCTGGCCTGGAAGTTCACCGTGTTCGACGGGGGTATCAGAAAAGTGGCCCGTTATCAACAGTACTTTGTCGTTAAGTCCACGCTGAAGCGGGTCAAGCAGTTTGACCGTCCGGAAAGCCATCCGGGGCGTTCACGCAGGGGGGGCGTGATCTGGCATACACAGGGCTCCGGGAAATCCCTGACCATGGTGATGCTGACGCGCAACCTGGCCCTGGACCCGGAAATAAGAAATCCGCGAATTGTTCTGGTCACCGACCGGGATGATCTGGACAAACAGCTTGGCAATACCTTCGCCGCCTGCGGTCTTGAGGTCAGACGGGCCACATCGGGCAGAAACCTACTGGAACTGGTGGTAGGGAAAAAAGCAGGTATCATTACGACCCTTATCCATAAGTTTGAAAAGGCATATACCCTGAAAAAGTACCGGGATGAATCGCCCGATATTTTCATTCTTGTCGATGAAAGCCACCGTACCCAATTCGGTTCCTTTTCCGGCCGCATGAGGCACATGTTTCCCCATGCCTGTTATCTGGGGTTCACGGGCACGCCGCTATTAAAAAAGGATAAAAACAACTTTACCAAATTCGGTGAATTGGTGGAGCCTCATTACTCCATCAGCCAGGCCGTTGAGGATGGCGCTGTTGTTCCTCTTTTGTATGAAGGCCGGCATGTGGAAATGACCCAGAATAAGAAAGCGGTGGATTTGTGGTTTGAAAGGCATACGCGCGGATTAACCCCGGAACAGCAGGCCGATCTTAAGCGGAAATACGCGCGCGCGGAGATGCTGAGTAAGACCGATCAGGTCATTTACATGACAGCCTTTGACATCAGCGAGCACTTCCGCTCCAACTGGCAGGGAACCGGGTTTAAAGCCCAGTTGGTGGCTCCGAACAAGGCCTCCGCGCTTAAGTACCATACCTATCTGAATGAAATCGGGGTGGTCAGTTCCGAGGTTGTTATCTCGCCGCCGGATATGCGCGAGGGCTATGAGGAGACCGACGAAGAAACCACTGACGGGGTTGTGAGGTTCTGGAAAAAAATGATGAAGCGTCACGGAAGCGAGCAGGAGTATACCAAGCAGCTTATTAACCGCTTTAAGCATGGCGATGATCCGGAGATTCTGATCGTCGTGGATAAGCTGCTAACCGGCTTTGATGCCCCCCGGAACGCCGTTCTTTATTTGTGCCGGAAACTCAGGGAACACACCCTGTTGCAGGCAATTGCCCGGGTTAACCGCATCCATGAGGGAAAGGAGTTCGGGTTTATAGTGGATTATGCCAGCATTCTCGGGGAACTGGATACCGCGCTTACCATGTACAGCGCCTTTGAGGGCTTTGACGAATCCGATCTTGTCGGCACGCTTTTATCCATCAACCGTGAAGTTGAAAAACTGCCGGGACGCTACTCCGCATTATGGGATTTATTTAAAACCGTAAAGCACTCATATGATGAAGAGGCCTATGAGATGTTGCTCGCTGATGATGAACTGAGAGAGGAGTTTTACAGCCGTCTTTCAGATTATGCAAAAAATCTGGCGATAGCGCTTTCATCGGATAAATTTTTGTCTGAAACGGATGAGAAAACATTAAGCAGATACAAGGACGATTTAAGAAGATTTCAATCGCTCAAATCTTCCGTAAAACTGCGGTATGCGGAGGCTATTGATTACCGGGACTATGAACCCAGAATCCGGAAACTGCTGGATACCCACATTCAGGCCAGCGAGGTTATTCTATTGAATAAGCCGGTGAATATTTTTGATGACATAATGTTCGATCGGGTGAAGGAAGAACATGGTGTATTTCAAGCCGGGAAAACCACGGCTTCCAAGGCGGATACGATTGCCCACGCCACGAAGAAGGTCATTACGGAAAATATGGATGAAGACCCTGCTTTTTATGAGAAATTCTCCAGGATGATCCAGCAGGCTATTGAGGATTTCCGGGCTAAAAGGATTTCGGATCTGGAATATTTAAACAGGGTTGTAGATATCCGTGACAAAATCGTTAACAAGGTTCATGACGACGTGCCTGAAAAACTCTCCGGCAATGAAGACGCCATGGCCTACTATGGCATTCTTAAACCTTTGCTGGATAATCATGAATTAAACGAGGAAACGCTTGAATCCGTGGTTGCGGATACAGCACTGGCCATAAATGGTATTATAGAGAAATATAAAAAGGTTCATTTCTGGGATGATGAGGATGCTCAAAAGCAGGCCGTCAATGAGATTGATGATTATCTTTTTGATGAGCTGAAAACAAAAAAGGCCGTCGGGTTGTCTCTTGAACAGATGGACATGATTATAGAAAAGGTGATGCTGGTGGCCAGACACAGGAGTTACAAATAATGGTGGTATTGAGCGGCGAAAAGCACTCGATCGTCTATGGACGAAAAAACATCGATTTTTTCCTTATTCACTCCGATAGGAAAACGATGGAAATCGCGGTCTATCCGGATAGCACCATTATTGTCCGGGCGCCGGCGCGGTCTGATTTCTCCTTAATTGAAAAGAAGATTCTCAAAAGAGCGCGGTGGATTCTCCGGCAGTTGAATTATTTCAGGCAGTTTACCCCCAAAACCCCTGTGCGATGTTACGTGAATGGAGAAACACATCTCTATCTGGGAAGGCAGTACCGGTTAAAGTCAGTGCATGGCCCGGAAAATTCAGTCAGGTTGCTTCATGGCTTTTTTCATGTTACTTGTCGTAAGGCGCCCACACCCGTAACCGTAAAAAAACTATTGAATCAATGGTATCTGGAAAAAGCAAAATTACAATTTGCGGAGAGCCTGGATCGCTGCTGGAAGAGCTTTGATGGCCTGGGCATTGCCAAACCGGTAATATCCGTCAAGCGTATGCGAAAAAGGTGGGGCAGTCTTTCGGACAAAGGCATGGTAACCCTCAATACAGATCTGGTCAAGGCGCCGAGGGAGTGTATTGACTATGTCATTACACATGAATTGTGTCATTTGCTGCATAACAACCATGGCCCGGAATTTTATAAGCTTTTGGAGTCGGTATTGCCGGATTGGGAAAAAATAAAACTTAAACTGGAACTGAGGATGATGTAATATGAAAAGGGAGTCCCAATAGTAAGCGTTCCGGATGCCTTCATTATTCTTGTACATGCCCGGGTATATTAAAACCCGACATATTATTCTTTGAATCTAATCCGTCTCTTACCCTATCTTCCCCTATGGATTTAAAAAACATTACCATCATCGTGCCGGTGAAGAACGAAGAGCGCAATATCGTTACCTTTTTGCAAAGCATTCCCCGGCACATTCCGCTCATCGTTATCGATTCCGGCGAGGATCGTACCGCCACGCTGATCCGCATTACCCGTCCCCACAATACCGAAATTATTACCGAAAAATGCAATATACCGCGGGCCCGGCAACTGGGGGCGGAACAGGCCCACAGCCGCTGGCTGCTCTATACGGACGCCGATATTCGTTTTGCCGATGACTATTTTGAAAGGCTCCAAAACTGGCTGCCGGATTCCGCAACCGGCGCGGTGATGGGCGCCAAGCTGAGCCGGGATAAGTATCGCTGGTACTACCGCCTGTACAGCTTTTCCATGGGGGTGGGGGCTTTGCTGCGCATCCCCCTGGGCAGCGGTTCCAATATGCTCATCCGTAAACAGGCCCTGGAAGATGCCGGAGGCTTTGATCCGCGCCTTACCGTCAACGAGGATACCTATATCTTCTGGCAGATACAGAAGGCGGGCTGGCGCGTGCGTTACAAGGGGAGCCTGAAAGTATATGAAACCGATCACCGCCGCTTGCGACAGGGGGTGTTCAAAAAATACCGTCACAGTATGGGACGTCTTTTCCGGCTCTATACCGGATGGGGCAAAAGCAGGGTTTTTGAGGATGACGGCGGGTATTGGGATAAGGGGGGAGAGGATGAATGACAAATGACAAATGACAAATGAAATATGACAAATGAGTTATGATCCGACCGGGCCCGTCATGGCGGGCGTGGCAATGCCATCCCCCGACCAACTCTATTTTGTATTTTTTACTTTGTATTAACCATTTGCTCCCGGCCCGGCTTAATCCCCTGTGGATAGCGGGGCAGGCAAATGACAAATGACCGGGGGTGGGGGCGTATAGCCGCCGCGTTAATTCTTTTTTGTTCTGACTGCTCCGCGGCGCTAAATTACACGGCTTTAAATAAAGTGAAAGCAACATGAATATTTTGTTTATCAATTCCATCTCCGCCGATAAGTTTGGCGGCGGGGAAAAGTGGATGACCAAGGCGGCCCGCGGGCTGATGGATAACGGTCATAAGGTGTGGATCGCCAGTAAAAAAAACGCCGAAATCCTCAAACGGGCCGAACAGCGCGGCGTACCCACGGAAGTAATCGGTATCTATACCGATTTCAGTCCGGTTAAAACCCGGCAGGTGACCCGCTTTTTAAAGAGCAGGCAGATCGACGTCATGGTCTGCAACCTGAATAAGGATGTGCGCGTGGCCGGTCTGGGGGCGCGGCTGGCCGGAGATACCGTGGTTATCGCCCGCCACGGCGTGCAGCTTATCGGTAACGAATGGAAACACAAAATAACCCTGACCAACCTTACGGACGGTCTGGTGACCAACACCAAAAGCATCAAGGAAACCTATGAGTCTTTCGGCTGGTTTCCGGAAAATCATATCCGTGTCATATATAACGGCATTGAGGATAAAAGCGCGGTAACGGCCCATGACTTTAGCGGGGACTATCCGGGGAAGAAGGTGCTGCTGGCCGCCGGACGCCTCAGTGGGCAAAAGGGTTTTGAATATCTGATTGACGCGGCGGCCCTGATGCGCCAAAAACGGGATGACTTTGTGGTGCTGATTGCCGGAAAGGGTCGGGAAGAGGCCGCTCTGAAACAGCGCATCGCCGTGAATAATCTGAAGGAGGTGGTTCATCTGCTGGGCTTCCGCGAGGATACGGAAAGTCTGACCAAAGGCGCCGATCTCTTCGTCCTCAGCTCCCTGTATGAGGGCATGCCCAATGTGGTGATGGAAGCCATGGCCGTGGGCAAGGCGGTGGTGGCCACCGATGTGAACGGTGTGCGTGAGTTAATGCTGGACGGGGAGAGCGGCTTGATCGTCCCGCCGAAGGACAGCGCCGCCCTGGCCGAAGCAATTCTTAAGGTTCTGGATGATCCGCGGACTTTGGAAAAAATGGGGCAAACGGGGCTGGCACATGTACGTAGTCACTTCACCATTCCCGGAATGGTTCAAAAACTGGAAGCTTTTTTCCGGGAAAAAATAGATGAAAAAAGAGCGCAAAGAAAAACGGCGTAACCAGCGTGCCCGCCGGCGGGATTGGCTTTTAAAGAGCATGCGCGCCCTGATGCGGCCCCTGCCCGTAAAGAAAAGCTTTGATGGGCCGTTGCTTAAAATCGCCATTCTGGCCCAGGAAAAACTCGGCGACGCCATTTTGCTGACGCCGCTGTTTCGCGAACTGAAGAAGCTGGCCCCGGAGGTGGAAATCCATGTGGTTTGTCTGGGGCTGAATGCCGGTTTTTTTGAACGTGATGACCATGTGGATCGGGTCTACTCCGTAAAGACCGATTATCCGGGCTATTTTAAAGCCATCCGGCCTCAATCCTTTGATGTGTTGTTCAATACCAAGGATCATCCCTCCTTTAATTTTTTGCTGCACACCCGGCTGATACGGGCCCGTTATCGCGTCGGGATACGGCATCCCATGCACGGCGGTTTTTTTAATGTGATGCTGGACTGGCCCTTTCATACCCCCATCGTGGAGAAAAACTGCGCCATTCTTTCCTATCTTTTCCCGGAAAGCAAAGTACGCGATTTTCGTCCCTATCTACCGGCCCATAAAAGCCGGGAAGAGATATGCCGCGTGGCGGAAACCCTGGGCGAAAAAAAAGGTCTGTTGGTTAACCTGAGTGCCGGGGAAACGGAGCGGGAATGGCCCCTGGAGAAGTGGGCGGAACTGCTGGCGAAAATCGACCGGCCGGTCATTGTTCTGGCCATGCCCGACCGCCACGGGGATAAGGAATATCTGGAGAAACATCTGCCCAATGTGATCGGCGCGCCCCACACCCGGAACATTTATGAAGCGGGTGAACTGATAAAACAGGCGCGGATGATCATCACGCCGGATACTTCCCTGATTCATGTGGCCTCCTGTTTTAATACGCCGGTGGTAGGTCTCTACCGGGCCGATGTGGAACATCTGCACCGTTTCGGTCCCTATGCCGTGGAGGCGGAGCAGGTGATCTCTCCCTCTTCACGGGTGGCCGATATTGCCGTCGGGCAGGTCCGGCAGGCCTGGCAACGCTTAGATCAAAGGCTGGAAGAGCGCTGATGCATATTTTATTTTTAAACTCCGCCCGTCATTGGGGGGGCAATGAAAAATGGAGCCTGATGGCCGCCGCCGCCCTGGCCGGTGAAAACCGCGTAACCGTGGCCTGGCGTGCCCCCGAAATAGGCGAGCGGATTCCCGGTGCGGTGGGCAGCATGTGCCTGCCCTTTGTCAGCGAGGCGGATATGGTGACCCTGTGGCGTCTTTATCGCTTTGTTAAACGGGAAAAGGTGCATGTCATCGTCTCCACAAAACGCAAAGATTATGTGACCGGAGCGCTGCTGCATCTGCTGACGGGGGCGGCTCATTTCGTCCGCCTGGGCATTGTGCGGCCCATCGGAAATAACGCCGTAAACCGCTTTATCTTTAAAAAACACTGTGCCGGTTTTATCGTCAACGCCCCGCAGATAAAGGAGGTGCTTTTGCGCGGCGGATTTCTTGAGCCGGAGCGCGTACATGTCATCTTTAACGGGCTGGACTTTAAGGAACTGGAGCAGGCGGCCAAAACCCCGGTGGAAAAACCGTTTCCGGTGATGCTGGCGGCCTCGGGTTTGCTGATCGCCCGCAAGGGGTTCGACATTCTGCTGGCGGGATTTAAGGCCTGGATGGATGAGGGCGGGGAGAAGTCGGCCGGTTTATGGATTTTGGGTGACGGGCCGGAAGCGGACCGTTTACGGGAACAGGTGCGGGAATACGGGCTGGAGAGGCGGGTCGTTTTTTGCGGCTATCAGACCAATCCCTACGCCTATTATGCCGCGGCGGATATTTTTGTGCTGCTTTCCGGGAACGAGGGGATCTCCAATGCTTTGCTGGAAGCCATGTACCTGAAATGCGCCGTCATTACCACCGCTGCCGGGGGCGCGGAGCAGGTAATTACCAATGGGGAAGAAGGCCTTTTAATCACCAGAGCTCAGCGGTCCTTACATCAGGCCTTGAAGGAATTGTATGATAGGCCGGCCCTGCGGGATAAATTGGGACAACGGGCCCGGCGGAAGGTGGAAGACATGTTTTCCATGACACGAATGCGTAACGAATTAACGCGTATTTTCCGGGAGGTCAGTGGTGGCGGTTAATTTTGAAAAATATCAGGCCATGTTGCGGGCATATTTCCGGGTGCGTTTTTTTAAAACGGCGCGCGTGGATCAAAAAAAGCTGTTGATCATTCAACTTTCCCCTTTGGGGGATGCCTGCACGCTGATCCCCTTTGTCCGCCAGGCCGTGGAGCAGGGATATCAGACAGATTTACTGGTAGGGAAGGGGCTGGCGGAGTTGTGGCGCCATTTTACCGGGGTGGAGCGCATATGGGAAGCGCCACATCGGGATTGGGAAAAGCTGCAGCGCGATCCGGTGGCCACAAAGCTGATGGAGCAGCAATATCATACGGTTATTTCCACCTCCATTCAGCCCCTGGCTGCCTGGTGGGCTTCCCGGCCTTCCGCTTTAATACGGCTGGGCATGATTGAGAATAACCGCTATTATAAAGGGGCCAGGTCTCTTTATACGGCGGTTTATAACGCTGCGCCGGAGGAACATGTGACCCGGCGTTTTCAGCAGCTTTTTAAGATGGCCGGAATTAAAACGGAACTTCCCGGAGACGACCCGGCGGTTTCCGGGAAGGGGTATGTGCTGTTACATCCCGGGGCCAAATGGAAACCCCGTCGCTGGCCCGCGGAACGTTTTTTGCAACTGGCGGAATATCTGGAAACACAGGACTTTGAGGTACGCATGCTCATTCATGAGTCGGAGAAAGATATTCTGGATTTTTTCACCCGGGCCCTGGCGGAGAGAAAAGGAACGTCAATATTGCTTACACGGAGTATCGGTGATTTGATCCGGGCCATGGAGCATGCCGCCTTTTTTGTCGGTAATGATTCCGGCCCCATGCATCTGGCGGCCCTGATGCGCAAGCCCTCGATTATTTTATGGGGGCCGGGTAATTTCGAACGTATTCGCCCCATGGGTTCAGGCATGCGGGTGATCCTTCATGAAATTGATTGCCGTCCATGCCGTCAGTATGATAACCGCGATGTGTGTGAACGCGGAATTAATGAATGTTTGTTGTCAATTTCTGTCGGGGAAGTGATTAAGGCCTTGAACGCTTTGACCGCGGACCGGTAGAATAGGTTTATAGCGACAGATTCCGGAAAGACGAAAATTAAAACGCAGGAAAGTATCATAAAAAAGATATATATATTTTCGGAAGATTTCCCGCCCTATAGCGGCGGTATTGCCCAGTGGGCTTTGGGGATGGCGCAAAGCCTGGCCGAAGCGGGGCACCGGGTGAGCGTGTTTACCCGGCGGCGGGCCGATTTTCCCGTCCGGGCCACGGGCCGGCCGTTTGAGGTCTGTTTTATCGAAGGGCAGAACTGGAAACAGGGGCGCAGTTACTATTGCCGTCAATCCCTGAAGAACCGCTTAAGAAGCGAGGTGCCGGATATCGTGATCGCCACCACCTGGAATGTGGCCCGCGGCTTGAAGCACCTGTGCCGCCGGCATGGGGTAAAGCTGGTGACGGTCATCCACGGCCTGGAGGTGACGCGCAAGATGCCGTTGATAAAAAGACGGTGGCTGCAAAGTACGCTGTTGGGCAGCCATAAGGTCATTGCCGTCAGCAGATTCACCCGGGAGGCAGCTGTCAGTCGCTATAACCTGCCTGAAGAACATTGCCGGGTTTTGCCCAACGGAGTTGATGCCGTCCGTTTTCAGCCGGGAATGGATATATCCCCGCTGAAAGAGCGTTATGGATTGGCGCAGGACGAAAAAGTGATCCTGACCCTGGCCCGGGTCATCCGCCGCAAGGGGCATGATTATGTGATCCGTGCCCTGGAGCCGCTGGTTAAAAAATATGCCCCTCTGCGCTATATCATCTGTGGCCCGGGCGATGAAGCCTTTATAAACGAACTCAGGGAGCTTGCCCGGAAACTTAAGCTGGAGCAGCATGTTACCTTTTCCGGCTATGTGGACAGCGCCGAGTTGCCGGTGTTCTACAATCTGGCCGATGTTTATATCATGCCCAGCCGGGAAATCGCCGGAGATACGGAAGGTTTCGGTATCACTTATCTGGAGGCCAACGCTTGCGAAAAGCCGGTAATCGGCGGCGCCTCGGGCGGGGTGGTGGACGCCATTGTGGACGGGGAAACCGGCTATCTGGTGCCGCCAACGGATGTGAAGGCGATTGAGGAACGGCTGGATATCCTTTTGGGTGATAAAGCCCGGGCCCGCAACATGGGAAGAGCCGGGCGGGAAAGGATATTGAATGAATATACCTGGCAAGCCCTGGCCGGCCGCCTGATGAAAATTATTGATGAGAAGGAATGATGGGAATATTTAAGAAGAAGATTAAGGTTCGCGGTTTTGATGAGGCGCGGTCACTGCAGAAAATCGACCGGAAGAGCTATATCATCCACCACTATTGTCCGCACACCTTTAACGCGGGGGATCATTTCGTCATACGCTCTATCAGGCAGCATCTGACCCGTTTTTTACCCGGAGCCACTTTCATTCCCAAGCCCTGCGCTTTTAACCGGGGGTGGGGAAAGCCGGTGAGGCTGACAGGGGAAAATGTCAATTTCAGCAACCGCTATGCCGATGCCGTTATTGTCGGTGGTTCGGATCAGTACAACAACTGGTCGCTGAGAATTCTGCCGGATGAGATCAGCAAGTTGCAACCGCCGCTCTATTTTATCGGTCTGGGGGTTTCTTCAAAAAACATAGACGCGCCGCCACATATTGAAAAAAAAGAATATTATGAGCATATACGGCTGGCAAATGAGGCAACCCGTCTCTCATCGGTACGTGATAACTACACCCGGGATTTCCTGATAAAGCTGGGATATGAAAAGGCCGTGGTTACCGGCTGTCCGGCGATGTATCTGTTTGATGCACCCTTTGCACTGAATGAAAGCGACGATGTGGCCATAACTTTTCCTTTTCCGGTTGTTCGCCGAAACAACCGGGCAGAGTTTGACCGGCTGTTGGAAACGGTACGCCTGATAGTCCGGCTGGTAAGGGCAAGGGGACTCAACCCCATCATCAGTTGTCATGATGACCGGGATGTTCCTTTGGCCCAAAACTATTTTCCCGAAGAGCGTATTTTCTTTTCCAACTATGTTGATGACTTTTTTTCCTTTTACCAACAGGTTAAGCTGGTAATCGGTTCGCGTTTGCATGCCTCCATTCTGGCCGCGGGCATGGGAAAGCCGTTTATAAATATAAATCTGGACGCCCGGGGCAAGGGATTCTCCGATACTTTTGGCTTATCGGATTGGAATCTGGATATTAACGATCCACGGTTGGAAAGGCATTTGCAAGACAGAATGGAACGCCTGTTGGGAGGCGATTTGTCTCCCCTGCAGGCCTTTTATGAAACAAAGAACGGATATCGCCGGATTTTTCTGAAATTTATGCAAGACGTTAGCCAGGATATTGCCGGTCGTCTTCCGGGAAAAGGGTAGGATGATGCGTATTGCCTATCTGAATAAAGTCAAGATGGATGAAGCTCTTCCGGCCGTCAATTTTACCTTTTTTAACGCGCTGGGGCTGGCTCAGGCCGGGGCGGAAACCCACCTTTTTGTTCAGGCGAACCACCCGGACTTTAGTTGCGGGGATGTGCAGAGCTTGTTTGGCATGGATTCACCGCCGCTATTGAACTGGCATATTTTACCGGTACAAAAAAAATGGGGGATACGTTCCAATCAGTGGTTTTACCGTGATGTTATTAAACACCTGCGGCGCATGCACAATACAACGCCCCTGGATGCGGTTATCTCGCGCGATCCGGGCGCCTTACCCTATTTGGCGCGTCTCCGCTCCCGGCTGGGCATCCCCGTATTTTATCAGCCGCATAATTTTTATGTCGATCTTTCCCTGCGTCCCGATTTAAATCCCAGGAATGCCCGGAAGTATCATCTACTGGAAAAAAGGTATATCGGACGATTGTCAGGCCTGCTTTGTCTGCAGGAGTCGCAGGCTGAACTGTATCGCCGTTACTTTCCCACGTTGCCTGTTATGGCCAGTCCGCCGGGGTTTGTACGCTTTGAGGATTACGATCCCGGCCGGTTCCGCCGGCGCTTGTTGGGCTATAGCGGGAGCCTGCAACTGAAAAAAGGGGTTAAGGTGCTGATCGATGCCCTGGATATCCTCCAAAATGACGGCGGCGACTACCAGGTGATACTCATCGGTGGACGCAATCAGACAGAGATAAAGGAAATAGAGAGCTATATAATCGCAAAGGGTCTGGAGAGCAGGGTGGAAATAACCGGATGGATATCGTTTAAGGAGGTTAACACACTTTTAAAAAAAATAAGCGTGGGGGTAATGCCTTTGACGGATATCTTTTATAACCGCTATCTTACGGCGCCCAATAAACTTTTTGACTATCTCTCGCATACGACGCCGGTTATTGGTTCCGATCTTCCCTCTATTCGGGATTTTATAAAAAACGGCCATGAAGGAATACTGGTGGAAGCGGAAAACGGCAAGGCCCTGGCCGCGGCCATTACTGAAATATTTGCCGATGAGATGAAATATAAGCAATTTGTTGATGCCTGCCGGCAAACGGGAGAGAAGTATCTGTGGAAAGAGCGCGGGCGGGCTATGCTGAACCTTATACGTGAAAGTTGAATTTAGAGATGAAATTCTATTTAAGAGTCCTGCAATTTTTAAAGCCGCACTGGAGATTGATCTCCCTTTCCATTCTGTTGACTTTTTTCTATATCATCTTTAACAGCGCCTCCCTGTGGATTTCCGTGGATTTCATTCGTGAACTGTTTGAACCTCAGGGCATACAGATGGAAAGCCAACCGGAGCAGAATAACCGTTCCGGAACCGAGGGGCTTGAAAACCTGCTGGATGGGAAGAATTCTTTTTACAAAGAGATAAACCTCTTCATTAAGAAACTGATTGTACGGGATGATAAGTATGATACGCTAAAAATGGTGTGTCTGCTGATTCTGGTTACCTTTTTGATGAAAAACATCATTGCCTATTTCAGAAGACTCCTTTTGAATTTTATCGAGCTTAAAATAATCGTCGATTTACGCAATGCCCTGAACCGGGCCTTTCTGCACCTGCCGCTTTCATATTTTGAAAAGCATGATTCCGGGGAAGCCACCTCTATTTTGTTTAATGACGGCAAGGCCATGAAGGATATGCTGAACAACAGTTTCGGGCGTATGATGCTTGCCCCAATGCAGATCGTGACCAATCTGGTCATTCTGGTGATGATCAGTTGGAAGCTTTCCCTGATTACGCTGACGGTCGTGCCGCTTATTGCACTGGTGATCGTCAATATCGGTAAGGTGATCCGTCGTCGCAGCCGCCGGGTGTTTAAACAGATAGCCCAGGTGCTGTCCGTTTTTCAGGAATCGGTAAACGCCATACGCATCGTCAAGGCTTTTACCAATGAAGAGAAAGAGATCGATAAGTTTGAGAAGGCCAATTACAAGTTTTTTCGCATAAATTTCCGGGCCAACCGCATAGGATATCTCACTTCGCCGCTAAACGAGTCCCTGGTGGTCATCGTCCTGATAGCCCTGTTATGGTACGGAGGGGGCATGGTGTACGAAGGAGAGCTGATGGCCGATGATTTCATGCGCTATCTGATCTTTCTGGTTACCCTGTTTCAACCTTTAAAGGATGTTTCTCAGATGAACAGTGTCATCCAGGTGGGGATGGCGGCCGCGGAGCGTGTCTTTGGGGCCTTGGATGCCGTTCCCGAAGTCTATGAAAAGCCGGGAGCGCTGGAAATCCGGGGATTTAAAAAGAATATCGTCTACAATCATGTCTGGTTTCGCTATAATGAAGAGGAAACCTATGCGCTAAAGGATATCAATCTGACCATTGAAAAAGGGCAGTCGGTTGCTTTTGTCGGCCATAGTGGTGCCGGCAAGTCAACGTTGGTCGACATGATCCCACGCTTTTATGATACGACACGGGGCACCGTTTCCATCGACGGTATCAATGTTCAGGATATAGCCCTAAAGTCTTTAAGACAGCAGATTGGTATTGTAACCCAGGAATCTATTTTGTTTAACGATACCATCCGGGCCAATATCGGTTATGACAAGCCGGATGCCAGTGATGAGGAGATCATTGAAGCCGCTAAGATCGCCAATGCCTGGGAGTTCATCCGTCGCATGGATCAGGGATTGGATACCATCGTTGGAGAACGGGGCAACAAGCTTTCAGGCGGACAAAAGCAGCGTCTTTCCATTGCCCGGGCGGTATTAAAAAATCCTCCCATTCTTATTCTTGATGAGGCGACATCGGCCCTGGATACCGAATCGGAACGCCTGGTTCAAAAGGCCATTACCCGCCTGATGAAAAAACGGACCGTTTTGGTCATCGCTCATCGTCTCTCCACCATAACCAATGTGGACAAAATTGTTGTGATGCGGCAGGGGGAGATTGTGGAAACCGGTACACACAAGGAATTGCTGGAAAAATCCGGCATATACCGTTCGCTGACACAGTCGCAGTTTATCGAAACGGCTTAAATTAAGCGGGAGATTGAAATGAAAACAGTTGTATTGTTGCTGGGGGTAATGGCCGTTTCTCTTTTCGGCCAGGACAGCACGGCCCATGGGCGATACTTTACACCGGATGCCCTGCCGTTTCAAGACGGCGAGAAGCTCACCTTTCGCCTGCGTTATGGTTTTATCACCGCCGGTAAGGCCGTAATGGAGGTGCATAAAACGGTGATCCGGGATTCCGTCCCCGTCTACCGGTTTAAGACCTCGGCCAGAAGCGCCAGCGGCTTCGACTGGATTTACAAGGTGCGTGATGAAGTGAACTCCTATGTCATTCCCGGAAAGTTTTATCCCGTCCGCTTTGAGAAGAAACTGCGGGAAGGGAACTACAAGGCCGACCTTTTTACCGATTATTTTCCCGGGGATTCCCTGGCCCGGGTTGAAGAAATACGCTATCATAACAATATGCGCGTGCGCAGCCGCAAGGTCTATGATGTGAAGGTGCCCCCGTTTGCTCAGGATGTCCTGTCGTCATTTTATTATGTGCGCCTGTTACCCCTGGAACCGGGAAAACCGCAATATCTGATCAATCATGAAAAGAAAAAAGTCTATGACCTGAAAGTTGAGATTTACAGGCGGGAGACCATCGAGGTGGAAGCGGGCACCTTTCGCTGTGTGGTCATCGAGCCGAAAATAAAAGGCGAGGGGCTGTTCCAGAAAAAGGGCAATCTAAAAATTTGGCTGACCGATGACAGTTTGCGTATACCCGTGCAAATGACCAGTGAAATACTTGTGGGGCATATTACAGCGGAACTGATAAAGATCGAGGGTGTGACAGGAACCATTCCGGCGCGTGTCAAATAAACCTGTTGTGTGAAAAATATCGGTCTAATCGTCAGGCTTTTTTTTAGAACAAAAATATGTTATTGTCGTAAATATTTAAAAAACAACAGGATGTAAAAAATATAGGTGGTTTTGGCACGGATATTGTACATCTATTGTCAAAAAGTTTAACACGAGATAAGACAATGACACAGGAAGCCCGTTACAAAAAATTACCCTTAACGCTGGAGCAGGCTTTATCCGGGAAAAGTATAAAAATACAACTGCCCGGAGGGTCAAAGATAAAGCTCAACCTGAAAAAGGGTTTATACGATGGACAACTGTTGCGCTTAAAAGAGCCCTGCTCCGGACAAGCATCCGGCCGGCAATCCGGTGAGCTCATTTTGCAGGTGAGTTTGCTGGATCATCCCTTTTATCAAATCGATCAACTGAACATAAAAGCGGAATTGCCACTCAGTCCGGCGGAGGCTTATTCCGGTTGTGTGCGCACCTTTGCCGGTCCGGACGGAAAGTCCCTGCGTTTGGAAATTCCACCGCGGACAAAGGATGGTGACTTCCTGCGCATAGAGCAGGGCGGTTTAAAAAAAGGGTCTGAGAGAGGAGACCTGGAATTCACAATCCGAATAGATGAAAATATGGCCCTTATCGAGTATATGGCCGTTTCATCCGTCTGGAACCAACCGACACAAATAAATTAAAGGAAACAAAATGAGAAAAACATATCGGGGTAACTTTTCAAATTTCGGCCAGTCCTTTCCCTGGGTTGGGCTGGGGCTGGTTTTATTTGGTATAACCGTTATTATCTTTCCGAGAATATTAGTGGCCCTAATTGCCATTCCCATCATCTTTTCGGGAATACTTTTCCTGAGCAGATGGTTTTATAACCGTAGCAACCGAAACGGTTTTATAGAATTTTAAAATTATAACAAGGAGATATTATGCCTTTCACTTTACCGGATCTGCCGTATGACTTCAATACGCTGGAGCCGCATATTGATGCCCGCACCATGGAAATTCACCATGGCAAGCACCACGCCGGCTATGTAAACAATCTGAACAATGCCATTAGCGGCAATGTGGGACTCGAAGGCAAATCATTGGAGGAGCTTATCGGCGCTCTGTCCGCCGTGCCTTCGGAAATTCAAACCGCTGTCAGAAATAACGGCGGTGGTCACTGGAATCATTCCTTCTTCTGGAAAATCATGTCCGGTAACGGTGGCGGCCGTCCCGAAGGTGACCTGGCCAAAGCCATCGATGAGGCTTTCGGGTCTTTCGAAAGTTTTGCCGAAGCCTTTAAAAAAGCAGGGGCGACCCGCTTTGGTTCCGGCTGGGCCTGGCTGGTGGTTGATGCCGGCGGAAACCTGAAGGTGGGTTCCACCGCCAATCAGGACAATCCCCTGATGGATATTTCGGACTTCAAAGGGACACCGGTACTGGGTGTTGATGTGTGGGAACATGCCTACTACCTGCATTATCAGAATCGCCGTCCGGACTACCTGAATGCCTTTTTTAACGTGATCAACTGGGAAGCAGTTGCTGAAAACTTCAAAAAAGCATAGTGTCTTAATTCTACCTTACACACCCGGTATTTATGCCGGGTGTGTTTTATTCTTTTTGACCTTGCGGCCCGTATAAAAAAAATTACCTCGTATCCCCTTTTATTATATATTAAGGACTGTTCTAAAAATTTGCATAAGCAGGATTGGTAGCTTAAATTCAATGCTTGCTTGAAGTTATCGACTTGAAGTGGGTTCTGCCCACTTTTTTTGTTTATGGAGTAGCCATGTCCCTCCGGGAAAAAATAGTACCGCTTGTGGAAAAAGCCTGCGAAAGGCAAGGGGTTATCCTGGTGGATGTTGAAGTGAAAGGTGACGGTAAACGTCCGGTCTACATGGTTTATGCCGATACGGAAGAAGGTATAACCCTGGATCAGTGTGTTAAGCTTTCACGGGCCTTGCAGGATGAAATTGATATTGATGAAAATTTTCCCGTACAGTACCGGATCGATGTTTCATCACCCGGGCTTGACCGGCCGCTGATAAAGGACTTTCAGTACCGGAAGAATATCGGTAGAAATTTAAAAGTGAAGTACAAAGCGGATGAAATAACCGAAACGGTTAGCGGAAAACTGATCCGTTTTGATGAGAATGAATTGGAACTGGCGGATAAAAAAAAACGAATGATTATTAACCGCCGGGACATTATAGAAGCAAAGATAAAGTTACAATGGTAACCTGCTGGAGGTAATCAACCCTGATGAATCTTGAGATTATGGAAGCTATCACACAGATAGCAAAAGATAAAAAAATCGAAAAAGAAAATCTGCGCGATATGCTGGAAAACATTTTTATCGCCATGATTGAAAAAAAATATGGCAGCGCGGAAAATTTTGACGTCATCGTCAATATTGACAAAGGCGATATCGAAATCTACCAGGAAAAAACCGTGGTGGAAACGGTGGAAAATCCGGTAACGGAAATTACGCTTGAGGACGCCCTGAAAATCGATGAGGACGCCGAACTGGGAGAAGAAATCGTTGAAGTTATCGATCCGGAAGAGTTTGGGCGCCGTTTGATCATTTCCGCCAAGCAGAATCTGAATCAGCGTATTCGTGATTTTGAGCGTGAAAATATTGTCGAAGAGTATGAAAACCGTATCGGTGAAATCATCATCGGCGACATACATCAAATCCATAAGCGCGGCATTTATATCAATGTGGATAAAACCGAGGTCTTTTTACCCCGGGAAGAGCAGATATATAACGAGCGCCTGCGCCGGGGCAATACGGTACGTTCCATCATCAAGGAAGTACGCAATGACGGGCGCGGTCCGGAGATCATTGTCAGCCGGGGAGACAGTAAGTTCCTGATCCGTCTGCTCGAGCTGGAAGTCAATGAGATTGATGACGGCATCGTTATCATACGCAATGTGGTTCGTGAACCCGGTGACCGCGCCAAGGTGGCCGTGGAATCCATTGACCGCCGTGTCGATCCGGTTGGCGCCTGTGTGGGAACCAAGGGCAGCCGTATTCAGGCGATCGTTCGTGAGCTTAATAATGAAAAGATCGATGTCATCAACTACTCTTCGGAGCCGGAAATCTTCATCATGCGTGCCCTGACACCGGCCAAGCCGATAAAAATCATCGTGAATCGTGAAGAGAAGATGGCCGTGGCGGTATTGCCGGATGATCAAATGGCTATCGCCATCGGGCGTAACGGGCAAAACCTGCGTCTGGCATCGCGATTGACCGGCTATCAGATTGAACCGATCAAGGAGTCGGAATACGATTCCGAAAGCGCGTCGATCGGTATGCCCACCGTCGATGAACTTGAACTGGCGGATTCCATCAAGACCAAGTTGATCGATGCCGGTGTGACCGATGTGCAGAAAATTTTAGAATTAGAAATGGAGGGCCTTTTGGCCCTGCCCGGTATCGGGCCTAAGACAGCAGAAAAAATATGGGAAATTATTCAAGAGTTCGCAACGGATGATGCCGGCGAATAATGGATATGTTTGGAGAATAAATGGCGGCAGCTAAAAAGTATAAACTATTTAAAATATGTAAAGAGCTAAACGTTGGCCATGAAACGGTCAGTCTGTTTTTGCAGGAAAAAGGCGTAAAGGTCAGCGGGCCGAACTCGTCGGTTTCGGAAGAAGATTATCTGGAACTGGTGGAGCGTTTTGCCACGGATAAAGCAAAAGCGGAAAAACGGCGTGAGAAGAAAAGCCGGGCCGAGGAAGAAAAAAAGGCCGAAGGTGAAGCTGTCCCGGAAACAGGCAAGGAAAAAGAGGCCGAGTCCGACTATCTTAAAGCGATAAAAGAGTCCATTGAGGTGCGGGCCGAAGAACTTTCCCGGCCGGAACCGGAGCCGGAACCTGTGCCCGAACCTGAGGTGGCGCCCGCGCCCAAACCGGAAAGCACGCCCGGGGAAGAGCCGGAGAAAGTTGTTGCCGTCGCCCCGGAAGAGCCGGGCGAAAAAGAGATTGACAAGCCCAAAGAAGCCGAAAAAACTGAAAAACCGGTCATCCGCAAACAGGTACCTTATACCGATCCCACCAAAAGAGCTAAACCCGCTCCTGAAAAAGTATCTCCTCCGGCAGCTCCGGTAAAACAAGAGGTAAAGAAGAAAAAAGAAAAAGGGCATGAAGCCGAAAGTCTTTCCGAGAAAGAAAAGAAAAGACAAAAAGCCCTGGAAATGATCCGCAAGGACGGCAAGAAGAGAGGCTCGAAAAAGCCCGATCTGCGTGTTCTGGGTATTGATGGCGACGGCGCCGCCCGTAAGCGTAAAAGTAAAAAACAGAAGCGTAAAAATATTGATGCCAAGGCCGTTCAGGATACCCTGAAAAAAACACTGGCCTCCCTGGATACCAAGACTAAAAAGCCTAAGCACAAGAAAAAGGTTAAAGAGGTCGAAGGGGAACTGATTGAAGAGAATATTATTGAGGTGACCGAATTCATCTCGGCCAATGATCTGGCCAATTTGATGGATGTTCCCGTTTCCGAGATTTTAATGAAGTGCCTTGAACTGGGGCTGGTGGTATCCATCAATCAACGGCTGGATATCGATACGATCCAGTTGTTGGCCGAAGAATACGGTTACAAGGTTGAAGAGCACAAGGTCACCGAGTTTGTCGATGACGAGGAAGAAGAAGAAGAGGAAGACCCGGCCCTGCTGGAACCGCGTCCGCCGATTGTAACCATTATGGGACATGTGGATCACGGTAAAACATCACTTCTGGACTATCTGAGAAAATCGAATGTGGCCGCCGGAGAAGCCGGTGGTATAACCCAGCATGTGGGCGCCTATGAAGTGGAATACCAGGGCAAGAAAATTACCTTTCTCGATACTCCGGGTCACGAAGCTTTTACGGCCATGCGTGCCAGAGGGGCCCAGGTAACGGATATCGTTATTCTGATTATCGCCGCCGATGACGCCGTCATGCCTCAAACCGACGAAGCTTTGGATCATGCCAAAGCCGCCGGTGTGAAAATTGTAATCGCCATAAATAAAATAGATAAGCCCGGCGCCAACTCCGAGCGGATCAAACAGCAACTTTCCGAGCGCAATGTGCTGGTGGAAGATTGGGGCGGCCCTTATCAGTCGGCGGAAATATCCGCCAAAACCGGGCAGGGCATACCGGAACTGCTGGAAAAGGTTTTACTGGAAAGCGAATTGCTGGAACTCAAGGCCAATCCCAATAAGATGGCTCAGGGTTTTGTTATCGAATCCCGTCTGGATAAGGGCAAGGGCCCCATCGCCACGGTGCTGATACAATCCGGAACCCTGCGCGTGGGTGATAATTTCGTGGCCGGGCAATACTACGGAAAAGTGCGCGCCCTGCTGGACGAGCACGGAAAGAAGCTGAAAAAACTGGCGCCGGGGCAACCGGGTGTCGTGGTCGGCTTTACCGGAGTGCCGCAGGCCGGTGACAAGTTTGTGGTGCGCAAGGATGAACGCAGTGTGCGGGAAATTGCCACCAAGCGGCAGCAGTTGCACCGTGAGCAGGAAGCCAAGACCCACCGTCATAAAACACTGGCCCAGATTTCCGAACAGATTAAGTTGGGTGAAACCCAGGAACTCAATATTGTGGTCAAGGCCGATGTGGACGGCTCCGCCGAAGCCCTGTCCGACGCACTTATAAAGCTGAACACCCAGGAAGTGGAAGTGAATGTCGTGCGTAAGGCCGTCGGGCCCATTTCCGAAGGGGATGTGCTGCTGGCCTCGGCCTCCAATGCCGTGATTATCGGTTTCCATGTGCGGGCTAATGCCAAAGCCAAGGAACTGGCCGTCAAGGAAGGGGTCGATATACATATCTACCGCGTGGTTTACGATGCGGTTAATGACATACGTCTGGCTCTGGAAGGTATGCTACGGCCGGAAGAAAACGAAGTGGTTCTGGGACATCTGGAAGTACGCGAGACCTTCAAAGTGTCCCGCGTGGGGACGATTGCCGGCTGTTATGTGACCGATGGTAAAATCCTGCGCCAAAACAAGGTGCGCATCATCCGTGACGATGTGGAGATTTATACCGGAAATATCGCCTCTTTAAAGCGGTTTAAAGACGATGTGAAAGAAGTGGCCTCCGGATTTGAATGTGGTGTGCAGATTGAAAATTACAATGACCTGAAGGTTGGTGATGTGATAGAATCCTTTGATGTTACCCAAACCAAGCGTAAACTTGAGAATGCATGATTGTCGGAACGCTTGAGGTAGAACTCTATCTTTCCGGAAGCGATTCCCTGAAATATAAAAGGATGATCATCCGTTCGTTACGCGACCGGTTGAGAAAGAAATTTAACGTGTCTGTTGCGGAAACAGACCTGAACGATAAGTGGCAACGGGCCCGATTGGGCATTGCCGTGGTGGGAAATAGCCGGGCTCATGTGGATGAAGTGCTGCAAAAAGCCTTTGTACTGATAGACGCCCTGCCCGAAGCGGAAATTGTTGATCACGGATTTGACTATACATAATGCAAACAAACAGAAGAGCCACGCAATTCGCGGGCCTGCTTAAAAGAGAGATTAGTATTATCATCGACCGAAAGGTGCAAGACCCGGATAAGGGCTATGTTACCGTAAGCATGGTAAAGGTGTCCCCGGATTTGAAGATCGCCAGCGTCTATTATACCGTGTTGGGCGATGAGGAACAGAAAAAAAAGAGCGCGGCTGTTTTAAAGCGGTCGGCGGGCTTCATCCGAAATGAGCTGAAACCCAGTATCAAGTCCCGCTGGTTGCCCGAAGTGCGCTTTTTCTACGATGATACGATCGATCAGGCGGAAAAAATCAACCAACTGATTCACAAAATCCATGATGATTCCGCTGATAACAAAGAGGACTGATTTCCGGGATCTGGACAAGCTGCCGGGATTTTTAATATTGATTGACAAGCCGGAGGGATGGAGTTCTTTTGACGTGTGCAAAAAAATCCGTCACATCACCGGCGTGAAAAAAGTAGGACATGGCGGCACCCTGGATCCCTTTGCCACAGGGCTGATGACCATCGGCGTGGGCAAGGGAACCAAAAGCCTGACAGCGATAACGGCCCGGGATAAACGCTATCTGGCCGGAATCCGGTTTGGCTATGCCACCGACAGTTTTGACATTACGGGTACAATCACGGATGAGCTGGCGGATTTTGATCTGTCGCCGGAAGAAATCGCCGGAAAACTGGAGGAGTCTTTTAGCGGGAAGATCATGCAGCTTCCTCCCATGTTCAGCGCAAAAAAGGTAAAGGGCCGGCGTCTGTATGCCTCCGCGCGAAAAGGGATCGAGGTCGAGCGGCCGGCGGTGGAGGTACATGTGTACCGGGCGGACATTCTGGAGTGGAAATCTCCGCATCTTGTCGTCGATTTCCACGTGTCCAAAGGGACCTATATCCGGGCTTTGGCGCATGATCTGGGCCGGGCCGTAAATGTCCCGGCGGTATTGGAGAGCCTGAGACGGACGCATATCGGCGACTACGATCTTGAAGAGGCGCTGACCATGGAACAGTTTAACGACTTTTGGAAGCGGCAGGCAGCAGACTGATGAAAATAGTTCACGGATTTGATAAGAAGCTGAGCCCGGATCGCGTTGTTACCATTGGTACTTTCGACGGTGTTCATACCGGTCATTTGAAAATTTTGCAAACTTTGCGCGCCGAGGCTGAAAAGCACGGGGCGGTAAGTACGGTTTTAACCTTTGAACCGCATCCGCGGGTGGTTCTGGCCCGTTCCGGCAAAGCGCCGGGGGTACGGCTATTGACCACCTTCGATGAAAAAATGGCGCTGTTGGCGGCGCAAAAGGTGGATGACGTTGTGGTCATCCGTTTTGATGAGGCTTTTTCACAGCTGTCATACAAAGCGTTCTTTGAAAAATATATCGTTTCTCAAATGCGGTTGAAAAGTCTGGTTGTCGGTCATGACCACGCCTTTGGCCGGGACCGGCAGGGCAACTTTGACGCCATCGACGCTTTGAGTAAAACGCAACATTTCGATGTGGTACGTGTCGATGCTTTCCATCTGGACGGCGTGGCGGTCAGCAGCTCTAAAATTCGCCGTTTACTGGCGGAAGGGCGCGTGGCCGAGGCCAGGCCTCTGCTCGGTTATGCCTATGGCCTTAGCGGTGTGGTGGTTCCGGGTGACGCCCGGGGAAGACTGCTCAATTTCCCCACGGCCAATGTTAAGCCGGACAACCCGGATAAACTGATCCCCCGGGAAGGTGTTTATGCCGTGGATGTGCTGCACAAGGAAGACACGTATAAGGGAATGATGAATATAGGATATCGCCCCACGTTTAATAAAAATGCCTTCGCTCTGGAGGTGCATATCCTGGAATTCAGCGAAACGATATATGGAGACACATTGACCATCCGCTTTAAAAAACGCTTGCGTGATGAAAAAAAGTTTGCTTCGAAAGAGGCGCTCATCGAACAACTGAACATAGACAGAAAACAGAGTTTAATCTTATAATTTTGGAGGAATAATGGCTTTATCAGAAGAAAAAATGAAAGAGCTTATTCAAAAATTTGGTGATAATGAAAATGATACGGGTAAAACAGAGGTTCAAATCGCTCTGTTGACCGAACGTATCAAATATTTAACCGAACATCTTAAAACACATAAAAAAGATCATCATTCCCGTCGTGGTTTGTTGAAACTGGTCGGACAGCGTCGCCGTTTGTTGCGCTATCTGACAAAAGTGGATATTATGCGCTATCGTAATGTGATCAAAGAACTGGGTCTGCGTCGCTAAGCCGTAGTCCACTTGGAGGATAAATGATTCAAAAAAGTATAGAGATAGGTGGCAAGACCATTACGCTGGAAAGCGGAAAACTGGCCAAACAGGCCCATGGAGCGGTCACCGTAAGTCTGAATGAAACGGTTGTACTGGTAACGGCCGTTTCCGCGGAAGAGTCGATGAGAGATCCCGGCTTTTTCCCCTTAAGCGTTGATTACCGGGAGAAGTTCTATTCCACCGGTCGTATTCCCGGCGGATTCTTTAAACGCGAAGGTCGCCCCACGGAAAAGGAGATCCTCTCCGCCCGTGTCATCGACCGGCCCATTCGCCCCTTGTTTCCGCCCCATTACCGTAACGAAACGCAAATCATGGCCATGGTTCTTTCCATGGATAATGAAAACGACGCCGATGTGCTGGCCGGTCTGGGCGCTTCCGCCGCTCTATCCATCTCGGATATTCCTTTTTACGGTCCGATTGCCACCGTGCGTATCGCCCGCGTGGAAGGACAGTATGTTATATTCCCTTCCCTGTCGGAAGTGGAACGTTCCGACATCGAGCTGATCGTTGCCGGGTCGCAGGAATCGATCATGATGGTGGAAGGCGAAGCCAAAGAGGTTTCCGAGCAGGATCTGCTGGAGACCATCACCACCGCCCATGAGGCTATCAAACAATTGGTGGATGTTATCCTGGAAATGAAGCAGGAAGCCAATGTGCCCATGCGTGATGTTGAGGAAAAAACATATCCCGAGGGTTTGCAGGAGCGGGTGACCGAATTGGGTAAAAACCTGATCACGGACGCCATCCGTCTGACGGAGAAAAAAGAGCGGCGCACGGCCCTGAAAGCTGCCAATACCACGGTTATGGAAGCCTTGGAAGAGGATTTTCCCGAGTGTGAGGATGACATCAAGGAAATTATGCATGACATCGAAAAAGATGAAGTGCGTAAAATGATCCTTGAAGAAGGCAAGCGTCTCGACGGGCGCGGTCTGCAGGATATCCGCTCCATCAGTTGTGAAGTCGGCATATTGCCGCGTACACATGGCTCCGCGCTTTTTACACGCGGCCAGACACAGTCGCTGGGTGTGGTTACCCTGGGTACCGGTTCCGATGAGCAGATTATCGATGCCATTGAAGGCGAATCCAAAAAAGACTATATGCTGCATTACAACTTTCCGCCTTTCTGTACGGGTGAGGCCAAGCCTATCCGCGGGGTAAGCCGCCGCGAAGTGGGTCATGGCAACCTGGCGGAACGCGCTTTGCGTCCGGTATTACCCAAGGACGGCAGTTTCCCCTACACCATCCGCATCGTATCCGAAGTACTGGAATCGAACGGCTCCTCCTCAATGGCTACCGTATGTTCCGGTTCCATGGCCCTGATGGACGCCGGTGTACCCGTAAGCAGTGCCGTGGCCGGTATCGCCATGGGATTGGTGAAAGAGGGCGATAAGGTAGCTGTCCTGTCCGATATTCTGGGTGATGAAGACCATCTGGGTGATATGGACTTTAAAGTGGCCGGTACCCGCAAAGGTATCAATGCCGTGCAGATGGATATAAAGATCGACGGTATTTCCCGCGATATCATGGAACAGGCGCTGGAACAGGCGCGTGTGGGGCGCTTGCACATTATGGATGAAATGGAAAAAGCCATCAGCGAGCCCAGGGAAGATATCAGCCCCTATGCACCGAAGATTTATGAATTTAAAATCAAGGTGGATAAAATCGGCATGGTTATCGGGCCGGGTGGTAAAACCATTCGTCACATTATCGAGGAAACAGGCGTTACCATTGATATCGAAGAAGACGGAACGGTACGCATCGCCGCCGTTGACGGCGAAAGCGCCAATAAAGCGCGCGGCATGATCGACAAGCTTCTCGAAGAGCCTGAGTTGGGTAAGGCCTACAAGGGTAAGGTGAAGCGTGTTAAGGACTTCGGCGCCTTTGTTGAATTCCTGCCCGGAAAAGAAGGTATGGTGCATATTTCCGAATTGGATCTGGCCCGTACCAACAAAGTAACGGATATTTGCCAGGAAGGTGATTTTATTGACATCGTAGTGAAGAACATCGCTCCCGATGGGAAAATCGCCCTCAGTCGCAAAATGTATCTGATGCGTGAAGAGAAGAAGAAGCAAGACAACGCTTCCGAATAATTCTTACCCTTTCCGGCAGAAATTGTGTATAAAAAAAGTAAAACCTCTCAAGGCATTACCGTAATAAGTAATGCCTTGTCTTTTTATCAAAGCGTTACGCTCGGTGTGTGGGTGAAAACCGGCAGCAGGTTTGAGCGTACCGGACAAATGGGTATGGCTCATTTTATTGAGCACATGCTGTTTAAGGGCACCCAAAAGCGTACCGGACAGGAAATCGTGCTGACACTTGAACAACATGGCGCCAACCTGAATGCTTTTACCTCCCGTGAGCAAACCTGTTTTTACATTCAAACACCGGCCTCCTTCCTGGAGCCCGCGGTGGAAGTTTTGGCCGATATGCTTACCGCTTCCCGTTTTTCCGTGACGGATATTGAAACCGAACGCCAGGTTATTCTGGAAGAGATTGCCGCGGTGGAAGACACGCCGGATGAGTATGTGGTGGATTTGTTTCAGGAACACCTGTTTCCCGGAAATACCCTGGGGCATCCCATCCTGGGAACACGGGAAAGTGTGGCCGCCCACAGCCGCGCGGGACTCACGGCCTTTTGGCGTGAAAATTATGTCGCGGAAAATATGGTGGTGGTGGCCGCCGGGCAGTTGGACCACCAGGCCTTGCATGACTGGGTAGAGCGTTACTTTACAGGCGAAAACAGGCCGGTGCCCGTTGAGACAGGGATGTCGGCAGCTGTTGCCGACCAGGGCCGCCTCTTTGAACATCAAAGCGGTTTTACCCAGACTCATATCTGTTGCGGCGCGGCCGTGTGTGCCGCGGCGGATGAACAGCGCTTTGCGCTTGAAGCTCTGCATGTCTATCTTGGTGCGGGCATGAGTTCGCGGCTGTTTCAGCTAATGCGCGAAGAAAATGCCATGGTATACAGTGTATACAGTTTTCCGGAATTTTTCTCCGATACGGGCATCTTTTGCATATATTTGGGAACCGATGGTTCCAAAAGTGTCCGGGCTTTGGATCTGTTAAAAAGCGAACTGGAATGTTTAGTGCGCGATGGCATTGACCGAGATACCCTTGAGAGGGTTAAGCAGCAAATGCGCGGAAGACTGATGTTGAGCCTGGAAAGTACCTATAACCGGATGATACGTCTGGCCAAAAATGAAATACTTTTCGGCAGGGCCTATGAACCGGAAACCATTTACCGGCGGATTGACAAGCTCCGTACCGCTGACATCATAAAAACCGCGCACGATTATTTTAATTTTGAAGACTGGATCATTACAAAGCTTCAATAGTATCAGTACGACATAAAAGAAGGCCTCACCATAATGAAATCCGTGGGCGTTGTTAAAGAGATAAAAAATTTTGAACGGCGTGTCAGTCTTTGTCCGGAAGCGGTGGCATTGCTGACTGAGCAGGACATTCCCGTTTTTGTGGAGCGCGATGCCGGAGAGCCCTCGGGATATAGTGATGAAGCCTATGCCCAGGCCGGGGCCACAATCGTTCCCTCCGCGGAAAAGGTTTTTCGCAAAGCGGATATCATGGTGAAAGTGCAGCCCCTCTCTTCGGATGAATGTGAACTGACCCGCGAAGATCAAATCTTTTTCTCCTTTATCAACCTCTACCAGCACCCGGATCGCCTGCTGCAACTATTAAAAACCAAAACCATATTTTTTTCGGCGGAACTGTTGACCGACGATCAGGGGGAACATCTTGTTCTTAAGGCGATCTCGGAAATAGCCGGCCGTCTGGCCCTGCATGTGGCCGCGAACCTGCTCACCGTCAGTCAGGGGGGAAAAGGTATACTGCTCTCCGGAATCAGCGGGGTGGTGCCGGCGCGCGTGCTGGTTGTCGGCTCCGGATTGGTGGGTAAGGTGGCCGCGGTTCAGGCCTGGCACACCGGGGCGGATGTAACCCTGCTTAGCGTTAAGAACCTGAACGAAGAGGCCATGACCATGGAAAAGGACGGGCTTTCGGTGGAGATGTTCTCCCGGGAACGCCTGGAAAGCCTGTTACCCGGGACCGATGTGATGATTGTGGCCGTGCAGGCGGTAAAATCGAATCTGCCCGATCTGCGTATTTCCGCGGAACAGGTGGCCATGATGGAAAACGGTAGCGTCATTATCGATCTTTCGGTCGAACATTCGCCGATAGTGGAAACTTCCCATGTTACCAGCCTGAGTCAGCCGACATTCGTATCACAGGGCGTCATCCATTATGGCGTGCCCAATATCTCGGCCACCATACCCAAAACGGCCACCCGGGTATATGCCCGCACCATTTTACCGTTTATAATCAAGCTGGCCAGGGAAGGGCTCTCCACCTCGCTGGACAGTTCGCCCGAACTCCTTTCGGCCCTGGCTTCCTACAAGGGCAAGGTGACCAACCGTGTTATATCCAAGCGTTTTGACACCGCTTTCTTTAATATTTTTGACCTGTTGGAATTAAAACTGTAAATCCATGCTAACACCTTCCATCCCGATCCTGGCCTATCACAAAATTGATGACCGTCCGGATTTTGGTATCACCTCCCGTAAAATTGCCCACTTTAAAGAGGACCTGCGGCTGCTTGAAGCGCGGGGCTATCACAGCATCACCTTCAAAGATCTGGATGCCGGAATATCCGTGCCGGAAAAGGCGGTGATTATCACCTTTGACGACGGCTATGCCTCTTTTCATGACCTGGCCCTGCCCCTGTTGCTTGAGCGGGGCTTTCGCGCGGTGGTTTTTATTCCCACGGCCTATGTGGGGCGCGAGAACAGTTGGGATGTGCAATGGGGACAACACCATTATAAGCACATGGATGTTGAACAAATCGTAGCCTGTCACCGTGCCGGAATTGAAATAGGTTCCCATTTGGTGCAGCATCTCTTTCCGGGCCTGTTGAGCGACGCCGTTCTGGAGTATGAGATGGCGGCCAGTAAAAAACAACTGTCGGAATGGACGAATGAGGAGGTGATCTCACTCAGCTATCCGTTTGGCAAGTATGATCCGCGAGCCATCAGGGCCGCCCGCGGACACTATCGCTACGCGGTCGGGCAAAGCAGCCCCGCTTTTCCCGGGGAAGAGCTGAGCGCGCTGTTCCTGCCGCGTATAAATGTTTACCGGATGGACAGCTCGGCGCGCATCATCAAAAAGATGGAGCAAGCCGTACAAGGGCACTTTTCCCTGAGGGACCGTTTAATCCAAAAAGGGGCCTGGGCCACCGTGGCCCTGCAATATTTGAAATTCTCACAGAAAAATGTAAGGAAGATTAAGAGACATGCGGAAATTAACTAAGTGGCTTCCGTTTATGGCCCTTATGGCCACCATTGCCGGCAGTTCCCTCTATCTGTTTTTCGGTGGAGGAAACGGCTATTATAAACCGGCGACGGCCGATCCGGCGGTAATCTACCGGCAGGCCTGCGTTGAGTGCCACGGAAAGCGTGGCGAGGGAAAAGGAGTGCTTTATCCCGCTTTTGACAAGTATATGGATGAAGAAGATGTCTTGCGTGAAATCAGGGAAGGCAACTGGCGCATGCCCGCTTTTCGTTATATCCGGGGAGATACCCTGATGATACTGGCCCGTTTTATCGCCGATCACGGATATCTTAAGCATAAAGAATAAGCAAAGGTCTGTTTAATGTCCGGTATCACACATAGATTCATATAAATCTAATTAAATTTTTTGAGCTACCGAAATAAGCTAACGATGTATCTGTTTGGAGTACCATAAATGAGATTAGTTACGCGTGGGGATTTTGACGGTTTGGTCTGTGGCGTTATTTTAACGATTGCCCGGGATATCGATGCCTTTCTTTTGGCCAAGCCCCATGAGATACAGGAAAATATTTTTACCTTTTCCAAAAACGACATCATCGCCAACCTGCCGTACCATTCGGATTGCGGTTTATGGTTCGATCACCATATCAACGAAGTAAAGCTGGCCGCTGAAATTCAGTTTGAGGGAGCTTTTAAAGTAGCTCCCAGTTGCGCGCGCGTGGTGCTGGACTATTATCTGAAAGACATTCCCGAACTGGAGCGCTTCGAAAAGATTGTTCAGGTGGCCGATAAAATAGACTCTGCCCAACTGAGCCTGGAAGATATTAAGAATCCTCACAAATGGTTTATTATCGAGCGTACCCTGCATGCTTATGATCCCGCCGGACGGCTGGGCAATTTTCAGGAATACTTTACCGATATGATCGAATGGATCAAAACCTATCCCCTGAGTACGATCCTGATGATGGATGAAGTGCAAAGCCGCATAGAACACGTCCGCTCCGAACATAAGATATTTATAAACGCTCTCCGGGAAAGTTCCCATGCCGAGGAGAATGTGGTGCTTACCGATACCCGGAGCTATGACTATTTCCCCAACGGAAACCGCTTTCTAATCTATACGCTGTTTCCGGAGCAGAATGTCTCCTTAAGCATCTTTAATGCCCGCGGCTCCCACCAAAGTGTTATTTTTTGCGGTCACAATATCTTTAATAAAACCTGCGCGACCGATGTGGGCGAACTGATGAAAAATTATGGCGGCAGCGGGCGCCTTTCCGCCGGAAGCTGTGTTGTGGATCAATCCGAGGCGGATACGGTTTTTCAGGAAATCTGCGATACCCTCAAGAAAAACGGATAAACGGAATGAAAATATTTCTCAGCCTGCTGGCGCTTTTCGTCCTTTTGGCCGGTGGCGCCTGGTATTATTTTGACAGCACCATGCACTACCTGCCGCCGGATGTGGAAACCATGCAAGAGGTACGACCGGAGGATTTTCATCAACAGGCGCGGCAGATCAAAAAACGTATGTCCCGGGAATTAAAAGCCGGCGGGCAAACCTCTGTTTCCGCCGGGGATATTGAAAAAATCACCTTTGCCGCTATTGCCCGTAAAAGTAAAATTCCCCCGGAAGAGCTGATTAAAAGATATAAAGTGGATATTCAGCCCGAGGGTGTGCGCCTTTCGGCTCTGGTCGACCTGCGAAAGGTGCGCCAACTAAGGCTGCCGGCCAAAATGCGAACGGCCCTGGAAACCGTTACCGGTTTTATTCCCGATGACATGTTGGATGAGGTCTATGTTTCGGTTAACGGCTTGCCGCAAAGGGTCGGGGATAAGGTGGCCTTCAGTGATGACGCCCGCGTTCAGATCGGTGGCTGGAGCAGAAAACTTAACGACCTGATGGATGATGCGCGTATCATTTTGGGGCGTGATATTTTCCAAAAGCTGTCATTCAATACCATCCGGATCGAAAAAGACCGCGTGATTATAAAACGGCAGGACAACCGTCCCTGAAACCCACAGGCCGGTCATTCCGCATATTCACGGGACACAGTTTGGCAGTTTTTTTATAAGTGTTGTATTAACAGGGGGTTATGTAATTCCACAAAGCCTAAATGATGGTTGATTTAGAAAAATCAAAGTTGTAACTTTTAAGTCTTTAATATTTTTGGACGGAGCCGAAAGTGTCAATAAAAACCTATGTGGTTGCTCTTGGCGGAAATGCCATTACCCGTGAATCCGAAGAGGGGAATATTACCGAGCAGTTTGAGAATACGCGCCGCAGCCTTTCCGGGGTTGTTCATTTAATCGGCCAGGGGCACCGGGTGATCATCACCCATGGAAACGGCCCCCAGGTGGGTAATGCCCTGATCCGTGTGGAAGAAACCCGGGGGATCGTTCCTCCCTTGCCACTGGGTGTGATTGTCGCCGATCTGGAAGGCGGCATGGGCTATATGATCGAACAGTGCCTGCAAAATAAGCTCAGCGATGCTCGTCTGCACCGTGAAGTGACGACGGTTTTAACACAGGTGGTGGTGGACCCCGGGGACCCTTCCATAAAAGAGCCCAGCAAGTTTGTGGGCCCTTTTTTCAAAAAGGAACAGGTCGAAGAATTGCAGAGAACCCGCGGCTGGATAATGAAGGAAGATAAAGGACGCGGATACCGGCGGGTGGTGCCTTCGCCGTTTCCCCGTGAAATCGTGGAAAAAAATGTGATCAAGACCCTGCTGGAAGCGGGCGGGGTGGTGGTGGCCGCCGGAGGTGGCGGCATACCGGTTTACCGGGATAAACGCGGCTGGCTGGAAGGGGTGGATGCGGTCATCGATAAAGACCTGGCCTCGGCACTGCTGGGTAACCAGGTGGGTGCGGATATTTTGATGATTTTGACGGGGGTGGATAAGGTGGCCGTGAACTTCGGCACACCGCAGCAAAAAGAACTGGACAGTCTTTCCGTTGATGAGGCGCGGCGCTATCTGGAGGCCGGAGAGTTCCCCAAAGGCAGCATGGGTCCTAAAATCGAAGCGGCAATCAATTTTATCCGCGGCGGCGGCCAGGAGGTCATTATCTCTTCCATAGAAAATGCCGTTTCCGCCCTGGAAGGAGAAACCGGAACGCGCATACATCCCTGATCCCGACCGTTTCCGGAACATGGAACCGTCCGGAAGCATCGAAAACGGGATGGCTGTCTTTGCGGAAAAGAGACCTGAAAACAGCATGGTTTTGATATATAAACACTGTGTTTAATTAACGATTAAAGGGTGATAACCGAAATAGGGGATACCCATAAACATATCAATTTAGGAGAGCCTTATGAATATTCATGAATATCAGGCTAAAGAAATTCTGAAAAAGTACAACGTACCCGTACCGCAAGGATATCCCGCATTTTCGGTGGACGAGGCTGTTGAAGCCGCCAAAAAGCTGCCGACGGAAGTATGCGTGGTTAAAGCGCAAATCCATGCCGGGGGCCGGGGCAAGGGGGGCGGTGTCAAGATCGCCAAAACAAAAGCGGAAGTAAAAGACCTGGCCGAACAAATTCTCGGAATGAATCTGGTGACCCATCAGACCGGGCCGCAGGGCAAAGTGGTTCATAAGCTTTTGGTGGAGCAGGGCGTGGACATAGCCCGCGAGCTCTATCTGGGTATGGTGCTGGATCGTGGTTCCTCGCAATTCGTGATGATGGCCAGTACGGAAGGCGGCGTGGAAATTGAGAAAGTTGCCGCCGAAACACCGGATAAAATATTAAAGGTGTGGATTGATCCCGGCGTCGGTCTGCAACCGTTTCAGGCGCGACAACTGGCCTTTGGCCTGGGAATGGAAGGCAAGCAGGTGGGTAAAGCCGTGAAATTCATGATGGCCCTTTACAAGGCTTTTATGGCCAATGACTGCTCGCTGGCGGAAATCAATCCCCTGGTCGTCACCGGTGACGGGGATGTTCTGGCTCTGGACGCCAAGATCAATTTTGATGACAGTGCCTTGTACCGTCATCCCGAAATCACCGAGCTGCGCGATCTGGATGAGGAAGACCCGCTGGAAGTGGAAGCGTCCAAATACAATCTGAACTACATCAAGCTGGACGGGAACGTCGGCTGCATGGTTAACGGCGCCGGTTTGGCCATGGGAACCATGGATATCATCAAACTGGCCGGCGGAGAACCGGCAAACTTTTTGGATGTGGGCGGCGGCGCCAATGTGGAAACGGTGCGCAATGGTTTTAAAATCATTCTCGGCGATCCGAATGTCAAGGCCATTTTAATAAATATCTTTGGCGGCATCGTGCGTTGTGACCGTGTGGCCCAGGGTGTAATTGAAGCGGTGAAAACCATCGACGTTAATGTTCCTGTTGTGGTGCGCCTCGAAGGAACCAATGCCAAAGAGGCCAGTGTGCTTCTTAAAGAATCCGGTATGGATTTTATTGTTGCCAGTACCATAGAAGACGCTGCTGAAAAAGTAGTTGGCGCTATTAAATAGCGATAACCGAGGAGAAAAAAATGAGTGTACTATTAAATAAAAATACAAAAGTCCTGGTTCAGGGTATCACCGGTTCCGAAGGTTCCTTCCATGCGGGTCAAATGTTGGAGTATAACACCCAACTGGTGGCCGGGGTTACCCCGGGCAAAGGCGGCCAGACCTTTAATGGCAGCGTGCCTGTTTTTAACACCGTCCGTGAAGCGGTTGCCGCCACCGGCGCCAACGCCTCGGTGATTTTCGTACCGCCGCCCTTTGCCGCGGATGCCATAATGGAAGCCGCCGAAGCGGGTCTGGAACTGATCGTCTGCATTACTGAAGGTATACCCGCCGGGGATATGGTTTCCGTTTATGATTACCTGAAAGATAAAAATACCCATTTGGTGGGCCCCAACTGTCCGGGGGTTATTTCTCCGGGAATCGGAAAGATGGGCATCATGCCGGCCTTTATTCATAAAGAGGGGCATGTGGGGGTTATCAGCCGTTCCGGTACCCTGACCTACGAAGCGGTGGGGCAGCTTACCGCCAGAGGCATCGGACAGTCGACCTGTATCGGCATAGGCGGGGATCCCGTGATCGGGACGCGTTTTATCGATGCCCTGAAGCTGTTTAACGAAGATGACGATACCCATGCCGTGGTCATGATCGGAGAAATCGGCGGAACAGCCGAAGAGGAAGCCGCCGAATGGATTAAAGAGAATTTCAAAAAACCGGTGGTGGGTTTTATCGCCGGGCAAACCGCTCCTCCGGGAAGGCGCATGGGACATGCCGGCGCCATTATCAGCGGGGGACAGGGGACGGCCAGGGATAAAATGGCCGTGATGGAAGCGGCCGGTATCCATGTATGCAAAAGTCCGGCGGATATTGGAAAAACAATGGAATCTGTACTTAAAAAATAGAAGGAGAAGAAGTGAGCGAAAGGACATTGGCAATCCTTAAACCGGATTGCGTGCAAAACAACCATATCGGTAATGTACTTGACCTGCTGTTAAAGGCCGGTTTTAAAATTGTGGCGATGAAGATGACCAGGCTGACACGGGAAGTGGCCGGCGCTTTTTATGAAGTGCATAAGGAACGTCCTTTTTATGGGGAGTTGGTTGATTTTATGACCGAAAGCCGTGTCGTGCCTTTGGTTCTGGAACGGGAAAACGCCGTGGCGGAACTGCGCAAGGTGATCGGCGCCACCGATCCCGCGGAAGCCGAAGAGGGAACCGTGCGTAAGCTTTATGCCGAAAGCAAGGGGCGCAATACCATTCATGCCTCGGACTCCGATGAGAATGCCCGGCGTGAAATCGGTTTTTTCTTCGCCGAGTCGGAAGTGATTGCCAACGGTTAATCCTGTTAAGGGGAAAATAATTTCAGGTCGCCTGAAAGGGCGGCCTTTTTTTGTGCTTTAATTTGAATTGCAGTAGCTAGTTTTTTATATTCGACGATTCTAATGAAAATACTAATTGCCGGTCTTAAGCAAGGCCTGACTCATCTCTCTGAAGAAATCAACCCGGATTTTCTTGAATCCCGCTGGCACGAGTTTTATCCCGAGCCCATAAAGTGCGAAGTGGATGTGGATCGTTTTCTCAGGGAGCTCAGGGTGAGAATCACGTTGAGCACCACAGGGCACTATTCCTGTGACCGTTGTCTGGAAAAGTACAGCACGGGGCATAGCGCCGAATATGAGCAGATTTATAAAATCGGTGAAGGGCCGGACGCCGTTGATGATGAGGTTATTCAACTGCCCGCGGATACGGTGGAAATCGATTTAAGAGAATTGATACAGGAGATACTGATCCTGCATCATCCGTTGAAAATGTTATGTAAGGAAGACTGCGCCGGTATTTGTGCCGGGTGTGGGGTGGATTTAAACAAAGAAGCCTGCACCTGCCGGGATGATGATGATGATCCTCGCTGGGCGCGGTTAAGAAAACTGATAAAATAGGAGAAACTAAAATGGCTAACCCGAAACGTAAAATTTCAAAATCTAAACGCGATCACCGCCGTGCACACTGGATGGGTGGTTTAAGCGCCTCTAACCTGGCGGAATGCCCCAATTGTGGTGAAAGCATGATGAGTCACCATGTATGCCCCTCCTGTGGGTATTATAAGGGTGACAAGGCCATAAAGGTTGATAACGCTTAAACTCATTTATAGGTTACATATACGTGCGTATTGCTTTGGATGCCCTGGGAGGGGATCACGGACCACATTATACGGTGGAAGGGGCTTATCAATTCCTGCAGCATAATCCCGGTCATACGGTTGTCCTTGTAGGTGACCGGGCCCAGATTCAGGAGGAACTGAATCATATCCCGCCAAAATATCATACCTTTTTACCCATCGTTCATGCTCCGGAGAACATCGGCATGAGCGAAGCGCCCACGGAAGCGGTCAAAAAAAAGAAAAACTCTTCGATGGTGGTTGGCCTTAAGATGCATGCCAACGCCGAAGTGGACGCTTTTGTCTCCGCCGGGAGTACCGGCGCGCAACTGGCGGCCAGTTTTATTCATTTAAAACGTATTAAGAATGTCCGTCGTCCGGCTATCGGCGCCTTTTTGCCCTCGGAGCGCGGCATGGTATACCTGGTGGATGTGGGGGCCAATGCCGAGGCCCGGCCGGAGCACCTTTTGCAATTTGCCATCATGGCCGAGATTTTTGTCTCACATGTTTTCGAATCCGGCCATTTAAAGGTGGGCTTGCTGTCCAACGGATCGGAGCCTTCCAAAGGTAATGAGATGACCGTTCAGGCCCATAAATTGTTGAGCCGTGAATTGCCCAACTTCGCCGGCAATGTGGAAGGCTATGATATTTTTAAGGGAAAAACCGATATCATCGTTTGTGACGGCTTTACCGGCAATATCCTGCTCAAAATGGCCGAAAGTGTTATGCATGTTATACTGAACCAGATACGGACCAACATCGGAAAAAATATCATCAAAAATTTTGGCGCCATGCTGGTTAAACCGGCCTTCCGTGCCTTAAAGCAGAGTTTTAACTATGAGGAATACGGGGGGGTGCCTTTGTTGGGAGTTAACGGTATCTCCATTATTTGTCACGGTAAGTCCTCTCCACTGGCTATCCGCAATGCTTTGAAGGTGGCCATGCAGATGAAAGAGAAAGATGTCAACAAACATATTGAACAACAACTTATGATTGAGGAAAAGATTAATGAGCCCGCGAGCTAAGATTAGTGCTGTTGCGCACTATGTACCGGATAAGGTTTTGACTAATTTTGATTTGGAAAAGATGGTGGATACCAGCGATGAGTGGATACGCAGCCGGACCGGAATAAGCGAGCGTCGGATTTTGGAAGATGGCAGGGCGACATCCGATATGGGCGCCGAAGCGGTAAAAAGGCTGTGCGAACAGCGGGGCATCCATCCGGATGAGATTGATCTGATCATCGTAGGGACGGTTACGCCGGATATGTTTTTTCCCAGTACCGGAAACCTGATTCAGGAAAAGGTGGGAGCTAAAAACGCCTGGTCTTATGATGTGGCAGCCGCCTGTTCCGGCTTTTTATACGCCCTGGCTTCCGGGGCGCAGTATATCACTTCCGGGATGCACAAAAAGGTGGTGGTGGTCGGTGGAGACAAAATGAGCTCCATTGTAAATTACAAAGACCGCAATACCTGTGTCATTTTCGGTGACGCCGCCGGAGCGGTTTTGCTGGAACCGGATGACGAATACGGCATTATGGATTTTATTTTACACTCCGATGGCAGCGGCGCGGAGTATCTGCGTATGAAGGCCGGAGGAAGTCTCTACCCGGCCAGCCTGGAAACGGTGACACAGGACTGGCACTTTTTATATCAGGATGGCAAGCAGGTGTTTAAATTTGCCGTGACCAAGATGGCCGAGGTATCGGTTCAGATTTTAGAAAAAAATAATCTCACGGGTAATGATTTATCGCTATTTGTACCCCATCAGGCCAATCTGCGCATTATAGATGCCGCGGTGAAACGGTTGGGAATCGACTATGAGAAAGTGATGATCAATATCAATAAATACGGGAACACCACGGCGGCAACCATTCCGCTGGCCCTGTCGGAAGCCTATCAGCAAGGTAAGCTGGAGAAGGGTGATCTGGTATTGTTTGCCACCTTTGGAGGAGGTTTTACCTGGGGCAGCACATTGTTGAGTTGGGCGCTGGACAAGCCGTCTGTTTAGTTTTCGGGAATCCGGCAGGGATGAGTCCCGACGGATGATAATATGGAATTGAATTTGAGCAGGATATGAACAATCAGGATTTAGCATTTGTTTTTCCGGGACAGGCCTCCCAATATGTGGGGATGGCTGCCGATTTTATAGAAAATTTTGAACTGGCCCGCGACTATTTTAAACGCGCCAATGACATAATGGAAATGGATCTGCAACAGGTCTGTTTACACGGCCCGGAAGAGGAGCTGAAAAAAACATTTATCACACAACCGGCTATTTTTGTACACAGTGTTATTGCGGCCACCTTGCTGGAAGAGCACGGCATACAACCGGTAGCCGTTGCCGGACATAGTCTGGGTGAATACAGCGCCCTGGTGGCGGCGGGTGTTCTTGACTTTGAAAGCGGTTTAAAGCTGGTTAAGCAACGCAGCCGTCTGATGTTTGAAGCCGGTCAAAAACGACCGGGATCCATGGGGGCCGTTATCGGTCTGGAACGGGATGTGGTGCTTGGCATTTGCGAATCATTGAAAGATGAGGGCATTATTCAGCCGGCCAATTTCAATTCACCGGGGCAAATTGCCTTGTCCGGAGAAAAAGAGGTGTTGCTCAAAGCCTTGCAACTGGCCCGTGAAAAAGGAGCGCGTAAGGCCGTGGAGCTCGTTGTTTCCGGCGCTTTTCACTCGCCCCTGATGCAAGCGGCGGAAGAGGGGCTGGCTCAGGCTTTGCAACAAACCGAATTTGCCGATTCGGCCATCCCTTTTTATTCCAACGTCACCACGGAGTCCAACACTTCCGGTGAGGCCATTAAAGAGTTGCTGTTGCATCAATTAACCAAGCCGGTGCGCTGGGAAGGGATCATAAAGAATATGGCCACGGACGGTTTTGTCCATATGGTTGAGGTGGGGCCCGGAAAGGTACTGAAAGGTTTAATCAAACGCATTGACCGTTCGGTGACCTGTGAACTGTGCGGGACTGTGGATCAATATAAAGCAGTAACAGGAGAAAGCTGATGTCCTTGAGTGGAAAAGTCGTGATCGTTACCGGTGCCTCGCGCGGTATTGGCAAGGCCATAGCCGCAATGTTTGCCGGTGAAAATGCCCATGTGGCCATTACCGGCCGGAATATGTCGGCCCTGCAAGAAACGGCTGCCGGGCTGAGCCGGTTGGGAGAGGGAACCATTGTGCCTCTCAGTGGGGATGTGGCCCAACCCGCCGCCGCCGCGGATATGGTGAAGGCGGTAGTGGATCAGTTTGGCAAAGTGGATGTTTTGGTAAATAATGCCGGTATTACGCGGGATAACGTTTTGCTGCGTATGAGCGAAGAGCAGTGGGATGAGGTTCTGGACACCAACCTGAAAGGGGCTTTTAACTGCATCAAGGCGGTTACCCGGCCGATGATGAAAAAACGCAGCGGATGTATTATTAACATTACCTCCGTTGTCGGGCAAATGGGAAATGCCGGTCAGGTAAACTATGCCGCTTCAAAGGCGGGAATGATCGGTTTGACAAAGTCGGTAGCCAGGGAACTGGCGGGAAGAAATATCCGGGTTAATGCCGTGGCTCCCGGTTTTATTGAAACGGATATGACCGCGGAGCTGCCGGAAAAGGCCCGCGAAGAACTTATAAATGGTATTCCGCTCGGTACATTGGGGCAGCCCGATGATGTGGCCGGATTGGTTTTGTTTTTATCTTCCGATAAAGCAAAGTATATTACAGGGCAGGTCGTCAATGTAGACGGCGGAATGGTAATGTAAATAAACTTAACATGATAAACATTGGAGAAGGAGGTTCTCATGTCAGTAGAAGCACGTGTGAAGGAAATTATTATCGATCAATTAGGTGTGGATGAGGGACAGGTTAAACCGGAGGCGTCGTTTATTGACGATCTGGGCGCCGATAGTTTGGATACCGTTGAACTGGTAATGGCCCTGGAAGAAGAATTTGATATCGAAATCCCTGATGAAGAGGCCGAGAAGATTCAATCCGTGGGCGATGCCATCAAGTATGTTGAAAAAGCAACCAGCTAATAGATTTTACAACAGACCTAACTTAAGAATAAGCAATTCGGCGTACCGGGTTGCTTATTCTTTTAAATGACCCGGGTTAGGCCAAAACTTTTGTCTCTTGGGAAATTGTCAAAATAGTTTTAAATAACCGAAGACCATGAGAATGGTTTTATGCCGGGAAATATCCGGCAGTAAGACTTTTTTGACCGTTTCATCACGGTATAGGCCGGGTGTGTTTTTCACCCGGAACCCATGTTAAATAGAAAGAACAGGAGATATACATGACCAAGCGCAGGGTTGTGGTTACAGGGATTGGTGCCATAAGTCCGGTAGGCCTGACAGCTCCGGATACATGGCGAAATATGTTGAATGGTAAGAGCGGCGTCGGACAAATTACGCTTTTTGACGTCAGTGAATTTAAAACAAAAATTGCCGCGGAAGTATCGGATTTCGATCCTTTAAATTATTTTGACTCCAAGGAAGCCCGCAAACTGGATCGTTACACCCAGTTTGCCATGGTGGCTTCCGATGAAGCCCTGGCCGATTCCGGTTTGGTTTTGGATAAGGAAGACCGTGAACGCATCGGTGTGCTGATCGGTTCCGGTATCGGTGGTATGTTTTCCTTTGAAGCGGAACATACCAAGCTGATGGAAAAAGGCCCCAAACGGGTCAGTCCCTTTTTTATTCCGCAAATGATTGCCGATATTGCCGCCGGTCATGTCTCCATGAAATACCAGTTAAAGGGACCGAATTACGCAACGGTTTCGGCTTGCGCTACATCCGGGCACAGTATCGGTCTGGGGTTGCGTACCATCCAGTTCGGTGATGCGGATATCATGGTTTGTGGTGGCGCGGAAGCATCCGTTTCGCCGATGGGCGTGGCCGGTTTTAACGCCGCCAAGGCCCTGACCACCCGCAATGATGATCCCGAACATGCCAGCCGTCCTTTTGACAAGGAGCGCGATGGCTTCATTATTGCCGAAGGCGGCGCCGTTGTTATTTTGGAAGAGCTTGAACATGCCCTGGCCCGCGGCGCGAAGATCTATTCCGAGATAAGCGGCCTGGGTTTTACGGCCGATGCTTATCACATTACCCAGCCGGCGCCGGGAGGCGAGGGGGCCATACGGGCCATGCGCCTGGCCGTTAAGGATGCCGGCATGCAGTTGACCGATGTGGATTATATCAACGCCCATGGTACCTCCACCTATTTTAATGACAAGAATGAGTCCGAGGCTATCCGCAGCCTGTTTGGCGCTCATGCGGACAAGTTGAATGTCAGCTCGACCAAATCGATGACCGGCCACATGCTGGGCGCGGCCGGAGCCATAGAGATGATCGCCGCCACCATGAGCGTTAAAGAGGACATCATTCCGCCGACGATGAATTACGAGGTGCCCGATCCGGAGTGTACACTGAATTACACACCGAACAAAGCGGTCAAAAAGACGGTCAATGTGGCCATCAGTAATTCCTTTGGTTTCGGCGGGCACAACACCTGTTTATGCGTTCACAAGTTTAATAAATAATAAAACGAATGCTTCGGAGTATACTGCAATATTTTCGTCCTGCTCAAAAGGAAAAGGAGTATCCCATAGATATTGAGCGATTGCAGAAAACAATCGGTTATACCTTTGACCGGCCGGAACAATTGATAAAGGCCGTGAGCCACCGTTCCAGCTTTGCCCGTTCGTCTACGCAAACGCGTTATTCCAATGAGCGGCTGGAATTTTTGGGAGACGCCGTGCTGGGGCTCATTGTCACCCGTTATCTTTATGACAATTTCCGGGATGAAAATGAAGGGGTTCTTTCCCAGAAAAAAGCAATACTGGTCAGCCGTAAAGTTTTAGGGAAAATTAGCGATGATCTGAACTTTGGCGAATTTCTCATCCTGAACAAGGGCGAGGAAAAAACGGGAGGACGCAAGAAACTCTCTAACCTGGCCAACCTGTTCGAGGCCCTTCTTGGCGCGATCTATTTGGACGGCGGATACGAAGCCGCCGAAAAATTTGTCCATAGCCATGTTTTGCAACAGACGGAGCGGTTTTTAAACGAAGAACGTTTTTTTAACTATAAATCTCATCTGCTGGAATTCTCACAGGGTAAGGGTTGGGGCGTCCCAAAATATTCGATCATTGATGAAAGCGGTCCGGATCACCAAAAGGTTTTCCGGGTGAAAGTGGAAGTAAAGGATGAATATGAGGGAATCGGTGAAGGCAGTAACAAGAAAAATGCCGAACAGCACGCCGCCCGTGACGCCATCGCCAATATGAGCAGTAAATATCCTGAAATTAACCTGAAAGAGAATTGAGAAGATATGAAGATTATTAATGTGGTGGGCGCCCGTCCGAATTTTATGAAAATTGCACCGATTCAACGCGTTATGGATGCCACGGAAGGTATCGAGCCCTTTCTGGTTCATACCGGCCAGCATTATGATGAGCGCATGTCCAAGTTTTTCTTTGACGACCTGCAACTGCCGCAACCGGATGTTTATCTGAATATCGGCTCCGCCAGTCATGCCGTGCAAACGGCTAAAATCATGATCGAGTTTGAACAGGTGCTTCTTAAGGAGAAACCGGATGCCGTACTGGTGGTGGGGGATGTTAACTCTACCGCCGCCTGCAGTATTGTCGCTTCCAAAATGGGTATAAAGATTATCCATGTGGAGGCGGGGCTGCGTTCCAATGACCGCCGCATGCCCGAGGAGATTAACCGGATTCTGACCGATTCCATATCCGACCTGCTGTTCATCACCGAACAAAGCGGCCTTGACAACCTGAAACGGGAAGGCATTCCCGATGAGAAGGTGCATCTGGTGGGCAATGTGATGATCGACTCGCTGATTTTTTTCAAGGAAAAGGCGGCGCAATCAACCATGCTGGACGATTTGGGGCTGGAAAAACAGTCCTATGCCTTAATCACGCTTCACCGTCCCAGTAACGTGGATGATCCGGATGTCTTCCGGCGGCTGATTTCTACCTTTCAAAAGATCGAAAAAGAGCTTAAATTGATTTTTCCGATACACCCGCGCAGCCGCAAGCGGATATCCGAGTTTGGCCTGGACGAGATGATCGCTTCCATGCCTAATTTGAAACTGCTCGATCCGCTGGGGTATCTGGATTTTATGAACCTGATGCATAACGCGCGCGTATTACTGACCGATTCCGGCGGCATACAGGAGGAGACCACCTATCTGGGGATTCCCTGCATCACCATGCGTGAAAACACCGAACGGCCGGTAACCATGGAGGTGGGTACCAATGTGCTGGTGGGCAGCGATACGGATATGATCTACGAAGAATTTAAAAAGGTGATTAACGGCCGGGCCAAAAAGGGCAGCATTCCGCCGATGTGGGACGGCCACGCCGCGGAACGGATTGTGGATATTATAAAGAAGGAATTGATGTGATTAGGTTACTTCTATTAGTCCTTATTTTTTCCTCCTTTCTCTGGGGGCAAACACAATCTATTTTATACATACCTTCTGCATCTGAACAGGGGCAAAAGAAAACCAATGCCCTGGACTTGATGTACCAAAAGCGTTCTTTAATTGACAATATACCGGTAACACAGGTACTGGAGGCTGAGTTAGAAAGCTCAAATTATAGGGTTGGCCCGGGAGATACCTTTAAATTTATATTCTTTGACCAGACAGGAACAAGTTTTAAATTCACCATATCACCGGAAGGTAATGTAATGATACCTACGGTGGGGGCCTTCCACCTTTCCGGGATGACTTTACAAAAGGCCAAGGAAACTTTAAATAAAGAAGTAGCTAAATTTTATGATCGTGAGCAGTTTGCTATTAACCTGGATCAATTAAGAAAATTTCGTGTCTATTTAACCGGTGAGGTAAGAGCCCCGGGTACATATTTTGTTCAAGGTTCTGATCGTCTGGCAGATGTTTTGGAGGCATCCATAATTCAATCCTTGTCATCCAAAGAGGCATCTTCCAGTTTAACTGATTGGGCTGATAATTCAAGAATTGAGATACGTCATAAAGACTCAACGGTAAGTATTATAGATATATCATCCTTTTATAAAGAAGGAAAAGAAGAGCAAAATCCGTATCTGCAAGGCGGGGATATTATCTTTGTCCCTTCAATTGACCTTTCAAAGGACTATGTTGTTATTGAGGGTAATATTGGTTTTCAGGGATTGTATGCCCTGAAAAAGAATGAAACCCTTTTTGCTTTTTTAACACGTGTTTCGGCCTTAAGTAAAAAGTCTAACCTTCAAAACATAGTGCTTGTCCGGGATGGTAGGAGGCAGGTGCTTGATGTTTTAAATCAGGAAGATATTCGAAACTCTTTCCTTTTACAGAAGGGTGATAAAATTATCATACCAACGATATACGAAAATGTATATGTCAGAGGTGAGGTGAGAAGGCCGGGCGCATTCCCGTACAAAGCAAATTATACGGCAAAGGATTATATCGGTGAGGCTGGGGCAATGGACTCTGCGGATGATATGGAATCCATTATTGTCCTGCGGCAGGGTGGCGATGAAATTGCATTAGGACCTGATATTATTATTCATAAAGGGGATACGATAATTTTACCGCGTCGTGCCCGTGAAGTGTTTAAAGATTATATCCGCATTTTACTGCCGATTCTAAGTTTAGGGATTTCTGTTTATTCCATAGTGACCCGGTAGTCTGTAATTTTCATTTCAACACTGAGATTTTAATATGACAAACGATCGTCAAGAGAAGGTTGATGAGCTAAGTATTCTTGATCTGCTTAGTACTTTGATTAAACACAGAAAACTTATCATTACCTGGATAGTATCAGTTACCTTATTCATGGTAGTATTCAGTCTGATTATGCCTGAAACCTATAAAGCCCGTGCCGTACTTTTACCATCTTCATCTGAAACCAGTTTTTTTGACGGAATAACCCAATCTCTGGGAATTGAAGGAGTGGGGGACCTGTTAGGCGCTGGTGGAAGTGACCAGTCCTATCGTTTAAAATCCATTCTTGAAAGCCGGACTATGGCTGAAAAGGCTATTGCAAAGTTTAATCTCCAAGAGCGTTATGGGGAGTTTTTACTTGATGATGCTATTAATGTTTTTGCCGGGCGCATAGACGTTTCGATCAATGAGGACGGGACAATGAGCATTGTTGCCAGTGCCAAAACGAAGTACTTTTCTTTTGGATCGGAAAGTCGGGAAACGAGTAAGCTCTCTGCGGATATTGCTAACTTTCTTGTAGATCAGTTAGATTTTTTGAACAAAGAGTTGAAATTGCAGAAGGCCCGCAATGAAAAGAAGTTTATTCAGGGAAGATTTGATAAAACAAAACATGATCTCGATAGTGTTTCCCTAAAACTTAAAGATTTTAGTGAAAAACATGGACTAATATCTCTGCCAGATCAAGTAAAAGCACTGGTAGAGATATCGGCGCAACTGGATGCACAGATTTTAATTAAAGATGTAGAATTAACAACCCTGAAGAGTCAGCTAAATAATAAACACCCCATGGTTCTTCAACTGGAAAATGAAATAGAGAAATTGCGAAGAAAACTGAATGAGTTAAAAGGTGATGTAAACTCTACAGACATGGGTACACTTCTTCCTGGTTTTAAGGCCGTTCCTTCTCTTGCCATGCAGTTTTTTAATCTTAAGCGTGATGTTGAGGTACAAGGATTATTATATAAATTTTTAGTACAGCAATTAGAGCAAACAAAACTGCAGGAAGCACGCAATACACCAACTATTCAGGTATTGGATTATGCGCGTGTCCCTCAAAGACGTACCAGCCCCTGGCGTACTCTGATGGTATTGATTGCCGTTTTTGTGGGTGGCATATTTGGGGTAAGCCATGCTCTTCTCAGAAATAAAATACAGTTTTTGCAGGATTCGGGAGATAAGAGTTATCTAAACCTGAAAAATACACTTGCATCTATGAAGACTGGTTTTTTCAAAAAAAAATGAATAAGTAAATATCAAAATTTTTAAGAGAAAACTTTTCAATGAACGATAGCAATTTCCTTTCGGCCATTGTTATATACAAACAAATAGCTTAAAAGTTATCTGAACAATGACTCTTGCTCACAAAGCTTTATCCAAACTTTCCATCCAGGCTGTTTCTCTTTCGATACAGGCTATTTTTCAAATTATTACATTAACTGTTTATGCCAGATACATAAAACCGGAGGCCTTTGGTGTTTTCGCTATTGCCGGCTTAGTCCAAAACTTTGCGGAAATGTTTTCCAGTACAGGCATTTCTTCTGCCCTGGTTCAACGAAAAAAAATTACCGGTGGACATATTTCGTCGGCACTTTATAGTGTCAGTCTGCTTAGTATTTTTTTCTACCTTCTTATCTATTCCTTTTCCGGGTCTATATCCGAGTTTTATCAAAGCAAAGAGTTAGAGAGTGTTCTGAAAATGGCTTCACTCTCATTGATTATTCTTAGTATAAGCAGTGTACCCCGGTCTATATTGCAAAGGTCACTTCGTTTTAAGGAAATGATGATCTCGGATATTATACCTTATTTTATAGGTTATATCCTGTTAGGGATTTATTTGGCAATGAATGGATTTGGTGTTTGGACACTCGTTTATGCTATTTTACTAACTTCAACTTTAAAAATGTTTTTTCTGTTTTATTTTGCCCGTATAAAAATTTCATTTAAACGATTAGTTGTTTCGGCAAAAGAATTGGTATCTTACAGTGGCGGTATTACCTTGCTGAACTTGACAAATTCCCTTGCGCAATATATGGATAAAATCATTATCGGGCGGTTGCTCACAATGGAGCTGTTGGGTTTATATGAACGTATTTCTCATATTGTACTATTAATGAGTAAATATTTGGGGAATACATTTGACTCCGTTTTATTTCCGCTTCTTTCGGGCATACAGGATGAAAAAAAGCGTGTACAGTCTGCATTTCTTAAAGCCTCTGAAGCACTAAATGTTTTAATCCTGCCATTAACTGTTTTTATGATATTCTATAGCAGAGATATTTTACTTCTTGTTTTAGGTGAAGCATGGCTGCCTGCGAATATGGCTTTTAAAATACTGCTACTATTACCGGTTATTCGTTTAATTACCCGATTGTCGGATTCACTTGTCCGTTCACTTGGTGCTGTATATAAAAGTGTTTTTAGAAAAACAGGGTTCTTGTTGACAATTGTGATCAGTTTATTTCTTGGAGCCAGGTATGGCCTAACTGGTACTGCCTTTGGAGTATTGGTTGCCGTTATTGTTCATTATCTTTTGATGCTTACACTTTCTTTATCCCTAATAGATATTTCATTTGTACGCTTTATAAGGATCTATGTGCATGGTATAGTTTTGGGAGCAATAGCAACTATCTTGTCGCTTATATCGTTTGGGGTAATTCAAATGATGGAAAGCTGGGATCACAAATATAATCTCTTTGTTTTGTTTCTTGACATTGTTTTATATCTCATTATTATCTACAATTTCCCAAGGTTGTTAGGGGAGAATGTGATAAAGATTCTATATACTTTATTATTAAAAGTACCCCTTAAAGGGTCTGCTTATAATAAGCTGAAAAAACGTTTAGAATTAACAGAAATATAATATTATGCCGGTATTATTTCTTGGGGACTTTTTTGTATCTCAACCAATAAAATGTGAAATCCCGTTAGACACATTTATTTTAAACCTGGAAGCACCAATTACCGGCAAGGGCCAACCGGCAAAAAATAAAATCAATTTGTGTTTTAATTCCGATTTTGATTTTATAAAGTTTATCGGTAGAAATCCCCTGGCTGTGAACCTGGCCAATAATCATATTCTTGATTTCGGAACCGAAGGCCTGCTTGAAACAATACGCTTTCTTGAGGAAAAGAAGATTCATTTTTTTGGAGCAGGTAAGGAAAAAGATAATTATAACAACCCTTACCTGTTTAAATACAAAAACAATACTATTGCCATGTTAGGTTATGTTAGCTCCGAAACAAATCCAATTTCCGGAGACCCGAAAATTGCTGACTGTGCTCTCTTTTCAGGTGAAAGAGTGAAAAATGACATCCAAAGCTGTCGCGGTCGTGCGGATATTATTGTGGTTAATCTGCATTGGGGAGACGAAGAGATACCCTTTCCCAGACCAGATGCAGTATCCGTGGCACATAAAATTGTGGATTGGGGAGGACATTTGGTGGTTGGACATCACGCACATGTAATTCAAAGTGTTGAACACTATAAAAACGGACATATTTATTATGGACTCGGGAATTTTGCTTTTAGTGATCTGGATGTACCCTATATGTTTGATGGGGTAAGGTATAATGGGCGTTATATAAAAAAATTAGACAAGTCTAATAAATACTCCATTGTCGTTGCGTTAGAGTATGATGGTGGTATTACCCATGCAACAACTTATTTTAATGGAGAATCCGTTGTTTTTAAAAAGAAACCTATTCCGTCCTGGATACCTGAGACCTTTTTACTTTATAACTTTGCAAAATGGTTCCAACTACGCAAACGGATGCTGTACCGCTTTTTAAAATCACCTAAGAGAATAAATAGGTCTCATGTTAAATATTTTATCCGGGGAAAGTAATGGACGGCCTCCAAAAAGCCTTGAACTATCTGTTTACAGACAGGAAGAAAGCACGTTTTCAGATTTACCGTCGTCTGTTAGAAGATCAATTTGCGGAACCTCGAAAGCAGGAGACAATGCTAAAGGAGAATATTCGCACATTGCTGGATCATAGTTTTAGTCATGTGCCCTATTATAAAAAAATAATTAAAAATATGGATGTTAAAGCCACAGAATGGCAAACAGACCCTATTCGTTTTTTAAAGAACTTTCCAATTTTATCCCGACAGCAAATACATAATAACCGGAACGAGTTGCTATCCACAGACTATCAAAAGCGCAATCCATATCCAAATGCCTCCGGCGGTTCCAGTGGTATGCCGGTTCACATTATTCAGGATGAATTTTTTTTTGAAAATGGGATCGCCCATCAACTTCTTGCAAATCATTGGCATGGAATGGATCCTTTTGACAGTATCGTTAAAATATGGGGAGCTGAAAAGGAGACATACAGCGGACGTAAACCTTTACTTTCATTTATCAAGGATTTCCTTAGAAATCGGTACGTGCTAAATAGTTTTGACTTGTCTCCATCACGGATGTATGAGATAATTAGGATTTTAAATAAAAAAAAACCAAAACTTATTTTAGCATATGTGGATTCAATTTATCAAATCGCCCGCTTTGCACGGGAAAAAAATATTAGGGTTAAACCACAACAAGCCATTCACTGCGGTGCCGGAACCCTGTATGATTTTATGCGGAAGGAAATAGAGACAGTATTTCAGTGTCCGGTTTATAATCATTATGGTACAAGAGAAATGAGTTCAATTGCCTCTGAATGCAGGGAAAAACATGGTTTGCATTTGTTTGTTCAAAATGTTTATACAGAGATAGTTGATTCTAAAGGGAATCCTTGCCCGCCAGGCAAAGAAGGGCGGATTCTGGTAACGGGGTTAAATAATTTTTCCATGCCGCTTATTCGTTATGAGATAGGAGATATTGGTGTTTTGGAAAACAGTGGAACATGCTCCTGTGGCTGTACCTATCCTAAAATACGAAAGGTAATCGGTCGAAGTACAGAGTTAATCAAAGCTGCAGATGGTAAAATTATAATACCAGAGTTTTTTATCCATTTAATTGGTGTAAGCTGCAATGATGGCAGTATTCATTCGTTTCAGGTTATTCAAAAAGATTTGAATATAATAGAGGTGAAAATTGTAAAACATGAACCTTTTAAAGATTCGATTTTGAATAAAATAAAGTCAAAAATTAAAATTGTAATGGGGTCAGAATGTAAAGTGATTTTCAATTTTGTTGAAAATATTCCCAAAACCCCAACAGGTAAATACAAATACGTTATAAATGAAATGGTCTGATATGACAATGAAACGTATTGTTTTTTTTATAAATTCTTTAAAAACCGGGGGGGCTGAAAGGGTTTGTGTGACTTTAGCAAACAATTTTGTGGAAAAAGGTATACATGTTGTAATTATTGTATTACACTTAAAAGATTCTATCCTTAAGTCTGAGTTAGATCCGAGGGTTGGAGTTATCGATCTTAAATCTGACCATGCCAGATATGCCATATTTCGATTGTATAGATGGATTTGGAAGCTTAATCCCTCAAAAATTATTTCCTTTAGCTCTCAATTAACGGCGCTATTGGTTTTAGTTCGTTGGATTAGCCGCAATTCCTTTAAGATAATTTCACGAAATGTAACCAATCTTTCAAAGGCAAGAGGGCTACAAAAAAGTGTATGGCATAAAAATATAGTCTTTTTTTTCTTAATGAGAACATACGCATATGTGGATAAATATATTGCGCAAACAGAAAAGATGAAGATGGATATGGTGAGAACGTTTTCGTTAAACCCGCAAAAAATAGTTGTGATACATAACCCCGTAAATCCTAATTTACTGAAGCAATATGGAAGTAATGTGACTCGAAATAAGGAAATCTTATTTGTAGGAAGACTTTGTTCAGAAAAAGCTATTGATGAACTGTTAAATATTTTTAAGGATTTTCATAAAGTTTTGCCTGAGTATAAGTTACGTATAGTGGGGGATGGGCCCTTGAAAGAAAGCTTACAGCAATTAGCGAGCACGCTGGGTTTTGAAGATGCTGTTATTTGGGAAGGGGCTCAAATAAAATTAGCCCCGTATTATCAACAGGCGAGGGTTGTGGTTTTGACTTCTATTTACGAGGGGTTTCCCAACGTGCTTATCGAATCAGTCTCACTGGGCACTCCTGTTGTTGCCTACGATTGTATCAGCGGGCCATCGGAAATTATTATCGATGGTCTGAATGGTTACCTTATTGAGAACCTAAATAAAAAAATGTTTAAGGAAAAACTTCTACAAGCTGTAAATGATAATTGGAATTATGAACTCGTAAAAGAAAGCGCCAAGGAGTTCTCTGCGGATAAGATCGCTACGGTTTATTTGAAAGAAATACAGAATGCATAATGAAAAGTTAAGTTTAACAGATATTTTGTCACTGAATATCATCTCTGTGATAATTCCTGTTTCTCTCATATTATTTACATTTGGCACCGATACGAGTTTATTTTATATAAACTGGGTTGTTGGTGTTTTGGTTTTGGGCTCGGTAACCATAAGCATATTATTTATAAAGCTTAAGATTAATAAAACCAGCCTAAAGGTATTTATATTTATGAATATGTGGTTGATTTATGCTATTATTATTACACCTGTGGCTAAGAATCTCTCTTATCATATATCTTTCATTTTGTTAACAATTTTTTACAATGGATTAGGATTATACTTTATAAATAAAATAATCGAATCTCCTCAGAGATTTGCATTAACTATTGTCGGACTTAATATATTGTGGGTGTTTATAAATACCTTTGCCATGATATTTTTTTTCCTTACTTCCGTAAATCAGGCAGATCAATCTTTTTCCGGTATTTTCGCCAATAGGAATCAGTTTGCTGTAGTTACTACTCTTCTGTTTACCTTTACGTTGTTTTATAAAAAGTATTTTCGGAGCAGCATTCCTGTTAATATTTTAATGATTATTAATATCATCATGATTTTTACCAGCTTATCGAGGAAAGGATTCATTGGAATAATACTGATCCTGTTTTTATATAATTGGCAACGATTAAAAAGGGTTAAGAAGCTAATGGCAATCTTTGCCATTTCTATTCTGATAATTGTTACATTTATAACAGACAATCCTCTGAAAGAAAGGTTTAAGCTCGTAAAGGAAAAAACACCCGCCTTTACTTCGGAAAGGGTTGAGTTAAGTGCTTTTGAACGTATGTGGTTGTTGATTAATGGGACAAAGTTGTTCCTTGAACATCCATTGACAGGGGTAGGTGTTAATAACTCTCTGGTTTACCTAGAAACGCCTATGCAAAAATTAGAGCGGGCCCAGGGAGACAAAATGGACAAAGAGGGCAAATATACTCATATCAATTATCTGGAAATGTTGGTAAATGCAGGCATTCCAGCCTTTATATTATACTATGTCCCAATTTTACTTATTTTTGGACGTGTTATTTCAAGAACTAAAGAATCCGATAGATACAGTATGATAGCTATCCTGCTTATTTATAAGTTATTTTTAGATATGGCGATGGTAAGCTATTATGATTTTGCACACTCATTACTGCTGGCCTATGTGTTTTTAGCTTATTTAAAAGCGAAGCCTAATAGTGAAAATATACCCCGTCTAAATTCAACAGGTGTCCTTGCCGGTGAATAAAATAAAAATACTTCATTTCTTCTCTTCCTGGGAAAAGGGGGGTGCTGAAATATGGTTGCTTAGATTTCTGGAAAAATTTATTAAAGACAATCGTTTTGAAAACCATGTCGGTGCTTTATATGCCAAGGGTGTCCTGAAGGATAAATTTAAAGCATTGGGCCTGCCTGTAATTAATCTAAATATGAAATATCTTTTCGACCCGAAAGGAATCAGTGATTTAAAGAGGTTATTAAGAACGGAACAATATGATATAATACATACACACCTGTTAAAAACAGATTTAGTATTTCAATACGCGACCCTTAATGGAGGGGCTAAGCTTGTAACAACCAAGCATAATAATTTCTATAAAGCTGGATTTTTAAATTCGATTATCGAGAATAAAATAAACAGGAATTTTGATTATATTTTTTGTGTAAGCCGTGATGTGTATCAGGCTGTAACTCAGGCCATACGCGTTCCGGAAGAGAAAATAGGCATAGCTTATCCGATTCCTGTATCTAAGGAATCCATTCCGGTAAAGCGGTTAACTAAAGATAAGACCAGCCTGATTATAGGAACTTTGGGAAGGCTTCATCCGGTTAAAGGTTTAAAATATCTATTAGAAGCCTGGCCTCTTGTGCTAAAGAAGGCTCCACAGGCAAAGCTGTTAATTGCCGGGCCGGATAGCTATAATTATAAAAAGGTGTTGTTAAAAAAAATACAAGATAAATATATAACCGAAAGCATCAGTTGGTTGGGGGAAATTGAGGATATCCCGGCATATTTCTCTAAAATTGATATCTTTTGCACTCCTTCCATATCCGAAGGCTTTCCTCTTAGTGTTATCGAGGCCATGAGTGCCGGAAAACCGGTCATTGCTTCTGAAACTGGAGGCATTCCCGAGCAGGTTATACATATGCAAAACGGACTATTATTTAAAGTTGGTGATATAAATGCCATTGCAGATGCTGTTTTGTATTTTGCCAATAATCTATATAAAATAGAAGAGATGGGAAAAAAATCCATTGAGCGGGTAGTCGAAAATTTTAATATTGAAAATAGTATTGAAAAAATAAAACAAGTTTACTTGAATCTTTGCCCCGGGGAATAAGACTCTGAAAAACATAAAAATAATCCGCATTCAATCGCGCATTGTTATTGGCGGCCCCTCTTTGCAAACTATTCTGCTTAGTAAATACTTTAACAATGATCATTATACTAGTTTATTGGTTGGTGGCGGTGAGGATACCGATGAAAAAAGTATGCGTCTGATTTTGGAAAGGGAGCAGATACCCTATCTGATACTTCCTGATATGGGAAGGGATGTGTCTCCATTTTCTGATATAGTGTCCTTATGGAAAATCTACCGGCTGTTGCGCCGTGAAAAACCTGATATTGTTCATACGCACACTGCAAAGGCAGGAGCAATTGGCCGGATGGCTGCTTTTATGGCAGGTGTGCCTGTAATTATCCATACCTTTCACGGGCATATTTTTCATTCATATTTTCCTAAGTGGAAAAGCCGCTTGTTTTCTCAGGTAGAACGTTTCTTGTCAAAGCTATCCAATGCTATTATTGTAATCAGCAAAAGGCAGTATAATGATATTGTCAACATTTTTAAGATTGCACCTGCACAAAAAGTATATACCATTCCATTAGGTTTTGACTGGGATGCATTTGATAAAGAAGAAGCAGAAATAGATATCAGGAAAAAGTATAATATCCCGGAAAATAAAAAAATCATTACCATTATTGGTCGTCTCGTACCGATAAAAAATGTTTCAGCTTATATTAGGATTGTTCGTAAGATCGAAGAATTGGCCCCGGACTCTTTTCATTTCCTGATTATTGGTGATGGTGAACTTCGTGGTGACTTAGAGTTGCTAGCCCGTCAGGAAGGAATAAGTGATCATCTTACATTTACGGGTTGGTTGCATCTTTCAGCATCAGTCTACCATCAGCTTGATCTGGTTATGTTAACCTCGCTCAATGAAGGCACACCGGTAACGTTAATTGAGGCTCTCGCTTGCGGTATTCCTTGCCTGGCTACAGATGTAGGTGGTGTTGGTGATATTTTTGAACTTTACAATAGTAAGAGTTTTATTGATCTCAACGCGCCCGGGCAGGTAGCGAAGCACGTTATTGATATATTAAAAACCGGAGAAAAACCCGATAGTGTAAAACAATCCCGGATTCGATCTTTTTATTCAGCCAAAAGATTGGTGGTGGATATTGAAAACCTCTATCTGAAACTATTGAGTCATAATAATCAGCGGGGGAGATAGGTGCTTAGTTCGGTAAAAAAAATATTTCATCTAGTAATATTATTTACTTTTTTCCTATCAACATCATTCCTATTTGCTCAAAACCCGGCTTCCGTGGCGGTGCATCACCCCGTTTACGACTTTATCGACCGCATGGAAGCCCTGGACGTAACCGGTAACCTGTTAAGCGGCGCGCGGCCCCTCTCCCGGGGAAGGATTGCCGCGATTCTCGGTGAGGTCGATAAAAAGCGCTCCATGCTTACAGCCATCGATCGCCGGAGGCTGGATGACTATCTGCTCGACTTCCGCTATGAAATCGACGCCCATAAAAAATATGATCTGATCCCCGAAGGCCAGACATGGTACAGCACATTGGCCTCCTGGGAGAACTTTAAAAAGGATGTGCGCCGCAATCTGAGTCAACCCTATCCCGAGGAGGAAAATCATCTCTTTATCTGGGAACAGGGCGACAGCAGCTTTTATATGGACTATCGTCAGCTTTTTAGCTATGACGGTCGCATCAATGGCCCCTCGCGCAACGCCAATGAGCAAACCTACCAATTCCGGGGCACGGTCGGTAACTTTTCCTTTCAATGGCAGCTCAGCACACAGGCCATTCGCGGCGCTGATCTGGAATACCGTCGGCAAGACCCCCTGCTTAAGGGCACCTTCAGTCAGGAAAGCGAAAGCGGGGCTACCACCTTTGCCGACCGTACCGGTGGTGAGCTGGCCTGGCATACACGGGCCTTCGACGTCTCCTTTGCTCAACAACCCCTGCGCTGGGGGGCGGGAGCCTCGGGGCAGTTGACTCTCTCCGATTGGGCCGAACAGTATCCCTATATCAGTATTAATAAAAATTGGGGATGGGGGCGCTTTACCATGATCCACGGAAAGCTGCAATCCTTTCAACAGGGCGCCCTGGAAGACGGTACCCGTCTCTATCCCGATAAGTGGCTGGCCGCCCACCGGCTGGAAATTAGTCCTTTCGGCAACTTCTCCTTTGCCCTGAACGAAATGTTTATCTATGGCAACCGCTATGCCGACTGGAGCTATCTTTTTCCTCTCAATTTCTACCGCGCCGTGCAACACAAACTGCGCGACCGGGACAATGCCACCATTGCCCTGGACGCTAAATGGATAGTCCTGCCCGGTGTTAAACTATACGCAACCATTTTTCTGGATGAAATGAAGTTCGATAGCCTGGGCACCAACTGGTTCGGCAACAAGCAGGCCCTGCAAACGGGACTGGATTGGTATGACCCCCTGGGCTGGGCCAACAGCCGCTTCACCGCCGAATATGTGGCTATCATGCCCTGGGTTTATACCCATAGGTTTGCCGTTAATCGTTATGAGTCCGATGGACGCTCCCTGGGGTACTGGGCGGGGCCCAACAGTGAGGTGCTCTACTTTAAACTGGAAAACGAGCCCCATGCCCGTTTACGGCTGGGGGTAAGCTGGCGGCAGTTAAAAAAAGGGCACAACACGGAAAATGAAAATATAGGCGGCAATATCCTGCAGGGGCGCAGCCTGTTACTGGGCACGCAAACCGAGCCCCGGGAAAAGCGCTACTTTCTGGAAGGTGATCTGGAAATACGCCGCGAACTGACTTTGATGGCCCGGTATGAAATTTTCAACGATTTATATCTGTCCGCTTCGTATATTTTTACCCACGGGGAGCGGAAACAGATCAACGAAAACTATCAGTCCCTGCACTTCGGTTTCCTGTTTGATTACTGACATACGGGTAGATACGTCTTTTGGAGCCATCTAACTACTATATCATCGCGCTTGTCTTTGCCGCGGGCACCCTCGTTTCGCTTGGGTTGACACGGCTGGTGCGGGCCTGGGCCATACAGCGCCGGATCGGTGTTTTCCCCAACGAACGCATGGTTCATACCGGTTTTATACCACGCATGGGCGGTATCGGCATCATCGGCGGCTTTTTGGTCGCGCTTATCCTGTCGGCTTTGCTGTTTCACAGTTATCTGCAATGGGAATGGCCGTATGTGCTGATTGTTAGCGGAGCCCTGCTGATGGGCGGGCTGGGCATCTATGACGACCGTTACGGACTGAATGCGCCGCAGAAATTTGCAGGTCAGTTTTTGGCCGCCACCCTGGTCATTCTGGGCGGCTGCCGCATAGATGTGCTGGTGAATCCCTTTGGTCTGGATCTGAATCTGGGTTGGTTCTCCATACCGCTGACCTATCTATGGCTAATAACCGTTACCAACGCGGTTAATCTGCTGGACGGGCTGGATGGACTGGCCGCCGGCGTCAGTTTTATCGCCGCCCTGGTGTTTGGTTTGATCGCCTTTCTGCATAACAATATGATCATCGTTGTTTTTAGCGTAAGCCTGATGGCCGGTCTGTTGGGCTTTTTACGCTATAACCGTCATCCGGCTTCTATTTTTATGGGGGATACCGGGTCGCTTTTCCTGGGTTTTCTGTTGGCCGCCCTTAGCCTTAAGGCCTTTACCACGGCCGGAAATCATATCGAGATGCTGTTGCCGGTTATTGTGCTGGCGGTGCCCATCGGCGATACCACCGTGGCTTTTTTCCGCCGCTTGAACAACGGACGGCACCCTTTTAAACCGGACAAGGATCATTTGCATCATCGCCTGCTTTACCTGGGGCTTACCCACCGGCAGGCCGTGCAGATCATCTACTTTGCCGCCGCCGCATACGGCCTGGCTGCGATAATACTGGTGCTGGAAGCGGAAATCAGCGGACTGATATTGCTGCTTCTGGTTATTGTCCTTTCCGTTTTCGGCTTAAAGCGCCTGGGCTATCTGGAGGCGCGCAAGTTCAAAACCGTTACCGGCAGCGAGGATTTTTTACGCATCCAAAAGGAATTGGCGCCCATATCCATCAAGCGTTTTCTGCACCGGCTTCTGCTGGGTCTCAGCGATGTGCTAATGGTTAACCTGGCCTTGTACGTTTATGTCTGGTTACGTCATCACTATCATATCGGTCAGGGCGGCGTATTGGACCCGGGCGAGATCCTGACCCCCGTTCCCATGCTGATCGTTACCCTCTACTGGATCGTGCTGTTTATTTTAAACGATCTGTACAGTATGCGCTGGGACATCTCCCGTTTTGACAAGATGCGCCGTATCAGCAAAACCATTCTTGTGGGTATTTTGCTTTGGTTTATCATCACCTGGGATGGCGCCCTGTCCATCTCCGAAGGACGCATGGCCATTCTGCTCTATGCCGGTCTGTTACTGCTTTTTGTCAATGCGGGGCGTCTGCTGGTGATCAGCGTGGAAAAGCGATGGCGCATTCTGGAATACGCGCCGCAAAACACCCTGTTGATCGGCGCCACATCCCGGGGGCACAAGCTGCTTAAGGATATCCGTAAAAATCCACACCTGCTCTATAATGTGGTGGGTTTTGTAACACAGGACGGCCGACCGGAGCGCTTCAGCAACCTGAGCTGCCTGGGTACCTATGAGGATATACCATCGCTCATCCGCAACCGGGGCATACATGAGGTGATCATCGCCATAAACGAGCAAACCCACGATGAACTGATCGGTTTGATCGCCGCCATCGATGACATGAAGGTGGTGTTAAAGATTGTGCCGCAATATTACGATATTCTTTCCGGCCATAAAACCGAGGAGATTACCGGCCATCCGCTGATACGCCTTTTTCCAGATCATATGCGTATGTGGCAATGGCTGCTTAAACGCCTGGCCGATATTGTCCTGTCCCTGTTTTTTCTCACGCTCTTTTTCCTGCCGGCCCTGCTTTTGGCCCTGTTGTTAACGCTTACCGGGGTTCATCCCCCGTTAGTTATCGAAAACCGTATGGGCAAGAACGGCCGGGTTTTCGGACAGCTTAACTTTAATGTGCAGGGGCGTTCCCCCTTGCAGCGCTGGTTGTACAAAACCAATATCTACAAACTGCCGGAACTGATCAATATACTTCTGGGCTCCATGAGCTGGGTGGGGCCGCGTCCGGAAAGTCCGGACAAAGTGGAACGCCTGCGCAGCCGTATAAAATTCTATAACCGCCGTTTTCAGATACGGCCCGGGTTAACCGGCTGGGCGCAGGTGCGTTACCGTTACGATGATTCCATGCGTTCGCATCGGGATCAGCATAAACAGGATCTCTTTTATCTGGAAAATATGTCCCTTACATTTGATTTGCGTATTTTATTGCGTTCGCTGGTCATCTTCTTTTTTAAACGATCAAAAAGTAAATAGTGATGTTGCCTGAAATTTCAATAATTATCGTCAACTACAATGTCCGGGATTTTCTGGAACAGTGCCTGCTTTCCCTGAGGCGGGCCCTGGCTCATATCCCCTCCGAGATCTGGGTGGTGGACAATAATTCCGTGGACGGCAGCGTGAACATGCTCCGGGAACGTTTCCCCGAAGTGCGGCTGATCGCCAGCAAAAGCAATCTGGGCTTTTCCGGCGGGAACAATCTGGCCCTGAAACAGGCGCGGGGACGTTTTATCGTGCTGCTCAACCCGGACACGGTGGTGCAGGAGGATACCTTTAGCAGCCTGCTGCGGTTTTTTGAGGAGCATCCCGATGCTTCCGCCGCCACCTGCAAAATTCTGAATCCCGACGGTAGTTTTGCCGTGGATTGCCGCCACAGCATTCCCACACCCAGTACCGCCTTCTGGAAGCTGTTGGGGCTGAATCGCCTTTTTCCCAAAAGCAAAATCTTCGGACGCTATAACCTCACCTATCTGGATGAGAACGACACCTATCCGGTGGAGGCCATTTCCGGCTCTTTTATGATGATCAAAAGGGAAGTGGTGGAACAGGTGGGGCTTTTGGATGAAACTTTTTTCATGTATTGCGAGGATATCGACTATTGCCACCGTATCAATCAGGCCGGCGGTAAAATCTACTATACCCCCCAAACACAGATTGTTCATTATAAAGGGGAAAGTTCCAAGGCCAATAACCTCGATTATGTAATCACCTTTAACCGGTCGCTTTATCAGTTCTATAAAAAACATTACCAGCAAAAATACATCTATCCCTTTAAATGGCTGATCTTACTGGGGGTAATCCTGCGCGGCGCCTTTATTTACATGCGCAATGTACTGCGTAAATATTTTACGGTGCTTATGGATGTGGCCATGCTTAACCTGGTGCTGCTGTTTACCTTTTGGCTGCGTTTTGAGATGAAAGGCGGCTTTTCCTGGGACAGTTTCTTCAGTCAGTATATCATCATCCATCTGCTGACCACGGTAACCTACCTGTTCAATGCCTTGCTGTTTGATATGATCAAGCAGGATCGTTTTTCGCCGGAAAAAGTGCTGAAGGTACTGGGGGCCACCTTTCTCTTTGTATCGGCCCTGACTTTCTTTTTTAAGCAGTTCGCCTTTTCCCGTCTGGTGGTGGCCATGGCCGCCATCGGCGGATTTCTGGCCATTGTGGGTTGGCGTTTGCTGTTTAACCGCTACGGGGCCAAATATTCCGGTGCGCTGGAAAAAGAGTTCTTTCATAAACGGGCGCTGATCGTGGGCGATGACCAGGAGACCGTGGAACTACTTAAAAAACTGGATCGCCAGCCCCTGGCCGGCATGAAGGTGGAAGGGGTGGCCGCCATAGACGATGACCGTATCGGGCATAAACTGGATGCCTATCCCATTGTTACCTCGATCGGTCAAATCGATGAATACGCCCGTCTGAAGCGCGTTAATCTGATTATTTTTTCCACCCACAACATCGCCTATGAACGTATTCTGGAAACCATGACCCGTCTGCATGATTTAAACGTGGAGATAAAAATGGTGCCCGGACATCTGGAATATATGATCGGCAAGTCGAATATCGAGCGTTTTGAAAGCGTACCGCTGGTGGAGATTGATTATGCCTATAATAAGCCGTTTAACCGCTTTATCAAGCGGTTTATGGATATCGGGCTGACCCTGACTCCCGTACTGATCCTGACCGTGCCGGTACTGTTTGCCTTACCCTTTAACCGGCAAAAATATTTCCGCCGCCAGTTAGCGCCCAGGCTGGGCAAAAAATTCCATTTTCTCGATTACCGGGAAAAGGGTCTGTTTCGTTCCTGGGCGCGTCTCTTTTCCGTGCTTTTGGGCAGAATATCCCTGGTAGGCGCCCCGATACAGGACGATCCGGTCGCCTCGCCCCTGTTTTACAAACCCGGACTGACCGGTATTGTCCAACTCTATCCCGAAAGGGTAGCGCGCCTGGGTAACAGCCATGAACTGGAACTGAGCTATTTAAAAAACCATTCGCTTTTTCTTGATATGGAACTGTTGTTGAAATCCCTGTTTCGAAAGGGACGCGGGGAATAAATCCCGAAACCTATGAGCCTAAGAGCCGGTGTTCAACCCGGACCGTCATCTTCTGTCTTTTATTGTTACCCAGGTTTTATCTCTGGCAAATACCGTCCGGGAAAATAAATCCTCCTCCGGGTAACTTTCGGTTAAAAACTTCATCAAACCGGCTGCTTTACGCATAACACGCCTTTTGTGGAGAAAATTCAATGGAAGACCTGATTTTATACCACCGTCTGCAATTTGCCTTTACCATTTCGTTTCATTACCTCTTTCCCCAACTGACCATGGGACTCTCGGCGCTGATTGTCTGGTTTAAATGGCGCTACATCCGTACCGGAGATGAACTCTATAACCGTTCATCGCTCTTTTGGGCAAAGATATTTGCCGTCAATTTTGTATTGGGCGTGGTAACGGGGATTCCCATGGAGTTTCAGTTCGGCACCAACTGGGCTAAGTTTTCGGAGCTTACGGGCAATGTCATCGGCCAAACCCTAGCCATGGAGGGGATGTTCTCCTTTTTCCTGGAGTCTACCTTTCTGGGGCTGTTTTTATTCGCCGAAAAGAAAATGTCCAAAAAGTTGCACTTTTTGATGGCCCTTATGGTCTTCACCGGTACACAGGCCAGCGGTCTGTTCATCATTGCCACCCATTCCTGGATGCAGCATCCGGTGGGTTATGAGATTCTTGAAAATGGAAAATATGTTTTAAATAATTTTGCCGCCTTATTCTACAACTCATGGTTGTGGCCCTCTTATTTGCACAATCAGATGGCTTCCATGGTTACCTCGGCCTTTGTCATGACCGGTGTGGGTGCGTTTTATATGCTGAACAAAAAGAACAGGGATTTTGCCGGGCTTTTTATAAAAACAGGTGTGGTGGCCGGGGTTATTTCATCCACGCTGGTCATCGTTCCTTTTGGTGACATGCTGGCCCAGCAGGTGGCCACCCATCAGCCGGTAACCCTTTCGGCCATGGAGGGCTTGTTTAAAACGCAGGAAGGGGCGCCCATGGTGCTCATCGGGCAACCCAATATGCAAACCCGCTCCATCGACAATAAAATTGAAGTACCCTATGCTCTGAGTCTGCTTACCTATAAAAGATGGAATGCCCATGTCAAGGGTCTGGATGCCTATGATGAAAACCTATGGCCCACCAATGTTCCGGCGCTTTATTACGCCTACCATATGATGGTCGGTCTGGGAACCCTGTTCCTGGCACTGATGGGGCTGTCGGTTTTCTTTTTATGGAAGAAAAAGCTTTTTGAAAAGAGGTGGATACTGTGGGCTTTGCTACTGGCGATTCCCTTTCCCTATATCGCCAATCTGGCCGGATGGTACACGGCGGAACTGGGCCGGCAGCCCTGGCTGGTCTACGGGCTGATGCGCATGGTGGACGGGGTTTCGGCCACGGTATCCGCCGGGAACACTCTGTTTACCCTGTTGGGCTTTATCGGGCTTTATTTTTTGCTGGGTGTTTTATTTTTATTGTTGGTAGGCAAGGTCATAAAGGAGGGGCCCGCGCCGCTAAAGGCATAAAATGCCTGGCCGGAGTTAACCTGAAATGTTCATAACTTAAAACGGAAGAGTAGGGCTATGGAAATTTTTTGGAGTATCGTACTGGTATCCATGCTGACCATGTTTATTCTTTTGGACGGCGCGGATATGGGAGCCGGAATTATTCACCTGTTTGTGGCTGAAAATGAGGATGAGAAGCAGCGCATCATCCGGGCCATCGGTCCTTTTTGGGATGGCAACGAGGTGTGGCTTATTGCGGCCGGAGGTGTAATGTTTTTTGCCTTTCCAACCCTCTATGCCTCGGCCTTTAGCGGATTTTATCTGCCGCTGATTATGGTTTTATGGTTGTTGATATTCCGGGCCATCGGCCTGGAATTCAGAAACCTGGTGGCTAATGATTTATGGAAGACCGCCTGGGACAAAGCTTTCGGTTTGGCCAGTTTACTGTTAACGGTATTCCTGGGCGCGGCTCTGGGCAACGTGGTGCGCGGTGTCAACCTGGGGGGTGTGGAGAATGGCCTGGCACGGCACGGGGCTGTTTACTTTTTTAATCCCTTGTGGAACGACAGCTTTTCTCCCTTGAGCAGCCAGCCGGGTATTCTGGATTGGTTTACCGTTATCCTTGGAGTGGTGGCCGCGGTTACCCTGACCATACACGGCGCCCACTGGATCATCTTTAAAACGGACAGTCCGTTGAATGCACGGCTTAAAAAGCTGGTTGTCCGCCTGAATATGGTTTTAACTTTTTTGATCGTTCTTTCACTTGTAGCCTGGCTGTTTGTACGTCCCTCGGCCATGGATAACTATTTCAATCACCCCTGGTTGTGGATTTTTCCCCTATTGATGCTGTTTGCCCTGATTTTGATGTTTCGGGTTCCCTCTTTTAAAAAAGACCATAGTCCCTTTGCCGTATCATCCTTGTTTATTGCCAGTGCCTTCGGTTCCACGGTGGCAGCTTTGTTCCCCAATCTGTTACCCGGTACCAACAGCCATTTTCCGTCCCTTACCATATATAATGCCGCCGCGGAACCCTACGGTCTGCAGGTGGGCCTTGTCTGGTGGCTGATCGCCCTGGTTTTGGTGATAGCTTATTTTTTCTATCTGCACAAGGTATTTGGCGGTAAGATGGACGACGTGCACTATCACTAAGGGCGTGATGCCCGGGCGGGAGCAGAGCGGATGGCTGTGAAAGATAGCCGGGGCACGGACAGGCGTTATTTCAACTGTTTGGAGCGGAAAACGCGCGGGCGGGGTTAGTTCCCCGCCTTTAGTATGATTGTGCGCTTTTATCGTTTTTATCCGGAATGACGGCAGTTTTATTATCACCGAGGCTTATCCCGGTAGCGGGAAAAACCCCGATTCACGCACCGTGCCGCAAGGGGCATCTTTTGCCTTTCCCCGCCGGCGGGCGGAGGATACAACCGTTAAATTCCGAAATCGGCCAGCTCTTCTTCCAGAACTTCCTGACGCTGATAGATAATTTTACGAATGGTTTCATATTGCAGATAGGGATATTCATCCTGCAGCCGTTCTATGATAACCGATGTGGGCAGGTGGTGACGCATTTCATTAAAGCGGCAACGGATCACATAGTCGCGAATACCCTTGGAACGCAATAATTTATTTTTGACAAGGAATTGATAAACATCATCCGCAAGATGAGGGGAAAGGGGATTGGGCATCATTACGTACCTCCTGATTTATTTGTGATGTAGAAGATAGTAACAATGTTCGGGCGGGAATTCTCCTTGAATTGATTAACCGTGCCTATGATAACTAACAAATTATCCATAGGCAAGGGAAAAAAACGGTAGCTTGTTTTTTTTAGGGAAAAAAGTTGCCGCAGCCTCTGCCGGTATTCTTCGGCTTGCCTGAAAAGAGGCAAGTGGCTAAATTCAATCTTTGCACTTAAAAACAGGAAATAAAATGCTGGATTTGAAATTCATACGCGATAATACGGAACTGGTAAAGCAGGCTGTGGCCCATAAAAATGAAAAAGCGGATATCGATGCCCTGCTTGAAAAAGACAAGGAGCGCCGGGAGCTTATTTTTAAAAGCGAGGAACTAAAAAAACAACGCAATGAAAACTCGGCGCTGGTGGCCCAATACAAACGGGAGAAGAAGGACGCCTCTGCATTGATTGAAACCACAAAGGATTTATCCCGGCAAATTAAAAGCCTGGATCAACAGATCAACGAGGTACAACAGACCGTCAATGATATATTGAGCAGTATTCCCAATATCCCCCATGCCAGTGTGCCCCTGGGAAGGGATGAAAGCGCCAATGTAGAGGTATCCCGGCACGGAACCCTGCCTGCATTCGATTTTAAGCCCAAAGACCATCTGGAGTTGGGTGAACAACTGGATATTCTGGACTTTAAAAGGGGCGGCAAGATCAGCGGCAGCGGATTTCCCGTCTACAAGGGGCTTGGCGCCCGTCTGGAACGCGCCCTGATTAACTATATGCTTGATCTGCATATTGACAAGCACGGCTATACGGAAATTTATCCGCCTTTTGTGGTCAACAAGGAGAGCATGTACGGCACCGGGCAATTGCCTAAAATGGCCGATGATATGTACCATATGGAAAAGGATGACCTTTATCTGATTCCCACGGCCGAGGTTCCGGTAACCAATTTGCACCGCAATGAAATATTGGACGAGGCGCTGCTTCCGGTAAAATATGTGGCTTTTTCCGCCTGTTTCCGGCGCGAGGCCGGTTCCTACGGCAAGGATACGCGCGGCTTTCAGCGTGTACACCAGTTTAACAAGGTGGAAATGGTGAACTTTGTTCATCCGGAGGGTTCCTATGAGGCGCATGAAACGATGCTGGGCGAGGCCACGGAGATTCTGGACGCCCTGAAGCTGCCCTATCGCGTGCTGCTGCTGGCCAGCGGCGACCTGAGCTTTGCCGCCGCCAAATGTTATGATATCGAAACCTGGTCCTCCGCCGATGAAAAGTGGCTGGAGGCTTCTTCCGTCAGCAATTTTGAGGATTTTCAGGCCCGCCGGGCTCAGATCCGTTTTAAGGGAAAAGAGGGTGGCAAACCGCAATATGTACATACGTTGAATGGCTCCGGCCTGGCCACCTCACGTTTGATGGTTTCCCTGCTGGAACATTATCAGACGGCGGAGGGTGCTGTTGTCATACCCGAAGTGTTGCGCCCATATATGGGCGGGCTGGAAAAGATAAGTGGCTGATATGTCTGTTATACGCTGGATACACACGATCCTGTTATATCTGATCACCTTTGTGGATACACTGGTTTGCTCCGTACTGGCTATTTTCGGCGGAATATTCAATCCCTATTCCGCTTTTAATGACGGGGTGATCCGTGTTTGGGCGCGGATAATTTTGTGGGTTTCCGGCGCGCGGCTTACGGTGGAAGGTCTGGAAAATCTGGATAAGGACGGCGTGTACATTTTTACCGCCAACCACAAAAGCGCCTATGATATTCTGGCCATGGTGGCGGCGATACCCGGCACGGCCCGTTTTATCGCCAAAAAGGAGCTGTTCAAGGTTCCGGTTTTTGCCCAGGGTATGAAGATGAGCGGCATGTTGCCCATCGACCGGGCCAACAGCGCCGAAGCCCGCCGAACCCTGGATCAGGCCATCCAGACCATAAAGGACGGTTGCTCGGTCATCATTTTCCCCGAAGGCACACGTAGTAAAAGCGATGAAATCCGTCCCTTTAAAAAAGGCGGCTTTGTGCTGGCGGTTAAAGGCCATATTCCCATTGTGCCCACGGTGATCGAGGGTTCACAGCATATGTTCCCGCACGGGCGGCGGACGGTACGCCCCGGTAAAATACGGGTGCGTTTTTTGCCCCCGCTGGATACCAGGGATATGACCCTCGAAGACCGGAATCTTTTGATAAAACAGACCCGTGAGCAGATTGCCACTCATTTTGATCCCGCCTTTAACAGGCCGTAACCGGAGAGACCTTATGCAAAATCTCTATATTCTCAATCATCCTCTCATTCAGCAAAAACTTTTTTATCTGCGCGACAAGCGTACCAATAACCTGCACTTCCGCACCATGCTGAATGAAATTGCCGGGTTGATGGTCTATGAAATTACGCGTAATTATCCGGTGAGGGCCAGGGAGTTGGAAACGCCGTTGGAGAAAACCGTCGGCTATGTTCTGGCGCGTAGTGTAACCCTGGTACCCATCCTGCGTGCCGGTTTGGCCATGTGTGACGGTGTACTTAGCCTGATTCCCCACGCCCGGGTGGGGCATGTGGGGCTTTACCGCGACAAGGAAACACTATCGCCGGTGGAGTATTATGTGAAGTTTCCAACCGATATGCAGGAAAGCGACATTCTGGTGATCGATCCCATGCTGGCCACGGGGGGCAGCGCCGCCGCTGCTATCGATGTGGTGAAAAAGCACGGTGGACGGGCCATCACCTTTATGTGCCTGGTGGCCGCGCCCGAGGGCGTTAAGGCGCTGAACAATGCCCATCCCGATATACCCATCTACACCGCCGCGCTGGACAGAGAGCTTAATGAACACAGTTATATCCTTCCCGGCCTGGGTGACGCGGGCGACCGTATCTACGGCACGGAGTAAAAACGGCCGACTTTTTCATAATCGCCGTACCGGCATTCGGGGAGAAATGCACCGGTCTGAAGATTCATATCCATAAACGCTATAAAGTACCGGCCCAACCCGGCTTGGATATTTACCATTTTTTTGTATTTTACTCCATCTCACTTACCTACCTATGGGGAAATCATGAAACTAATTTTGTTCCTGCTCTTTGGCGGTCTGTTTTTGGCCGCGGAAGCTGCGCAACCGTTCGATTCACTTTATAAGGATTTAAGCTGGCGTGAGCTGGGCCCCTTTCGCGGGGGGCGTTCGGCGGCGGTGGCCGGTGATCTTACCGATCCCATGCGTTTTTACTTTGGCGCCACCGGCGGTGGTGTTTGGCAAACGGATAACGGCGGCCAAAGCTGGCGCAATATTTCCGATAAATTCTTCGGCGGTTCCATCGGGGCCGTGGCGGTCAGCCCTTCAGACAGGAATGTGATCTATGTGGGCGGGGGAGAGGTAACGATACGCGGTAATGTGTCCCATGGCGAAGGCATGTGGAAAAGCGATGATCGAGGTAAAACCTGGAAACACATCGGTTTGGAAGACAGCCGTCATATTCCGCGCATACGCATCCATCCGCAAAACCCGGATATCGTCTATGTGGCGGCCCTGGGCCATCTGTTTGGGCCCAACAGACAGCGCGGCGTTTACCGTACCACCGACGGCGGCAAGAGCTGGAAGCGCATCCTCTTTGTCGATGAAAATACCGGCGCGGTGGATATTGCCATGGACCCCCATAATCCGCGCATTCTCTTTGCCTCTTTTTGGCAGGTCAGGCGAACGCCCTATAGCCTAAGCAGCGGCGGCCCGGGTTCCTCTATCTGGAAATCGACCGATGGCGGGGATACCTGGAAGAATATCACCCGCAATAAGGGATTGCCGCGCGGCGTAATCGGCATCAGCGGCCTTTCCGTTTCCGGGGCCAATAGCGACCGTGTTTACGCCATTGTGGAAGCAAAGGATGGTGGTGTTTTCCGTTCCGATAACGGGGGCCATAGCTGGAAACGCATCAATAAGGAAAGAAAGCTGCGCCAACGCGCCTGGTATTACACGCGCATCTATGCCGATCCGCAAAATGCCGACGTAGTCTATGTGCTCAATGTGCGTTTCTGGAAGTCGAAGGATGGGGGTAAATCCTTCAATGCCATCCGCACCCCGCATGGCGATCATCACGATCTGTGGATTAATCCCCAAAAGCCGGATGTGATGATTGTGGGAGATGACGGCGGGGCGCAGGTTACCTACAATGGCGGAAAGGATTGGTCCACCTATTATAACCAACCCACGGCGCAATTCTACCGGGTAACAACGGACAACCATTTTCCCTATCGCATCTATGCCGCCCAGCAGGATAACTCGGCCATCCGCATTAGCAGCCGTTCGGACGGTTGGGGCGTGGGCGAAGAGGACTGGGAAAGCACGGCGGGAGGGGAAAGCGCCCATCTGGCGCCCAAGCCCGATAATGACAATGTCGTATTCGGCGGCTCCTATGACGGCTTGTTAACGCGCTACAATCACGCCAACGGGCAAAGACGCGTGGTGGATGTCTGGCCCGATAATCCGATGGGCCACGGGGCGATTGATCTTAAATACCGCTTCCAGTGGAATTTTCCCATACTATTTTCGCCTCATGACGCCAATACCCTTTACGCCGCGGCCAATGTGCTGTTTAAGTCCGTCAACGAAGGACAAAGCTGGCAGGCCATCAGTCCCGATTTGACCCGTAATGACACGACCAAGATGAAATCCTCCGGCGGGCCGATCACCCAGGACAACACCAGCATCGAGTATTACGGCACTATTTTCGCCGTGGCCGAGAGTCCCCTTAAAGCGGGTGTGATCTGGAGCGGTTCCGATGACGGCCTGATCCATGTGACCCGCGACGGCGGTAAAAGCTGGAAAAATGTTACACCGCCCAAAAGAATGATGCCCGAATGGATACAAATCAACAGTATTGAGGCCGATCCCTTTAACGCGGGCGGATTATATGTGGCGGCCACCATGTATAAGTGGGATGACCTCCGTCCCTATCTCTATTATACCGCCGATTACGGCCAAAGCTGGAAAAAAATTACATCCGGTCTGCCCCGGGATCAGTTTACGCGCGTTATTCGTGCCGACGGGAAGCAACCGGGCCTGCTTTTCGCGGGGACGGAGAAGGGCGTCTGGTTTTCCCTGAACAACGGCGGGAAGTGGCGCCCCCTGCAACTGAATCTGCCCGTGGTTCCGGTCACCGATATGGCCGTAAAGGGTAATGACCTGATCGTGGCCACGCAGGGGCGTTCCCTGTGGGTGCTGGATAATTTCAGTCCCCTGCGGCACCTGAAAAGTCCGGCTCTCAAAAAGAACAGCTTGTTGCCGGTGGAAGCGGCTTACCGCGTTAACGGCAGCCGGGGCGGTTCATTGCTGCGCGGCCAAAACCCGCCGAACGGCGTGGTTATGGACTATATTTGGCAAACCCTGCCGGACAGCGCCGGCGTCATGTTGAAAATCCTGGATGGCGAGGGCCGGCTGATCCGCTCCTTTAAGCCGGGAGACAAGAAGAATACAATGCCGCTTAAACCCGGACATAATCGTTTTGTATGGGATATGCGCTATCCCGATACGGAACGCTTTAAGGGAATGATTTTGTGGTTTGGCAGTACCCGCGGGCCCAAAGCCGTTCCCGGAAAGTATAAGGCGCGTCTGGTTTTCGGCAAGGATTCCCTGGAGCAGGATTTTACCATATTAAAGGATCCCCGTGTGGCCGCCGAAACGGCCGATTTTCAGGAGCAATTTGAGTTTCTGTCGGAAAATAACCGGCGGATGGAACGCATTATAAAAAATATCAAAAGCATCCGGGCAGTGCGGGCGGATATAAAAAGGTTTATCTCTTCCCTGTCTGAACATAGCAGCGTCACCGACAGTCTGAAAAAGAAAGGGCAATCCCTGGTTAAAAAGCTGACCGCTATCGAGGAGAAACTGTACCAGACCAAAAACCGCAGCCCGCAGGATCCGCTTAACTTTCCCACGCGGCTGGTAAGCAAAATGGCTACGCTGACGGCTATGATGGGTATGGGCGACTTTAAACCGACCGATCAGGCCTATGAAGTACGCAATGAACTCTGGAAGCAGATTAAGCCGTTATTGAAACAGACCGAGCGCCTTTTGAATGAAGATATTCCGGCATTGAACGCATCGATCCATCAGTGGAAGATACCGGTGATCGTTGTACCGGACGGGGGGGACTCCTGATCGTACAAAAACGGAGCGCGTGGGGGAAAGCGTTAAAGTAGAGGAAAAAAAAGACCGACAAACACGATACATCATTAGTGGGAGAATCTTATATGTATCGTTATTTACTGATTGTGTTGGTATCCGGTTTAATGTCGGTCGTTTCCGCGCAGCATGGCGTGGGCGCCGGTTGGGGCGATCGGGTTGAACTGCCCCTGCCTCAGGGCTCCAATAGTGTCCGGGGTTTTTTATATAAAAATTCCGTGGCCTTTAGCAATAATAAGCGCGTCATCTTCATGAACAATGAGGACACCGGCGGCGGCATCTATTATACTTATAGCTACGATGGCAAAACATGGTCGGACCCGGTGCAATTCAAGCCGGTGAATGTTCCGGGCATTAACAGCACCAAGATATACCGGGATAACCGGGACCGGCTGCATGTTGTGTGGGCCCGTCCCAAACCAAAGGCCCTCTACTACACGCAAATGGACAGCGCCCTGAACGTGGTTATCGATTCCATGAGGATAGCCTCATCCCCCCGCAATAACAGTTATAACGGTGTTTACCTCACCGTAGACCTGAATGACCGTCTGCATGTGATGTGGCATGAAGGAGATTCCAAAACCGAAATAACCGAATGCTACTACAGCCGTTCCACCGACTCCGGCGAAAGCTGGAGCGCGCCGCAACTGATCAGTAAAGATGACGGCAAGGCTTCCGCCTTTCCCCGGGGACAGTTTGGCGCCTATGGCGGTGATTCACTGATGATTGCCTGGAGGGACAATGTGAGCTTTTCGCCGGAAAACTGGGACCTCCATTTTGTAACCAGTACCGATGGCGGCGTTTCCTGGTCGGAAGTAACAAATCTCAATTCCAGTTCCGATTTCCAGGGAGACCCCGATGTTGTGGTTGACCCGGGCGGCCGTATTCACATGGTTTATCATCAATACCCGCAAAGCGATCCCTACAATGGCATGCGTATTGTTTATGGGTATTCGGATGATTTTGGAAAGAGCTGGAAACCTTCCCCGCAGTTTAAGAACGTTATCTCGGACGACTCACGAAGTGAACTGGCCGAGGGAACGCATTACCAGATATCCACCGGTACTTTGTGGACTTTCTGGAAGGATGAGTCCGAGCGCAAGGACGGCGGGGGAATAAATATAAAGACGGCTTATTCCACCGACAGGGGAGAAAGCTGGTCCACCCCCGAATATATTACCGATTTTGGCAACAGCCCGATTGGCTTTAAGGCCATACTAGTATTGCCCGACGGCTCCGTGGGCCTGAACTATGAAGTGCCCAACTATCCCGACTCGGGTCTCTATCGTGTTTTTTACCGTGAGCGCACCCCCGTGGTTACCGCCATAAAAGAGCCCGATGTCAGGCAGCCACGATCCTTCACTTTGGCGCAAAACAGCCCTAATCCCTTTAACCCCTCCACCGTATTGTCCTTTACCCTGAAACGGGCGGGCGAGGTGCGGCTATCCGTTTACGATGTACGCGGCCGACGTATTAAAACCCTTGTCCGGGGATGGAAAAACGCGGGAGTTTACCGCGTAACCTTTGAGGCCGGCGGGCTGGCCGCGGG
>WGCN01000037.1 GCA_015493745.1 Calditrichales bacterium
GTCTACCGTCAGGGCTATCTCTCCACCGACCCCCGGCGCAATGTGCGTGTGCGTATCAGCGATACGGACGCCTTTATCACCATCAAGGGTAAAACAGAGGGACTGAGCCGCCCGGAGTTTGAGTATGCCATCCCCGCCGATGACGCGGAACAACTACTGAAGTTATGCCTGCCGCATATTATCGAAAAAACCCGCTACCGTATCCCCGCGGACGGACTTGTTTGGGAAGTGGATGTTTTTCATGGCGTCAATGCGGGGTTGGTTTTGGCCGAGGTGGAGCTGGAGGCTGAAGATCAGCCTTTTGAAAAGCCCGCCTGGGTGGGCCGGGAGGTAAGCGGCGACAAAAGATATTACAACGCCTGGCTCAGCGCCCATCCTTACGGCACGTGGGAGGAAAAGTAGACAGAGCCCCGTTCTTCAATCGTCGCTCATCAAGGCCCACTCTTCCAGTTTTGGCGCTATGCTTTCAAAAAGCCGGTAGCCTTTGTCAAAGGTTCCGTAAGCGCCCTCCCGGGCCAGAATACCAAAATACTTATTCTCATAGTCGATAAAGGGATAGGCCCCATAGGCCCCGGGACTGGAGACGCGTGTCGTCCGGTTGCAGTTAAACGGGTTATCATGACATTCTATCCAAAGCCCGAAACCGTAGTGCCAGTCCTCCCCTATCGCCGCCAGCGAGGGGGAATAGCCGATGGCGGCATCCCGCAGCTGGTCTTCGGTCATTTGCGCGATCAGCCCGGCGCCAAGAATCCGCTGCTCATAAAGCGCCCTTAAAAAAGCCAGATATTCGGCGGCGTTCCAGTGCATACCGCCGGCCAGCCTCGGGTTTTGCAGGGAGGGCAAATCATAGTTACCGTTGGGGAACAGACCGGTTTTCGATTTAAAACGCGTAAACAACTCTTGCCAGGAAGCAAGGCCCGAAGCCTTTACCGCCATCAGACCCGCCACCTGAAGATGGCTGGGAGAATAGTAAAACTCTTCGCCCGGCGGCCGGGCGTTCGGGTTTACCCCGGCAATCCGCGCCACGCACTCTTCAAAATCGGCCGAAGGCAGGTTCAGGCAAAAGGGCTTTTCAGTCAGCCCCGAGGTAAAACTCAGCAGATGCCTGAGGGTAATCGCGGCAAGATTGCCCGTATCGGGCCAGGAGGGAATATAGTCGCCGGGATGATCCTCCAGGCTCAACAGGCTGTCTTCCACCAGGGTCAGGATAACCACCGCCGTCACCAGTTTTGAGGTGGAGGCGGAACGGTACAAAACGCTTTCTCCGGAACTTCCCGTGCTATGGGAAAAGCGCTTTCCGTTGGCCGATTCGACCATCAGGGTAAAATCGGCGTCCGTCTCATAATTATCCAGCTCCTTGCGTATCTCATTTTCCAGTTTTTGCCGCGGGCCGGGGTTTTCCCCGGCGGGCTGGGTACCTTTGGCGCAGGCGGAGAAAATCGCCAGGATAATAAGTAAGGCGATCCCGCCGCTCCCATTCACCGGTCTTGCCATATCATTCTTCTCCCCTTTTTCTTTTGTTCATATCAGGCGGAATTTAAAGGCGCGTCCATTCGAGGCAAGTATAAATGACCGGGCGGTCAAAAAGAATATACGATTCGCGCGGCGGGCAGCTTTTTCATCCCTTTAAACAATGGAAACAATCCCCGGCTTTTTGTACATTTGCCATCTTTGCAAAAACCACACGGATGATCCATGAAAAAAGAAATCGTATTAACGGGTATAACCACCACGGGAACCCCGCACCTGGGCAACTATGCCGGCGCCATCCGCCCGGCCATAGAGGCCAGCCGCAATGAGAACGTGCAATCCTTTTATTTTCTGGCCGATTACCACGCCCTGATAAAAAATCACGACCCCGGTCTTTTAAAACAATCCACCAAAGAGATCGCCGCCACCTGGCTGGCCTGCGGTCTGGAACCGGATAAGGTGGTCTTTTACCGCCAGTCGGATATACCGGAAATCCCGGAACTGACCTGGATATTAACCTGCATGACGGCCAAGGGGTTGATGAACCGCGCCCACGCCTATAAGGCGGTGGTGCAGGAGAATGAACAAAAGGGTAAAAAAGACCTGGAGGAAGGGGTAACCATGGGCCTTTTTTCCTACCCCATCCTGATGGCCGCCGACATTCTCATGTTCAGGGCCAACAAGGTGCCCGTGGGGCGGGATCAGATTCAGCATATCGAAATGGCCAGGGATATCGCCCAGCGCTTTAACCACCATTACGGCAACCATCTGGTGCTGCCCGAGGCGGTGGTCGGCAAGGAGACGGCCGTGCTGACCGGACTGGACGGGCGCAAGATGAGCAAAAGCTACAACAATACCATTCCCCTGTTTCTTCCGGAAAAGAAGCTGCGCAAGATGATTATGAAAATCGTTACCAACTCCCTGGAACCGGGCCAGCCCAAAGACCCGGACAGCTCGGCCGTATTTCAGATTTACAGAGCCTTTGCCTCACCGGAGGAAACCGCCGCCATGCGCGGGAAATTTGAGGAAGGGATCGCCTGGGGCGCGGCCAAGCAGGAGTTGTTCGAGTACCTCAACGCCCACCTGGCCCCCTACCGCGAGACCTATAACCGGCTGATGGAAGACCCGGCCTATATCGAAGCCACCCTGAAAAAAGGGGCCGAAAAAGCGCGGGCCATCAGCGTGCCCTTTTTAACCCAACTGCGGGAAGCCATCGGCTTTTCACCCATCGCCTGAGAAGAGATTTTATGATCTATCGCGTTAAACTGGATGTTTTTGAAGGTCCCTTCGATTTGCTGCTGTTTCTTATCCGCAAAAACGAGGTGGATATTTACGACATCCCCATTTCTAAAATCACCGAACAGTTTTTAGCCTATATAGAAACCATGCAGTTGATGGATTTGGATGTGGCCGGTGATTTTATCGAAATGTGCGCCATACTGATCAGCATCAAGGCCCGCTATCTGCTGCCCAAGCCGGAAACGGAGGAAGAGGAATTCGACGATCCGCGCATGGAACTGGTGGAGCGCCTGCTGGAATATAAGAAATACAAAGAAGCCAGCCTGGAGATGGAAGAGCTGGAGGAGAAGCGCAAACGGCTTTACGACCGCCGGTATTTCGGGTTTATCCCCAAAAGCGAGCAGGCCAGCGATGAAGAGTACCTGGAGAACGTACAGCTTTTCGACCTGATGATGGCCCTGAAATCGGCCCTGGACAATATGCCGAAGGTCACCGAACACAAGGTGGAAATGATCAATGTAACCGTGGAGGAACAGGCGGACTGGATTATGCAAAGGCTGGCCCGCAAGCCCATGATCCTCTTTGGGGAATTAATGGCCGGTCTTGAAAAGAAGATAGAAATTATCGTAACCTTTATCGCTTTGCTGGATTTGATGAAGCAGCGGCTGGTCACCGTCAGTCAATCCGACAATTTTGATGAAATCCGTATAAAACCCCTGTTGTTTATAGAGGATGAACAGAATGATTCTTGATCATGAACAAATTATTGAATCGTTGATTTTTGCCTACGACGGGCCGCTGAGCGCCAAAAAAATCAAGGAGATTCTGCCCGAGCTGGAAAGCGAAAAAAAGATAAAAAAGATTATCCGTGACATAGACGAGCGCTACGAGAAAAACAATTCGCCCATAAAAATCATAGAGTTGGCGGGCGGTTTCCAGATGGTTACGCGCGAGCCCTTTGCCAGTTGGATCAGTCAGTTGTACAAAAGCCGCTCCAAAAGCAGGTTGACGCGCAAGGGGTTGGAAACGCTGGCCATCATCGCTTACAAGCAGCCCATTACCAAGGTGGAGGTGGAGCAAATCCGCGGAGTCAATACCGACGGTGTGATCCGCACCCTGATCGAACGCAACCTGATCACCGTCAAGGGACGCAAAAAAGCCCCCGGCAATCCGCTGGAATACGGCACCACCAATTATTTCCTGGAGTATTTCGGATTGAAAAGCCTCAGGGATCTGCCCAGTCTGAAAGAGATCGACGAACTGATTAAAAATGACAGCCACTTTCTGGAAAGCCTGGATCAGGTGGCATTGGAAAAAATATTGCCCGAAAAGCTGGGCATGTCCTCCGTGGATGAGATCATGGGCCCGGAAGCACCACAGGAAGAGGCTGCCGGGAAAGAAGAAAACGACGGAGAAAATGAGAAGGACAAAACACCGGACGAGCCGGACACAAAGGATGATGAACAGGCCACCGAAAACGGAGCTGATGAAGAGCAATGAGACTAAACCATTTTATGGCCCGCTGCGGCGTGGCTTCCCGCCGCAAGTGTGATGAGCTGATCGCCGCAGGCAAGGTGAGCGTAAACGGAGAGATCGTTACCGCCATGGGTGTTCAGGTAGACCCGGAAACGGACACGGTGGAACTGGAAGGCCGCAAGCTGCAATTGAAAAAGTCCTTCACCTACATCTTGCTCAATAAGCCGCTCTCCACGGTCAGCACGGTCAGCGATACCCATCAGCGTAAAACGGTGGTGTCGCTGCTGTCGCTCTCGCAACGGGTTTATCCCGTGGGGCGTCTGGATCAGGATACCACCGGCGTGCTTTTACTGACCGATGACGGCGACATGACCCACCGTCTGCTGCATCCGCGCTATAAAGCTCCCAAGCGTTATCATGTTTTGCTGGATGCCCGTATCAAGCCGGTTCATTTGCATCATCTGCAAAAAGGCATTGCCATGGACGGAACCATGACCGCCCCCTGCACGATCAAGGAGTTGCGCGTGGTTAACAACGGCAGTCTGCTGGAGGTGGAACTGCGCGAGGGTAAAAAACGGCAAATCCGCCGCATGTTCGCCCATTTTGAGTATGAGGTTCTGGAACTGGATCGTATCTCCTTTGCCGGACTGAGCTACAGAGGCTTAAAGCGCGGCGAATGGCGCTATCTGACAAAGGAAGAAATTTCCATGTTAAAAAATATGGTGGACCTGGCCGGATGAAGCATAACATTTCCATAGCCATCGACGGCCCGGCCGCTTCCGGTAAAAGCACCACCGCACGCGAGGTGGCCCGGCGCCTGGGATATATCTACATCGATACCGGCGCCATGTACCGCGCCATCACCAGGGCCGCCCTGGATGCCGGGGTGGATATGAATGACGCCGACGCCCTGGAACGGGTCGCCCGCTCTTCCAAAATTACCCTGGAGATCAAAGAGGGACAACAGCATACTTTTTTAAACGGCCGGGACGTCTCCGGGGAAATCCGCACCCCGGAAATAGACCGTAATATTACCCCGGTGGCCACCCACCCCGGTGTGCGCCGCATCATGGTGGAGCAACAGCGGCAACTGGCCCAAAACGGCGGCGTGGTGATGGATGGCCGGGATATCGGCACCGTGGTGTTGCCGGAGGCCGAACTAAAGATTTTTATGGAAGCCAGCATCGAAGCCCGCGCCCGGCGGCGGTTAAAGGAACAGGCCAATGGAGATCCGTCTATAACGCTGGAAAATATAAAGGCCGACCTGGCCCGCCGTGACCATGCCGACAGCACCCGCGCCGACGGTCCGCTAAAAAAAGCGCCGGACGCCGTGGTCATCGACACCTCTAATATGAGCATCGAAGAGCAGGTGGAAACGATTGTGCAACTGGCCCGGGAACGACAACAGTAGCCCTCTTATTTTGAACGCAGCTTGCGCAATTTCTCAAACAGATCACGCTCTTTTTTGCTCAGTTTCTTCGGCAATTGCACCATGATCCGCGCGTATAAATTGCCAAAATGGCCCGGCCGGGTATAGACCGGCATGCCCAGTCCCTTCAGGCGCAGGGTTTTTCCGTTGGGTGTTTCCGCCGGAATATCCAGTTTGATTTTTCCCTTCAACGTATCGACCTCGGCCTTGCCGCCAAGAATGGCCGTATAAAGGTCCACCGGCACATCCACATAAAGGTCGTTATTCTCCCTGCGGTAATGGGGGTCTTCCTTCACATGCACGGTGATGTACAGGTCTCCTCCGTTATGTCCCTTGCCCTTTAATTTCAGCTTCTGGCCATCCTTCACGCCCGGTTTGATATTCAGCTTGATGGTTTGATCATCTATAATAAACTGCGGGCTGGTGCCGGTATAGGCTTCCTTCAGGGTAATGGTGATTTCCGCCGTGGCATCCTGCCCGCGCGGACGCCGGGTATGCGCGCCGCGGCCGGCGCCCGCTCCGGCATAACGGCTGCCGAACAGGGTTTCAAAAAAATCGCTGAAACCACCCGAGGAGGAAGCGCCGCCGCTGCCGCCGAAAA
>WGCN01000038.1 GCA_015493745.1 Calditrichales bacterium
GATGGGATCATACCATTCCTCAAAATAGACCAGCGGCCTGTGTTTGCGGTGGGCGGTCTGTTCCTTTATCCGCTCAATCTTTTGGCGTTGCTCCGCAATCCATTGTCCGGCCCGCTCCGTCCGGCCGATCATGGCCCCCAGCATGGCGATCATTTGAAATATCCCCTCCACCGAACGCTGGTTGAAAACATGCACGTTAACTCCGTGACGGATTAGTTCCGCCGCAATATCGGCCTGCAGGTCGGAGAACCCCAGTACCAGGTCGGGCCTGAGATCGAGGATTTTATCGATTTTGGCGGAAGTAAAGGCGGAAACGCGGGGCTTCTCCCGGCGCGCCCGGGGAGGTCGCACGGTAAATCCGGAGATGCCGGCAATGCGATCCTCCTCACCAAGGATGTAAAGCATTTCCGTAGTTTCCTCGGTGAGGCAAACAATCCGCCGCGGATAAAGATCGTTTATAACAGCGTTTGTGTCCATGTAAGATAGGCCGGTTTAGGAATCACAGCCGCAGTTATCGCCGCAGCTTTCGGCCTCGCGGCTTAGCTCCACTTCCCGCGGATTGAAATCATCGGCGGTGCGCTCGCGCAACAGGGCAAACTCCGGCGGCGCTTCCGGGTAGGGGATGTAACAGTAATGCAGGCCGCCGTGTATCTGTTCGATGGGCCGGCCCTTGACGTCAAACAGCTCTTCCACCGTAAAGGGGATGGTGCGGTCACGGGTGAACAGCTCCAGTTGCATACCGGGGCGCAGGGGATTGCGCGGCTCCACCTTCATCCACTTTTTTTCGGCGTCATAACCGCGGATGATTCCGGCAAAACGATAGATGGGCTGTTCGGCGCGGGTGCCGTCATATTTTTGGGCGGAACGGCCGGGATTGCCCTTGAGGAAACCGGCGATGTAGCCCTTGTTGGAGGCGGCAAAGACATCGGTGATATTTTCGGGATCGAAGGGACGCCCGGCGATCAGGTCGTCGGTGGCCCGGCGGTAGGCGCGGGCGATCAGGGCGGCGTAGTATACCGACTTGTTGCGGCCTTCCACCTTAAAACTGTCCACCCCGGCATCGCGCAGCTCATCGAGATACTCAATGGCGCACAGGTCGCGGGCATTCATCAGATAGGTACCGTTCTCGTCCTCGTCCAGTTGCATGTATTCACCGGGACGGTCGGTTTCGGCCAGGTAGTAATCACCCTGTATGGGCACATAGTTGTCACCCTGCTGGGTAACGGCCGGCTCAATACCCGCCTGCTGAGCATCCTTCAGCCAGCTTTGCGGTTGATTCTCTTCCTTTTTGTACATCTTATACTGCCAGCGGCAGGAGTGCGAACAGGTGCCCTGGTTGGGATCGCGGTAAGACATGTAGTTGGAAATGAGACACCGGCCGGAGTAGGCGATACAGATGGCGCCGTGGACAAAGGCCTCCAGTTCCAGATCGGGGCAGTGGTCACGAATCTGGCGAATCTCTTTAATGGTCAGTTCCCGCGAAAGGATGATACGGCTGATGCCGATCTTTTCCCAGAATTTGGCGGTGGCGTAATTGACGGTGTTGGCCTGCACGGAAAGGTGTATCTCCTGCCCGGGATATTTCTCCTTCATCAGCATGATGATACCGGGATCGGACATGATCCAGGCGTCGGGCTGGGTTTCCTGCAGCAATTGACCGATGTAATTGATGAAAGGTTGTACCTTATGGTTGTGGGGCAGGATATTGGCCGTCAGATATACTTTTTTGTCCAGATTATGGGCGTAGTTTATGGCTTCGATGACGGTATCACGTTTAAAACCGTTTTCACGGGCGCGCAGGGAGAACATGGGTATGCCCAGATAGGTGGCGTCGGCGCCATAAGCATAGGCGTACTTCATCTTTTCAAAATCCCCGGCGGGCATCAGCAGTTCGATTTTTGATTTCATGATTTTCTCTGGTTGTGTTTTTGCGATGTTCGCTAAGAAGAACATTGCTCACGGGTAAAATATTTCAAAAAAGAGCAGGAAGGTAAACATTTTTTATGCGATGCGCAAAGTAGTTTTCCCGGATGCACGGGTAGAAGTATGCGGACAGATACCATTCCGTATATCAGGGAGTTGTTGACCTTATCACATCCCGTCCTTACGTTTAACCCGACGATACAAAGCGGGGTGGTGCTGTTAACCTTATTCCCGGCCGGGGAGCGCCAGGACGCCGTCAAAGGAATCCGCAAGCCTGCTGCCCATCGGCTTTACCCATGAGTGCAACTAAAACAAAGGAATGGAATGGATAAAGATGACGTAGAAGGCAGGCATTACAAGGACGAGGATTTTTTTCGACAGCCCCTGCCCAAGGGGAATTACGAAAATTGCCGCTTTACCACCTGCTCATTTAACAAGGCCGACCTGCGTGATATAAGCTTTATTGACTGCCGTTTTGAATCCTGTGATTTCAGTAATGCCCTGTTGGAAAATACGGCTCTGCGCGGGGTGCGTTTTGTATCCTGCAAAATGCTGGGCCTGCATTTTGAACATTGCAAGGAGATGTTTCTGGCAATGAGCTTTGAAAACAGTGTCCTTGATCTCAGTTCATTTTATAAAATGTCCCTGAGAGGCATTCCGTTTGAAAATTGCAGCCTTAAGGAAACCGATTTCACGTCGGCCGATTTATGCGAAGCCGTTTTTAAAGATTGTGATCTTGAGGGGGCCATCTTTGACGGTACGAC
>WGCN01000039.1 GCA_015493745.1 Calditrichales bacterium
AAAAAGCGGTAGCGGTAGCTGGTGGCCGGGGTCAGCAGGCTGTCGTAAATCACCGTATCCGCCACATCGAGTCGGTTGTTAAAAAGAATTGTGTCGTCCCGTTGCAGGGTATACACAGCGTCGCTTTTTAAACCCAGAACATGCAGACTGATCCAAGCCTCGGTCACGCCCGCTTCGGCCTCCAGTTGCAGGCTGTGGTTTTCAAAGGGGTCGTCCACGCAGCCCCACAACAGGGCAAGGGACAGGAGAAGGAAAAGGGTTTTGTTCATGGTGGTTCCCCGGTCTATGACCCGCCGGAGGCGGGCAGGCAAATGACAAATGACAAAGGACCCGACAGAGCCGTCTTGCCCGCCTCAGGCGGGGGCAGGCCCGACAGAGCCGGGCAGGCAAATGAAGCATCGGCATGACGTTGTTTAACTTATTGAGATAAGCATAAAGATTCCTGTTCCGTTTCGCAATAATTTTTTAAAGGTTTTCTATGTTCACCAGGATGAGGGGCGGGCCGTCATGGGCCAATCCGTTGAAACGGATTGGGAAAAATTCACGTCCTTTCCATCCACCCGGATGAATCCGGGCGTTAACGTTTTACCCATAGATTACTCCCCTCCCCGAGAGCCGGGGGTGGGCTAAGACTTATGGCGTGGCTGAGTATTATCTTTTATACTTTTTAAAAAGATGCCCGAAAGGCAGGTAGGTTTCCACCGCCAAATGTACAAAGCGGCTGTGCCAGGCCATTTCCACAAGGTGCAGCCAGGAGACCTTGGGTTTTCCACAGATATAGACCGGCTGCCATTGGGGATGAAATTTATTTTTAAAGTGATGCAGGCCGCGGGCATTATAGATACGCGACAGACGACGTCCCCCGGCGGCGATAAACCCCGCCCTCGCTCCGGGTGAAAATCCTTCCGGAAAAAAGAACGGTACCTCGCCCAGGCTTAGTGTCTGGTATCCGTCGCGCACTGTTTTACGGATCAGCTCCAGAATAAGCGCCTCCATCACTCCGGCGGGCGCCTCCCGGCGGCGCACCATCTGCTCAAGATGACGCTTACGGCTGTTGTTATGTGACCAGGTGATAAAGGCCAGCCACTGGCCTCCCGCTTGCACAAAGGCCAGCCCGCGCCGGTGTAAGGAACGCTCATTGCGAAAAAGCTTTTTCAACACCGGCCGGCCGGCATGGACGGAGTTTTCCCAAACCGCCTGCATCTCTCCCGCGCGCTGTTCATCCACAAGGAATGGTACGATACGTCCCCTTTTTGCCGCCCGCCTTTCCAGTTCCCGCAACCCCGTGCCCGGACTAAAGCTCCCCAGCGGTATTTCCGCTTCCATGCCCACGGGCAGCAGATCAAAGCCCCGTCCCTTTAGGGCGTCGGCCAGGGGCTGGGAACAGCCGCGCAGAATAACGGCCTCTCCCTCGCTGCTTTTCAGACCGTCCAGCCAGCCATCCAGAGTAATATCCGCCGGTATGGAGGCAAAATGAACCCAATGGGCCTGCTTATGGCGCAGGGCCGTATGCCTGAAATCCGCCCGGGGGTACAGGCCGCGCATCCAGCTAAGGGGAAGTTCCATGGGCCGATTGTTTCCTTGTATTACTTAAAATAGCTTTTCGATGCCGCGGAGATAAAAAAGTTACCGCCGCGGACAGTCTGTTTATCGGTTGAACCATAGCCATGATTTAGTTAAACTTATAAGCTTTATCACACTTATGAAATAATGATGCACAAAACCATAATAAATAACCGCAAGGCCCGGCACGACTACGAGATTTTAGACACCTATGAAGCCGGCATGGTGCTGAAAGGCACGGAGGTTAAATCCCTGCGCGAGGGCAAGGCCAACCTTACCGACGCCTATGCCCGTTTCCGCAAGGGAGAACTATGGCTTATCGGCATGCATATCAATCCCTATTCCATGTCCACGGTGCAAAACCACAACCCCCTGCGCGACCGTAAGCTGCTGCTCCGGCGCATGGAGCTGAAAAAACTCTACCGTCAGGTGGAGGAAAAAGGGGTAACCCTGATTCCGCTAAAGGTCTATTTTAAAAACCATCTCATAAAAATAGAACTGGCCACGGCCAGGGGTAAAAAGAAATACGACAAACGGGCGGCCATTGCCGAACGGGAAATGAAGCGCGATGTGGCCCGTCATCAAAAAAACAACTACTAACGGAGTGACAAATGGCTTTTCCTTCCATCAATGAACAAATGGATGTTATCAAACGGGGCACGGTGGAGGTGCTGCCGGAAGAGGAACTGGTAAAAAAACTGGAACGCAGCCAAAAAGAGAATAAACCGCTGATCATCAAACAGGGATTTGACCCCACGGCGCCGGATATTCATCTGGGCCATACGGTGGGCATACGCAAGCTGCGCCAGTTCCAGGAACTGGGCCATCAGGTGGTGGTCATCATCGGTGATTACACGGCCATGGTGGGCGATCCCAGCGATAAAAAGAGCACCCGCCCCCGCCTTTCCCACGCCCAGGTGATGGAGCACGCCCAAACCTATCAGGATCAGTTCTTTAAAATTCTGGATAAGAACAAGACCATTGTGCGCTTTAACGGCGACTGGTTCAAAAAAATGACCTTTGAGCAGATTATGGGCATGGCCGCCACCTTTACCGTGGCCCGCATGCTGGAACGGGACGATTTTGCCAAAAGATACGCCGCCCAACTCCCCATCAGCATCCATGAATTCTTCTATCCCCTGATGCAGGGCTACGATTCGGTGGAGATTAAGGCCGATGTGGAATTGGGGGCCACCGAACAGAAATTCAACCTGGTTATCGGTCGCCATATCCAAAAAGAATACGACATGGAGCCGCAGATCATACTCACCATGCCGGTTCTGGAAGGACTGGACGGCAAACAGCGCATGAGCAAGTCGCTGGGGAATTACATCGGCATCGACGAACCGGCCAATGAAATTTACGGTAAGACCATGTCCATCCCCGATGACGCTATCTACCGCTATTTTGAGCTGGTTACCGACGTCTCCGCCGAAGAGCTGGAGCGCATCAAATCCCAATTGGCGGACCCCGCCGTTAACCCGCGCGACCTGAAAAGCTACCTGGGACGTACCCTGGTGCGCATGTATCACGATGAGAAAGCGGCCGACGCGGCCGAGGAGGCTTTCCGCAATCTGTTTGTAAAAAAGGATGTGCCCGACGATATGCCGGAGTTTACCCTGGGCGGCGGAGCAATGCGTATCGACGAGGTGATGCTGGCCACCAAAACCTGTGACTCCAAGGGCGCGGCGCGGCGGCTGATCAAAGGCGGCGCCGTTTCCCTGGACGGCGAAAAAATCAGCGATCCCTTTTTTACGGTTGACCTTTCCGCCGAACATGTACTCAAGGTGGGCAAGCGGAAATTTGCCCGGTTGAAAACAGCGTAAGGGATAAAAACCGCCATGGCCTCCCTGCGCTCACGCCTGCATGAAATAATCTTTGAAGCCGATACCCGCGCCGGAAAGTTATTCGACGTCGTGTTGATATCGGCCATTCTGGCCAGTGTTACCGTGGTCATGCTGGACAGCGTGGAGAGTATTCACCAAAAGTATCAATCCATACTGCTGTCGGCGGAGTGGTTTTTTACCATTCTGTTCACCATTGAGTATATTGCCCGCCTGCTGGTGGTCAAGCTGCCCTTCCGTTACGCCCGCAGCTTTTTCGGCGTGGTGGATTTGCTGGCCATTTTGCCCAGCTACCTCGATCTGCTTTTTCCGGGCAGCCACTATCTGCTGGTGGTGCGCGTTTTACGCGTGCTGCGTATTTTCCGGGTGCTTAAGCTGGTGCAATATGTCCGGGAGGCACGCTATCTGCGCCGCGCCCTGATCGCCAGCCGCCGGAAAATAACCGTCTTCCTCTTTTCCGTACTCACCCTGGTGGTCATTCTCGGTTCGCTGATTTACGTGATCGAAGGGGGCGAAAACGGGTTCACCAGCATTCCCCGGGGCATCTACTGGGCCATCGTCACCCTGACCACCGTGGGCTATGGCGATATCTCCCCGCAAACGCCGCTGGGACAGTTTGTGGCGGCGCTGGTAATGATCCTCGGTTACAGCATCCTGGCCGTGCCCACGGGCATCATCTCCGCGGAGATGACCTCGGCCCTGGGACAAAACCTGAACACCCAGGCCTGCCCGGCCTGCGGCGCGGAAAACCATGATGACGACGCCCGTTTTTGTAAATACTGCGGTGAGGCGCTGTAAATCAGCCCGAATTTCCCTGTTCTTCTGATTTCCAACGATATTCTTGATTGTTAAACAGAAAAGCTTATTTTTTCAGGTTCAGATCAATCATGAGGAGCGACGATGAAAACCAAACTGGATATTGCCAAAAACTGGCTGCCCCGCTACACCGGCGCGCAAATCGATGAGATCGGCGACTACATCCTGCTGACCAACTTCCAGAATTATGTGGATAAATTCGCCGACCGGTTTAACTGCGAGATTAAAGGCCAGGGCCGGCCCATGCGCGTGGCCACCAACAGCCACGGTCTCTCCATTATCAACTACGGCATGGGCTCGCCCAATGTGGCCACCATTATGGATTTACTGGTGGCCCGTGAACCCAGGGGCGTTTTGTTCCTGGGCAAATGCGGCGGCCTTAAGCACTCCGCCGAAATAGGCCACCTAGTGCTGCCCATTGCCGCCATCCGCGGCGAGGGTACCAGCAACGACTACATGCCGCCCGAGGTGCCCGCCCTGCCCTCCTTTAAGCTGCACAAGTTCGTTTCCGAAAAAATCATCAATCACAATATGGAATACCGCACCGGCGTGGTCTATACCACCAACCGCCGGGTGTGGGAATGGGACGAAAAATTCAAGAGCTATCTGAAGAGTATTTCGGCCCTGGCCATCGATATGGAAACGGCCACTTTTTTTATCGTCGGCCATGTCAATGAAATCAGCCGCGGCGCCCTGCTGCTGGTCAGCGATATGCCCTTGATGCCCGAGGGTATCAAAACGGAACAATCGGATCAGATGGTTACGGAAAATTATGTCGATCTGCATCTGCAAATCGGCATCGAGGCCATGACCGATATCGAGGAAAAGGGTGAGCATATCAAACACTTTCGCTATTAAGAGCCGCCCGGCGGCGGAATATCCGCGCGCGGGTCTTTTTTCATAAAACCATTTTAGCATGAGGTGACACAATGCGCTATACACAACTGGGCCAACGGGGCCCGCGGGTATCCACCATGGGCTTTGGCGCCTGGGCCATCGGCGGCATGAACTGGGGGCCGACCGATGACGCGGTCTCCATCGGCGCCCTGAACGCCGCACTCGATAAGGGCGTGACCCTGATCGACACGGCCGATGTTTACGGCTTCGGCCACTCCGAGGAGCTGATCGCCGGGGTGATCCGCGAACGGGGCAAGGGCAATGTCATCATCGCCACCAAGGCGGGAAATGATTTTTACAATGCCGGAGACGATGACGACGAGGGCTACGGTCCGATCAAACAAACCTACACGGAGGAATATCTGATCTCCGCCGCCGAGAAAAGCCTGAAACGGCTGGGGGTGGAAGCGCTGGACATCCTGCAACTGCACAGCCCCGACCTGGAAAAGCTGGAACGCGAGGAACCCTGGCGGGCGCTGGAAAAGCTAAAGAAAGATGGTAAAATTCTGCATGCCGGTCTGAGCATTCAATCCTTTAAAGAGACGGAACAGGCCCATCTGCTGGATCGCCACCATGACCTCCTCGACGTCATCCAGGTGCGCTATAACCTGCTGGAGCGGGAGGCGGAACAGGTACTTTTCCCCAAAGCGCTGGAACATGGCGTGGGCGTCATCGTTCGTATACCCTTGCTGTTCGGATTTTTAACCGGCAAGTTCAACCGCGACAGCACCTTCAGCGCCGAGGATCACCGCAGCATGAACCTTTCGCCGCAAAAGCTGGAGAAGTACCTGACGGAGCTGGAACGGATAAGGCCGCTGTTCGATCACTACCCGGATCAGTCCATGGCCCGGGTCAGTTTGCGTTTTTGCATTTCCCATCCGGCCTGCCATACGGCCATACCGGGGGCCAAAACCCCGAAGCAGGTGGATGAAAACGCGGGAGCTTCGGATTTGGGGCCCATCCCGGAAGAGGTTCTGACACAATACGGCTTAAGATAGTTGAAACCGTAACATTACAAAGGGGTCGGCTTATAACCGGTCTGTTTCCCGTGGGAGATTTTATGACGCGTTTGTTTTTATTATTGATTTTGGCAGGGTCTGTTACATGGAGCTGCCAAAGTGGCGGTATGTCCGAAACGGAGGCCGCGAATACCATCCTGGCGGAAAATATCCTGCGGGATGTAAAAGTGCTTTCCGCCAATGAGATGGAGGGACGGGCTCCGGGCACGGCGGGTGAAGAGAAAGCCGCCGCCTATATTGCCCGGCGCTTTGAGGAGAACGGTCTGCAAACGGTGGACGGCAGCTATTACCAAACCTTTAAGATGGTCGGTTCCCGTAAAATAGCGGAAAAATCGTCACTGACCATCCGTCGCGGCAACACAAAGCTGGACTATGTTTCCGATGAGACCCTGACCTATTGGTCCACTTCCCCGGAAAAGGTGGTGGATATCAAAAACGCCCCGATCCTATTTGTCGGCTACGGCGTGCAGGCCCCGGAATATGGTTGGGACGACATTAAAGGCGCCGACGTAAAGGGTAAGGTGCTGCTGTTCCTGAACAACGACCCGCCCGTTACGGAGAACGGCAAGGCACTGTTTAAGGGTGAAGCGCGCACCTACTACGGACGCTGGACCTATAAATTTGAACAGGCCATGCGTCTGGGCGCGGCCGGGGCCATCATGATCCACACCACCCCCTCGGCCAGCTACCCCTTTAGTGTTATCGGCCACAGCGGCGCCAAGGAAAAATTTGCCCTGGATCTGCCCGGCAGCGGTTATCAGGTGGATCTGCTGGCCTGGATCGACCAGGCCACCTCGGAAAAGATCGCCAAAAGCATGGGCAGCACTTTGCAGGGTCTGTTTGAAATGGCCGCCCGCCGCGACTTTAAACCCCGCGATACCGGGTACACGCTGAGCGCCCATATCGAAAGCGCAAAGCGGGTCATCGAGACCAAAAACGTGCTGGGCATTTTACCCGGCAGCGATCCCCGGCTCAGGGATCAGGTGATCGTCTTTTCCGCCCATTACGACCATCTGGGTAAAAACAGCGATCCGCGGGCAGAGGATCAGGTTTATAACGGCGCCTGGGACAATGCCCTCGGTACCGCCGCGCTGATCAACATGGCCGGCGCCTTTGGCAAACTGAAGGACAAACCGGCCCGCAGCATCCTCTTTCTGGCCTGCGCCGCCGAGGAAAGCGGCTCTCTCGGCAGTCGCTGGTTTGTGGCCAAACCGCCCTTCGCCCGCAATAAAATCGTGGCCGATTTTAACATCGACATGCCGCAGATTTTCGGACTGACCCGCGACCTGGCCGCCATTGGCGTGGAGATGAACAGTCTGGGCACGGCCCTTAAAGAGGTGGCCGCCCAAACAATGGTTCCCTCCGCCGATGGCGGGGAACAGCCGCTGAAAATTACCGGCGACGCCAACCCCAATGCCGGCAGTTTTTACCGCTCCGACCAGATCAACTTTGCCAAGGCCGGTATTCCCGCGCTTTATATCAACCCGGGCAGGGATTTTGTTCAACCGCCGAAAGCCGACCCGAAGGAATACAAGACAAACCACTATCACCAATTGAGTGACAGCGTGACCGCGGTGTGGGACCTGAGCGGTTGCCAGCGCGACATGCGCGTGCTTTTCCGTACCGCCCTGAAAGTGGCCGGCAACCCGGATCAGCCGGTGTGGGTTGAGGGTAATGAATTCGAGGCCAAATGGCGGGAGCTTTACGGAAAAAAATAGGAGCCGGGCTCTTTTATAAAATATTTTCTTCATGTAAAACTTTTGTGAACTTCGGCTGCTAATATAGGTGCTATTGGCAATCCAAACGGACAGAAAAACAGGGACGGATGTTGTAACGGCATCCGTCTTTTATATATAAGGGGGTATCCATGTTTTTAAAATCACTTTTTTTTATACTGCTTTATGCCGGGCTTTCCCTGGCGCAGGGCCTGATGGAGCCGGCCTACGGTCTGTGGGCCTTCGGGGCTACCATAAAGGAACGTAACTATACGGGCACGGATATTTCGGTCAGTCCCAGCCCGCTCATCTTTGGCGGATACGGCCCCGTGTGGATAGAGGCCAACCGCCTGGGATATACCTTTTTCCGCTCCAACGGCTGGTTTGCCTCGGTGGCGGCGCAGATACGCTCGCACCAGTTCCGCAAGGATGACGCCCCCCTGACCGACCGCCCCCAGGCCATTGAGGCCGGCGTACAACTGGGGAAGCGCCTGCCGGGCCATCTGACCGCGCGCCTGGCACTGCTGCAGGATGTTTCCGGCCGGCATAAAAGCTGGGAAGCGGACCTGCAGCTCTATACCCACTTCTTCCCCGGCCCCTTCAGCCTGCTTACCGCCGCGGGACTGCAATATCAGAGCGCGGCCTTAAGCAACTATTATTATGGCACGGAAAACTATAAGGCGGAGGCCGGTTTTTCCGCGGAGTTGGAAAGCATCCTTACCCTGCCGGTGGGCGATTTTGGTGTTTTTGTCGGCGCAAGGGTCTGGTTTTTCGGAAAACAGGCTACGGACAGCCCCATTGCCAATGGCAACCGGGTCAGCAACATTTTTGTGGGCGTGGGCTATTATTTTGAATAGCGGGCGGTGCTTAAGATTACGCCTAATGTTGCCCGATTTATTCCATTACATTTTCCTTGTAACGATGACTAAAATGGCCCCATTGTCAATACCAAAGTTTAAGAAAATTACGGTGTAATAGTTGTAGTGCTGCTCTTTCTTTTTTTGCTTCTTTTGTTAAGATGTGGATAACTTCAGCCATTGGGCCATTTCCTTATACAAACAATTAAAACAAACCATATCCGGTGCGTCAGAATCCGGAAGGCACGGATGAGATTGAAGATATCAAAATTATTAAGGGATTGGATAAATGAAATACAATCCTGAAAAACACCATCGCAGATCTATTCGGTTAAAAGGATATGACTATTCCCAACCGGGTTGGTATTTTGTGACGGTTGTAACCCAAAACCGGGATTGTTTATTCGGCGAGATTGCGGATGGGGAAATGTTGTTGAATGAAATTGGAATAATTGTGCGGGATGAATGGATTAAAACGGCGGAAATCCGTCCGGAAATCCGATTGGATGAATACATCATTATGCCCAATCATATTCATGGAATTATTATTATTGTTGATGATAACCGGCGGCACGCAACCGGTAGGGGCGACCCGCGGGTCACCCCTACACGGCCGGTCGCCCCTACAATTAAACCGGGGCCAAAACCCAAATCCATCGGTTCCATCATGGCCGGATTCAAATCCGCGGTTACCAAACGGGCCCATGAATATCGCGGCGCCCCGGGACAAAAATTATGGCAACGCAATTATTGGGAACACATCATTCGCAACGAAATCGAATTAAATCGCATCCGAAATTATATCATCAACAATCCCAAAAATTGGGACGAGGATCGATTTTATTTTTAAACCCTAAAAACCGACAGGGTTTGCAAGACAAGTATATCCCAATCCCCTGCCCCAGCGCAAGGCGCTGGACGATATTGTGTTCGATGCGCTGTGGCGGAATTGGTGAAGAATCGGCTGGATAAGGCGAGGAGTGTGTGAGAAAAACGCAAGAATTTTAAAGATATTTCAAATCAAAAAACAACTCGTCAAAAAACGGCATCGCGTTCTGGTTTGCGCGGGACAGTATATTCTCGTTTATACGGAATAGCGTAATTTTGCCAAAGTAATCAATAAGGCCAAAACCGCTTGCGAAACATCAATATAATATTTGCGAAAGAGATACAATGTAATTACATTTTAGCCATGAAAACTAAAATCATAAAAATCGGAAATTCCCGTGGCATAAGATTGCCAAAGGTCATTCTTCATCAACTCGGCATTAATGATGAAGTAGACTTGGAAGTGGATCGTGATCGAATCATCTTAAAACCCATTCGTCGTCGCAGAAGCGGTTGGCGCGAAGCATTCCGGAAGATGGCCGTAAATTCTGATGACCAGTTATTGGATGGGGAAGAAACTATTTTTCAGACTTCCTGGGATGAAGATGAGTGGACATGGGAAAGTGAATGAAACGGTTTGATGTTTATCTGATTAATCTTGATCCCCCCATGGGCAGAGAGATAAAAAAGACTCGTCCTTGTCTGATAATTTCTCCTGATGAAATGAATGAGTATATTTCAACGGTGATTGTTGCTCCAATGACTTCCCGTATAAAAGATTATCCATCCAGAGTTACTTGTACTTTTCAGGGTACAAAAGGGCAAATAGTTTTAGACCAAATTCGCAAAATAGATAAAACCCGTCTAATCAAAAAGCTGGGCGTAATTGATGATCAATCGCAATATGAAGTAATCCAAATACTTCAGGAAATGTTTTCGTTTTAAAATTTGGTTTTGGGGTAGTACGGATATAACAATTTTCGAGAATAAAAGGGAATATGGTAAAAAATAAAACAATCGCAGTATTACCATTCATAAATATAAGTAAGAGTAATGAAAATGAATATTTCAGCGATGGAATTACCGAAGAAATAATCAATGCACTCTCTAAAATTGAACCAATAAAAGTTATTTCCAGAACATCCTCTTTCTATTTCAAAAATAAAGAAATTCCGTTAAAGAAAATTGCAAATCAACTTAATGCAGAAGTCATTCTCGAAGGAAGCATTCGCATTGCATCCGGCAAGGTAAGAATTAACGCCCATTTAATAGACGCAGTAGAAGATATTCAATTTTGGTCGGAAACATGGGACAGAAATCTGGAAAATATCCTGGAAGCTCAGGAAGAAATTAGCATTTTAATTGCCGATAAGCTTAGGGAGCAATTAGG
>WGCN01000040.1 GCA_015493745.1 Calditrichales bacterium
AAGTCCCTATGCCCGCCTGGCGATGAGTAACGCCCTTTGGGGACGGGGATGCCCCTCCACGGTTTTGGAAGGATCGTTCCGGTCCAGAAAATCTGCCAGCGACTCATAGGTCATCCACGCCGTGCGCCGCTGCTCTTCCGTGGAAGTGACGTTGAGGCCTGCCACCCGTATATCTGTAAAACCGCAGCGATTCAACCATTCCGTCAGCGTAAGCGGCGCGGGAATAAACCAGACATTGCGCATCCTGGCGTAGCGCCCCGGCGGCACAAACACCATGCCCCGCTTTCCTTCGATCACCAGCGTTTCCAGCACCAGTTCCCCATCCGGCCGCAAGACGTTTCGTATATCCAAAAGATGATCCATGGGCGAACGGCGATGATACAGTACCCCCAGGGAAAAAACGGTGTCAAAAACAGGACGGCGGCGATCCAGCGCTTCAAAGGGCAGCGGCAGTTGCAATACCCGCGGCTGCCGCGCATAGGAGGCGACCAGTTGAAACTGCATGGTATAAAGAAGCATGGGATCCACGGCCAGCACGGCACGGGCCCCCGCCGCCTGCATACGCCAGGAAAAATAACCGTTTCCGCTGCCGATATCCAAAACCAGACGATCCTTAAGCGGGCTGATGTGCGGCAGCAACCGCTTCCATTTCCAGTCGGAGCGCCACTCCGTATCGATGGGGATGCCGAAAAACTCAAAGGGCCCCTTGCGCCAGGGGTGGAAGTTCATCAGCAAAGCGCGCAGCCGTTGCCGGTTTGCCTCCGGGATATCTCCGGCCCGGCCGATACGCAGGCTATCGTTAGAAAAATCGGTGGTGATGGCGGGAGATGGCGGCACCAGATCATGAATGGCCTGTAAAGCCTGCCGCCACTTCTCATAATCACCGTGGTTGCGGATAGAAAACCAATCCGGTTCTTTTTCCCTCAGACGGATCAGTTGATCGTTGAGCGCGGGCAGATCCGTGGCCCGGAAGAAATCATCCCACTTCAGCATCGGCCTTTTCCGCGATGATGGAGATAAAGTTAAAACACTGAAACCAGACGCGGCTGGTGGCAAAACCGGCCTCCGCCAGGCGGCGGTGATGGGTTTCCGGCGTTTCCGGGATCAAAACATTTTCCAGAGCCGTACGCTTTTGGGCGATCTCCATTTCGCTGTAGCCGTTGGCCGCTTTAAAGGCGTGATACCAGTCGATCTGGCGGGCGTTCTCCTCCGCGTCCCCGAACATGATTTTTTCCGACAAAATAAGAATACCTGCGGGATTCATCCCCTGGTATATGCGTTTTAACAGCGCCCCCCGGTCGGCGGGATTTATAAATTGCAGGGTAAAATTCAGCACCACCACCGCGGCCCGTTCGATGGGCACATCACGAATATCCCGGCACAGCCAGCGCACATCGCGTTCACCGGTATCCAGCTTCGCGGCCCGCTCAATCATGGCCGGAGAGTTATCCACGGCCACGATGGAGATATCCCCGCTTTTGAGATGGCGGTGCATGGCCAGGGTCGCCGCTCCCAGGGAGCAGCCCAGATCATAGCAGATGCTTCCCGGCCGGGCATAGCGCGCGGCCAGCACACCGATCATGCCCAGAGTGGTGGCATAGCCCGGCACGGATCGCTCAATCATATCCTGAAAGACGCCGGCCACCTGCTCGTCGAAGGTAAACTTCACCAGCGGATCACGCGGGGCGGCAAAAAGGCGGTCTTCTCCCGAAGCCATGGTAAGACTCCTATAAAGGTTGCAGGGTGTAGGTGCGTCCCTTGTTCTGCTCCTTCAGCCAATCCATCAGCGGGGCGAAATAGTCCAGCATGGCCCTGGCACTGATCTCCTCGCCCAGGGCGTCGCGCATCAACAGGCGCCAGTCCACCGTGGCCCCCGGCGAAAGGATACCGGAAAGAAAGCGGCCCACCTCCTTGTTGCCGTAGTAGTTGGTGGCCTGCGGTTCCTGATGCAGAATATTTTTGGCGATATGGGCATGAATCTGAAAAAGAATGATATAGGACAGCGCATAGTCATAATACTGGGCGGCATCGTTGTTGATGTGGGTCTTTGAAGCTGCGTCGCAAAAATCCTCGCCGCGTTCCGTTGGCGGCACGATGCCCTGATAGCGTTTTTTCAGCTCCCACCACTTTTTGTTGTACGCTTCCGCCGGCAGATTATCCACATAGAGTTCTTTTTCAAAGCTGGTCATCACTCCGGCAGACCAGGGGATAAAAACGATATAGTTCAGGGCCTCCTTGAGCAGCGACTGCATTTTATCGGTTCGCGTTCCCGGTGGGATCAGCTCCAACCCTTCCAGGAAGGGTTTTTGCATGGCCGCCAGCCCCATCATGGAACCGATGGCCTCGTGAAAGGCGCGGTTGGCCCCGCCGCGCAATAACAGCGGCACATTGGGATTGCTGTAGGAAATATAGTAGTAGATATGCCCCAGTTCATGGTGGGTGGTTTCATACCACTCGGCCGTGGGGATAACGCTCATCAGGCTGCGGATATCCTTGTCCAGATCGAGATGCCAGGCCGAGGCATGGTTGTTCTTTTTATAAGGCGCGTCCGGCGGCGCGGGGTAGAGGCTGGATTTTTCATAAAATGAGGCCGGCAAGGCGGGAAATCCGAGACTGACATAGAAGCGTTCGGCCTGTTTCACCAGCCATTCGGCGCCCTTTTCTTCCAGCACGCCGTTGAGGTCGATACCCTTTACCTCCACCAGGGAGCTCCAGTCCTGCCCCCAGCGGTTGGGCAACCAGTGCGCCGGCAGATAGTCCGGCACGGGACGGTGATATTTTTCGGCCAGGGCATAGCGGGCATAGGTATGCAGTTCCCGGTACAGGGGCCATATCTCTTTTATAAAACGCCGGTTCATGGCCATCATTTCATCCGTGCTCATACCGTAGTCGGACACCTGATAGCTGAAATAGTCGTGGTAGCCCAGCGCCTGCACGGTTTTATTACGCAGCTGCTGTAAGCGGCTCAGGCCCTGTTTGAGTTCCCGGCCCACCTCCTTGGAAGCTTCCCAGGCTTTTAACCGCTTTTGCGGATCGGTCTCCTCGCTTAAAATACGATCGATGTCATTGGTGCTGACAACCCGGTCGTCGATCTTGAAATTAAAGCCGAACAGGGTTTTGTTTTGTTCGCTTTCGGCCTTGATGCGTTCCTGTACCACGGTGGCCACCGTTTGCGGATTATTGGCCGCTTCGTAAAGGATGGCCTGGAACTGTTTGAGTTGTATAGGGGTCAAGTGCTCTTTCTTTTTCAAAAAACGGCGGGCCGTTTCAATATTCTCCTTACTGCCGGTAAAGGCGGCCAGAGCTTCATTGGCTCTTTGCACACGGTTCTCCGTGGCGGTGTCCCCTTCCACGATATAGGTATTGGCTTTCCACTCCGCCCTGGCCGAAGCATAATAGAGTTGCTGATATTTTTCGGAATACTTTTGCAAAAAAACGGCGGCGTCTTTTTGAAGCTGCACTTCGGGGCTGCAGGCCAACAGGCTGGCAAGCAGGCTCAGGGTTAGGATATTTTTAAACATAATAACTCCAGAATAAGATTATATTTCTTATGAAAACACCGCGAGATTCCATGAAGGAAAAGAGAATTATAATGTGGACAGGGCGACAAACTTCCCCTTAAAGCACCCGGCTTCCACACCGGCAAAGAGGATGCGTACCGTCACCTCGATGCGGGCGATGCCCTTGCGTTGCAACACCTTGTCAAAATGTTCCCAGTCGGCATCGCTGACAGGATCGGTCACCGCTTCAAACTTATCGGTGATCGGTTTGCTGAATTGCATTTCATTTTGATGGATGACCACCCGGGCCAGATGGTTAAGTTTGCGCAGGCGAAAGTAAACAAGAGTCCAGGCGCTGAGCATGGCCAGGGAGGCCACACTGCCGCCGAAGGCGGATTGACGGTGATTGATATTGGGTTCCAGCGGGGCCGACATCATCACATGATCCCAGTCGGCCTCCACCACCCGTACACGCATAGCCGTGGATAAAGGGATATGCGTAAATAAATAATGTTCTATTTCTTCTTTCTGCATCTTAGCCTGCCCAAAATGTGTTTAACTGACAGGCTAAGTTAATGGCTTTATTGCAAATCCACAATAGCCCGGTCTTGCAGACGGATTATTTTGGCGATTTCCCGCCCTGCAACCGTTTCACGCCGGTCATTAATGGCCGCTACGTGTACCATTACCGACCTGGCGTCAAAATTGTCGAGGATGGCGGTCCATTCCTCCGCGGCAAGGGTGATCGTGCCCTCGTTCTGATCCAGCACCTTAACCAGGATGGGACGGTTGCCAAAAACCAGACGCATATCCTCGGGGTTGGGTTTTTCACCATTGGCAAAACCGGGACGACCGTTGGGCGCGGCGAAGGCCAGCAGGGCCACCAGAACATGATCGCCGGCATCGCCCCCCTTCCATTGAATGGTCAAATCGGCGGTGGAATCAAGTGCCTGGCCGTTATTGATGCTTTCCAGGCTCAAAAGGGACGCCGGCGTGGTCATGCTCACCTGCATGGCCGGGAATTCATCCGAGCCACCGACATCAAAGGTATAGAGGGCGTTGGGGGTAAACTCCAGGCTGTTAAAATTGAAACGGCTAAAAGGACCGGAGCCGCGACGCCTGTTGTCTTTCACCCCTTTGCCCGGCTTGGGAAAACTGGTATATACGGTACCGCCGTTGAAACCCTGAAAGGCGGTCAGCACGATCGGGTCGGAAGGGGTGTTTAACACAACCTCGCCCATATCCAGACCGCCCCCATAAAAACGTACATCCTGATCCTGCGGCAAGGCGATGGCCATGGCCTGACCGGTGTTGATTTTAAATGGCAGGCGCGGCAGACTCATGCGTCCCCAGGAAAGGGTAAACACGGCATCCACGCTGTCCAGGCCAAAACCGCGATCAGCCATAAATCCCACTTCGTCATCAAAGGCCTGCAGCATGATGCTGTTAAAATCTTCTTCCTGGGTCAGGGGCTCGGTACTGTTTTTCTGGCAGGCCGTCCAGCTTAGCGCAAGGGCCAGCAGGGATAAAATCGTTATTTTACGCATATTCAAATCTCCTTTTTTCACACACGTCTATATAAAGTGTTTTTTTGGGTCTTGATCAAACTAACACATTGGCAACGTCATGCTTGTGACGCAGGTTCCATAAATATCTTTTTCCGGCCATAAGCGCCTTAATAGCGCCCCATACCGGGAGGCGTCATAGGCGGGCCTTTTTTCCCGCGCATGCGCCCCATGCGTGAGCGCATCAGCATATCCAGCAACAGCCCCCGCTGCTCTTCGTCGAGCAGCTTTCCTGCCTCGCTCAACTTTTTCATGGCCCGGCGGCTGTGTTCCTCTCTGAGCCGGCTGATGGCCGTAACCAGGCTGTCGATGGCCGCGCTGTCGCCGGGCTGGCGACGCAAAACATCCATCAGCGCTTTTTCGTTTTGCCGGATCTCCATTTGCAGGGAATGGTTTTCCCGGCGAAAGGAACGCATGATGGTCATCAGTTGCTCACGCTGTTGCTCATCCACCCCCATGGCCCGGAATGGCGGCGGTATATGCTGCGGAGCGTAGGGCATCGGCGACGGGACAAATTGCTTATAAAGGAAAACACCCAGAATGGCCAGGTTAAAGCTTAGGGAAACGATCAGCAGGGCCGCCGTCATCTTTTTACTCATTGCCCGCCTCCTCCCCCGGCAAGAATATCGCCTCGAGATCATCGGAAAGGGTCGGTTGGTTAATGGCCGAGGCGAAGGAACTGAAGGCCGGATCAGTATAGGGATCGGATTCTGCCGTGCCGGAAAGGGGCAGTTGCCCGCCAACGTAGATGCCCAAAAGCAGGGCGGCGGCGGCCAGCATGGAGCGCGTAGCCCAGGAGAGCCCGGCAAACAGGGATAACTCTTCCCCGCCCTTTTGGGCCCGGGCACGGATGCGAGCGGCTAAAAAGGGATCGGGTTGCAAAGTGGGCGTTGGCGATAAAGCCCTTTGTTGCAGAAGTTTTTCCAGTTGTTCTTTATTCATAATACACCTGCCGTTAAATATAAGGTAGCCACGGTTTTAAATAATCCGCCAGTTTTTTACGGGCGCGGTAGATACGTGTTTCCACCGCGCTCAGACTTATTCCCAGCCTGTCCGCTATCTCCTGATAACTCATCTCCTCATAGCGGTACAGCAGCAGCGGAAGGCGATACTTTGGTTTCAGCTTTTCCATCATGGCCCGGATCACCTTTTCACGCTCCGCCGCCTCCATCTTTGTATCGGCCCGGGCCGGCAGCTCGCTTTCCCAGACGGTTTCCCTTTCCGCCTTCTGCCGGTATGCACTTTCGTCATCACGGTCGTCAAAAAAACGCAGTCGCTTTTCCTTTTTCATTATGTTGATGATATGGTTCAGGGCGATGCGGTATATCCAGGTGGAAACTTGCGACTGTTCCCGAAAACCATCCATCCCCTGGTAGACCTTGAGGAAGACATCCTGCACGATGTCATGGGCCAGGGCCTTTTTTCCGGTCATGCGATAGGCCAGGTTGAGTATACGGCCGGCATTGGCCTGATATATCTCATCGAATGTCATCAGGGGGATTTTCTCCACTCGGGCTGTCGTTTGTGCATACATCATCGGCAAACTGTGTTTTTCGATATAGACAGATCACGATGAAAATACTTGCAAAAATACGAGATTTCTCTTCTCCGTATACATGGAGAAGGCCATATCATACAAAGAAATGGAATCTTTAAATGCCATAATCATGAAAATACAAACTATCTGACACAATAAACTATTTTTTATTTTTCTCTTTCAATTTTTGTTGATTATTTAAGTAGCGTTTAACACGTTTTTGCGCTTCTTTTGCCTTTTCATCATCCAGAACATTTCGTTTGAGAATCTCATTGCTGATTATATCTACAATTTCACTCAATTCTACCTTTATGCCCGGATTGAACTTTCGCAGCTCGCGACGGATACAGTCGGTAACGGGACTGTTTAACAGCAATGCGCTAATAACATAGCGGTTCACAGCGCTTACTTTGTCCTGATATTCAGTAATGACATCCTTAGAGGCGCCTTCTCTGGATAAAGTAAAAAGCATTTCCTGAACTTCTTTTTTCCGGGGAGATATCTCGGCAAAATTTATTTCAAAAACCTTTTCATATTGTACTGTTTTTTTTAGCTGAATATTAAAGACCTGCCAAATATATCCATTTGTCAGTATTACCCACTTTATTCCTTCATTTGCTCCATAGTTAACGGCTTGCCGTAAATGTTGCTCTTTCAAATCAATACTTATTGATTTGACTTCAATCAGGTAGTTTACTTCATCATTTATTTTTACGGCAAGATCACAATAGGTATTGCGGATGGCATATTCACTTGTAATTTCATCATAGCGATCATATCCAAATATCTCACACAGCATATCCGTAATAATGGTTACGGTATCCGATTCATTTATATCCCTGCTATAGGCCTTGTCTAATATTTTCTTAAACCGTGGAACCTGTTTGATAAATCTTTCCGTAACTTTTTTGGGGATCGTTGACATACCGCTCTCCTCAGAATTAAGGTTATGATAGGATTCGTAATCAAAAAACGGACTTTATGATAGAATATACAAAAAAAGTTATAATATGCTAATCCCCACTTTATTGAAACCGTCCTTGCCAGATCAGATCAAAATATATCCCAATAGATCAATAATATTCGATTCCTCACAGGCATTGACAAAATCAGATATATAAGAAGTCAGATTTACGTATTAATTTCCTACTACTTCCGCACCACGGTCTGACGTTTCTTTTTAATCCATCCGAATAGTCAGATATAAAAAAACTTATTTTCAGCGATCAAACCTTAGTAGAAAGTGACCGTGAAAAATCTCTAAGCTTATTAGCCCATCGCTTGGTGGTGTTGTAAAATATAGAAGTGAACAAGATTGTAGTTTATTAAGGCATACCTCTTTTCCAACCAAGAGTGGGTAGCAAAAATAAGGCTATTTAGCAAATAACAAGTCTTCCACCCACTTCCACAAAGAGTTTGTTGGAGAGTTTTTCCTGCCAATAATTCAGGAATTTACCTTCAGGCGTCCACCTTCTCTTCGGAAGGATGCTTGATGATGCGCACCCGCTCAATTCTGCGGCGGTAGACCCGCTCTACGATAAATTCATACTCACCCCAGCGGATGGAGCTTTTGGTTTTGGGAACCGCGCCGAACTGCCCCAGTAAAAATCCGGCCAGGGTGTCTACGTTTTCCTCAGCGGGCAGGTTAAAGTTATGATCGTTGAGCTCATCGATGCCTATACTGCCGTTGGCCACATAGGTGTGATCATCAACCTGTACCAGTTCCGGGGCCTCCTTATCATACTCATCCTGTATCTCACCAACGATCTCCTCAATGACATCCTCCAGGGTCACCAGTCCGGCCGTGCCGCCATACTCATCCACCACGATAGCCATATGGATACGTTCCACGCGAAATTCACGCAACAGATCATTGACCTTCTTCTGTTCGGGGACGATATAGGGTTCATGGGCCAGTTTCATCACATTGAAATCGCTTGAATTGCGCTTGCGGATCAGCGGCAGCAGATCCTTGACGTGAATCAGACCGACGATATTGTCGATGGTCTCCCTGTAGATGGGAATGCGCGAGTGGCTTTTTTCCCTGATTACCTTAAGCAACTGGGTCAGGGTAACGTCATCGGGCACACACACCATATCGATACGCGGCACCATGATCTCGCGGGCGATGGTATCGCTCATCTCAAAAATGCTGTGGATCATGTCCCGCTCATCCTTTTGCAGGGCCACACCGTCATCATCGGCATCCACCAGGTTGCGCAGTTCGTCTTCGGTCAGATCATAACGGTTTTTTTCAATCCCGATACGATGCGCGGTAAAATTAAAGGCCTTTTCCAGAATCAGGGTTAGGGGTATAAGCAACAGATATAACAGACGGAAAAGCGGCATAAACACCTTAATCATAAAGACGGGCTTATGCGACGGCAGTTGTTTGGCCAGCACTTCCACGATAATGATATCCAAAAGCCAGTAGGTGAGCAAAACCGTTATCCTGTTATCCACGCTGATCAGCGTCAACAGGGTCACCAGGACCACGCGGGACAAGGTACTGCCGATGACGGTGGTAATCAGCACCCGTTGCGGATGCTCCTGAAGCGCCTCAATGGCTTTCTTCAGCTTGCCCGCCTCGGGCAGGGTTAAAAGTTCTTGATGGTGAATACTGAAAAGGGCATTTTTGGCGCCTACGAACAGGGCCGTCAGAAGTATGCCCGGAATTATGTAGGCCGAATAGATTAAAGGTGAGGGGTCCAAAATGTGTTATACGCTCCTGCGCTGGTTCAACAAAATTAAATGCTACTCTTAGCGATGCGGAATTTAGCTTATTTCATCACTATAAACAAAAATATTAACAGACGGAGATTCCCCGCCTTCCGGACAGCCGGCCTGCGCATCGCCAGCCCGGCCCCGGTGCCGCTTTTACCCCCGCAGCCGGCATGCGTTCCCGTCAAAACAGATCTCTTTATCCAGGGGAGCAATGCGCAAGATGCCATTTCTTGTATATAGCGGCAAATACGGATAGCGCGGACAAACCGAAAACCGGGATACTCTTTTCATACCGGAATCAAATCGGGTAAATTTTAAAGGAAAAAGCCGGTTTATCGCCGGCGGGAACAAGGAATGGACATCGAAAGAGAGACTGCGCTTTAGCGGAAACACCGACAATCCGCGCGGCATGCACCTTTTAAAGGCTTTTTACGATGATGATGGCTATGGTTTCCAGAATAACGATCACGGCCATCACTTTTAGCAGACGGCTTAACAACAGGTTGTTGCCCTTTATAATGACAAAGACGGCCACCGTTAATCCGGCCAGCGCGCCATACATAACGCCCTCCAGCCCCTTAAGCAGGGCCTCCAGTCCGATCAGGCCTTCAAACTGTATGACAAAAGAGGCTATGATTCCGCCACTGACCATAAAGGCCAGCACCGCCAGAATGAGTAAACCGAAACATTTTAGACTATACATGGAGTCCTCCTCAAAACCCTCACTAAAATATAAGAAAAAAAACACCGATAAAAAGAGCAGACGTAAATAAAGCCGGAATCAGGCAAAAAATAGTGACTCCACGGCCAGGTTCTTCACTTTCCGGGATGGGGATTTTATTCGTTTTATATTTTGTATGAAATTCAAGTTATAAACGGTGAGCGTGCCGTATATCGCCGAAGGGAAACGGACGGCGCGGCCGGGGCCCGGCGCCTCACGGTTAAGCGGCCGCTATATAAGACCGGCCATCAGGGCCAGGGAGATGAGGATGAGCATGGCCGCCACCACATAGCGCACGGAGCCGATAGTCATTTTTTTCAGCAGCCTGTTGCCGATAAAAGCCCCGGAAAAAGCGGCCAACACGGCGGTGACCAGCAAGGGCGCGTTGTCCATGTATAGTTCCGGTTTGAAGCGTGAGGAGTAGACAAAAAGGCGGGCCACGTCTATGATGACGGCAATAACCACTCCGGTAGCGATAAAGGCCTCCTTACCCAGATTAAACTTTACCAGTACGGCGCTGCGCAAAGCCCCCTGATGACCGGACAAACCGCCGAAAAATCCGCTGAGCATCCCGCCCAGCGGTAGGGAAAAAACGGATTTTTGCAGGGGGGGCATCCATTTAAAAATATCCATCAGGGCAAAAAACATAATCAATACGGCAATGGAAATATCCAAAGCGGTAACACTGAAAGAACGCCCCAGCCATTGATAGCTGTACAGGGGTTGGAGTCCGGTCAGCCAGACCAGCAGTGAGGCTCCCAGCATGGCGGCCAGGGCCGCGGGCAGGCCAAAAGCAATCACCGTGCCCCAGTCGGCCTTGCGACCGATCAACGTCAGTTTAAAAAGGTTGTTGAGCAGGTGTACGACCGCGGTTAGCGCTATGGCCGATTCAAGAGGGAAAAAAAGAGCAAAGGCCGGCATGAGAAGCGTGCCCAGGCCAAAACCGGAAAAAAAGGTCAGGGCCGAGACCAGCAACGCTACACAAGCTATGATAATATAGCTGGCCATCTGTTCAGTTACCTTCGGATACGGGTACCCTTACTTTTGCACGCACGATAAAGGCTTCGCGATAATTGCGATCCCGGGCCTCATCCTTGATGGTTTCCGCCTCTTCGCGGGATACGGCATCCCCCACGCGTACCTTGTATAAATTGGACTCAAAGGTCAGATAAACGGCATAGCCCAGGTCCGCAAAAAGTTCCCGCGCCTCTTCGCGCACCAGGGTGGCCCGCTCCAGATCCTTGGTTACAAATATCTGAACCTGAAAACCGTTCACCTCCCGGTAGCGGGTTTCACCGGCGGATTCGGCTTTTGCATCGGCACTGACCGCCGCTTCGGCGGCCGTATTGGCCTTGGGGTTGCGGGCAATGATGATATCGTCATCATTCAGGGTGGAGGGATCGAAACTTTCGTCATAGGCAGTAGATGAAGGGGTGTCTTTTTCCACCCGGGAAAGCTTTTTACCTCCCCCGCAGGAGGCCAGAAAAATCAAAAGAGCGGCCACTAAAATTAAACGCATAAGATTCCTATATCTTTTCTATGGATTTTACAGGCAGCCAGCCGGTTTTGCCATCCTTTAGCCGCACCAGTTCCCAGTCACCGCTGCGCCGTTCCATCAGCACCCGGGTGCCTTCATGCAGCACAAAAAGCTCGGTGGCGTTGGTTGCCGGTTCGGCATGGACGGTAATACTGCTGTCCATAATTACGGCAAAATGTTCTGTTTCCGCAAGATACAGACGTTGCAACCATACAATCAATGCCAAAATCCACAAAATTGATACCAGCTTAATAAAATCCGTGCGTAAATTCCGGCCACGGTTTTTCCGGTAAAAAAAGGCCGTCAGGGCGCCGAGCAGGATGGTGAAAAGGAGCAGGGAGAGCCATCCCCAGGAGCGCACTCCCAGCGCATACACCAGGCCATCCCACCATTCGGCGATAAAGAGCCGCGGCGGATCGGCAATCTGATCGGGCAGGGTCAGGATCAATAATTCCAGATTTTGCCGTAAGGCTTCATCATCATCCAGATATTTTTTAGCGCGTTCATAGTTCAGTCGGGCCGGGCCGGGCCGGTGCATACGGTAGTAGCTGTTACCCAGGTTATAATAAACCTCCCCGCTCTCCAGCCCCGTCTTTAAAATGTCTTCATATAAGCCGGCGGCTTTCCCGAAGTCATTTTCCTTATAGGCCTGATTGGCCTGTTCGAACAACAGATAGGGATCCTGGGCCCTCAGGTTCATGGCCCCAAGAAGAATAAACAGGGACAGCATGGCTGTTTTCATAGCACTTTTTCCAATTGAGTGATCAGTTCCCGGGCTTCGTCCAGAACTTTTTGACGGTCGCCCGCATTGTCGCTTCCACCGCCGTATTGACGGAAACGGCTTTCCTGCAATATGGCCTTCACGCGTTTAATCAGCATGGCATCCACCTTCTGTTTTTCCAGATACTTACCGATCTCATCGCTGTTAAAGGCACTCAACTCCATATTGAGCTTATCACGCACATAGCCGCTCAGGGCTTCATCAATGGCCTTATAAAAAGCCGCGGCGGTGCCCTCCTTGTGGCGGGTGGCATCTTTCAGCCATTTGGCGGCCTGCTTTCCGGCCTTTAACCGGCGATTGAGGCGGACATTACCGGCCAGACGCACGCGCCGGGTGTCATAGTAGAAAAAGGCGGCAAACAGAATAAGAACGGTAAGATATCCCAGGATGATGGCCGTAAACCCATAACTGACTTTTTCCACCGGATGCAGTTGGGTCGTCTCCTTGATAAAACGGATATCCCGGCCAAGCAGGGTTACCTCCCGGCGTCCGACGCCCCCTAAGGGGGTGGGTTGTCCGGGGCGTACCTCCCCGGTAATGGTCAGGGGGATGGGCTCGCTACGCAAAGTAACATAACGGCCCCTGACCGGATCATAGTAGGAAAAGGAAAGGGGTTTTATGGTAAAGCGGCCCGGCAAGCGGGGGATCAGGATATATTCCGCCGATTTCATGCCGCTGACACGATTGTTGTTCTTATTGATCCGGGTTTGCACCTTCGGGTCGTAACGCTCAATATCCTGCGGGATGGCCGGAACGGGCAGCTCAACCAGCTTGATATTGCCCTGCCCTCTTAAAACAATTTTCAGGGCTACGGCATTGTTCACCGCCGCTTCCTTTTTATCTACCGAAACTTTCAGACTGTAATTCCCCACCGCTCCCTTAAAATCCGCCGGTTTGCCCTTTGGCGGCAAGGGTTTGATCTTAAAGCGCACGGCCTTTGTTTTTAAAGGTGTTTCCACGGTACGGCCGGGGCGGTCAAAAAAGCTGTCAAACAGACTGCGGCTGCGGGAACGACCGCGCACTATGGACTGGGTCATAATTTCCATCGGTTCCAGGGTTATCTCCCCCGACCGGGTGGGAAAGAGAGCCACCTTGCGCAGGGTAACCACATTGTAGTTCACCCCGTTAATGATTTCACTTCTTATGCGTGGTTGACGGGGTAGCTCAAAATCTTCCACCCAAAAACCGGTATTGGAGGGCAGCTTTTCCACTTCATAGGTTTGAATATTGATATTAAAATAGAGCTTATACTCCACGATGATCTGCTCGCCGATATAAGCCTCTCTTTTTGAGGGAATTACCTTGAAAAATATCTTCTTACCCGCCAGTTCCGGATCGGTTGCGTTTTTGACCCGCTTATCCTTTTGCCCGGCCGGTCTTACTTTGACCTCAATGGGATCGGTTTTCAGCAGCTTGCCGTTGTATTCCACCCCGGCGGCGCCTATGGTAAAGGTACCCTCGCTTCTCGGTTTCAGAATAAAGGAATAGCTCTTCGAGGAACTCATCTTCCCGTTTATCCACTGCATATTGGTGGATTGATTGGGCCCGGAGAGTACATAAAAGTTTTTAAATTCCGGGAAAGTGACATCGGGTAACCCGCTCCCTTCGCCTTCGACCTTGACCGTATATTGCAAGCGTTGATCCATCCGGATATCGTTATCGGAGACATAGGCGCGAAAGGTAATTTCGGCGGCGGATACTCCCAAAACCCACAGGGTCAATAATCCGTAGATGATAATATGTCGTTTCATTTCTCGGTTACCAGTCTTTATCGGTTTTCCGGCGCGCCGGAACCTTGATGGGCGGCTTTTTCTTTTGGGCCTCTTTTTCGGATTCTCTCAGCGCGTTAAGGATGCGTTGCGCCTCCTCCCGGCTTATTTTCTGCTTTTGACCCGAGGCCTGTTGCTCTTTTTGTTCATCTCCCTTTTGGGGCTGTTGCTGTTCATCCTGTTGCTTTTGCCGCTCTTCTTTATTTTTATCTTTATCTTTCTGATCCTGTTTCTGTTTATCCTGATCCTTTTTGTCGTCATTCTTTCCGGACTTGTCCTGAGAGGAGGAATTCTGCTTATCTTTCTCTTTTTGTTCTTTTATTTTCTCCAACAGGGCGCGCAGCTTTTCATCCCCCGGATTTTGTTTTAGGCCGAGCTCTATCAACTGCCGGGCCTGATTCATTTTACCGTCTATATACAATTTGGCGGCTTCGTCAAAAACAGAGGCCTTTAACGGCGGAGCCCAAAATATAAGCGTCAGTCCTATAAGCATCATTATTTTTTTCATTGCGGATGCCCCTCGTTTATGGCGTTCACATCCTTAAGCCTTTGGATGAACCCGTTATAGGCGGCCACGGTTTTATCCCGGGCCAGGGCGATCCGCATCACGGCCAGCGCCTCATCAAAAAGACCTTCCCGCACCAGCGTATCCGCTTTCTTTCTCATCTTTTTGGCATATTCACTGGGCTTAACCGATTCCTGCTTATTCTGCTTCTGCTTATTTTGCTGCTCCTTCATTTTTCTCAGGGTCAGCTCCAGATTGTACTTGGCATCCTTGTCCGCCGGGTTAAAATCCAGGGCCCGCTTATAGGCGTCGATGGCTTCCTGAAATTTGTTTTTGGCATAAAAAGTGTTTCCGATATTGTACCAGGCTTTTTGCACCAGTGTCTTATCCTCGGCGGGAATCACCTTATAAAAGCTTTGCAAGGCCTCATCGTACTGTTCCAGCTTAAACAGCGCATCGCCCTGATTAAAATATATCAGCGGATTTCGGGGGTCTTCGGTCAAAGCCCGGCCATAGGCCTCCACCGCCTGCCGGTACTGCCCTTGTTTATAAAAAGCGTTCCCCTCTTCCACCTGTGAACGCACCGATTGCCCCCACAGGGAGCCGCACAGTAACAACAGGATAACGGGAAGGCTCGCCATGCGGCGGCCCCATACCCGATGCCGGTATCCTTCCGGCGCTGTCTTAAACGTTGTTTTCATTTTTTTATTCATCACATTCCGGTATAATCTATTGTGCTTTTTTAACCCGGCGTTCGGGCCAGACGAATTCCCAAAACAGAAAAGCCAGGGCCAGCATCAAAAAAATCTGAAAGCGGTCTTCATATTGCGCAAACTGGCGGGCTGTCAATTCCTTTTTGTCCATGGCGCTCACCTCTTTGTAAATCGATTGCAGCTCTGCCTCCCCGTTGCCGGCCATATAAAATTTCCCGTTGGCGGCCAGGGCTATTTGTTGCAGGGTGGCCGCATCCAGCCGGGTGGTCACCACATTGCCGTTTCGATCTTTTTTAAATCCCTTGCGGTTTCCGTATTTATCGTAAAGAGGAATGGGCACCCCCTGTTCGGAGCCCAGACCGATGGTATAAATGATCACGCCCTGTTCGGCCGCTTTTTTCGCCGCCGCCACGGGGTCGGCTTCATGCTCTTCCCCGTCGGTAATAATGATGAGTACCTTATGCTTGGTATCCTTTTGATTAAAAGCCCGCGTGGCCGTTTCAATCGCTCCGGCGATATCCGTGCCCGGCAACGGGATGAGTTCGGTATCCATCATACGCAGGAACATGCGTGAAGCGGCATAATCCAGGGTCAGCGGCATCTGCACATGGGCGATACCGGCAAAGGCCACCAGCCCGATACGGTCACCGTGAAGCATATCGATCAGTTTATTGACCTCATACCGGGCTTTTTCCAGCCGGTTGGGCTTTATATCCTCGGCCTGCATACTCAGGGAGACATCCAGAGCGACGATGATATCGATCCCTTTCTGCCTGACATCCTCCAGACGGGTACCGATTTGCGGATCGGCCAGGGCCACAACCAGCATGGCATAGGCCACAACGAACAAAATGAATTTTTGCCGCCTTCTGTGCCGGATTACCCCCGGAGTCAACTTATTCAGCAAGCGCCCGTTGCCGAAACGGAGCAGCATTTTTTGACGCACCTTTTCGGCATACAGGTATAAAGCGATCAGAGCAACAATCCCCCACAGGGCATGCAGCCATCCGGGGTGAGCAAAGCGTAGGGCTTCCATGATCCGTTTAGGGTATCCTTCTTAAATAGGTTTGTGACAGCAACAGTTCGATCAGAAGAAAGGCCAGACCGGCCACGGCAAAGTACAGATACAGCTCATCATAGCGTGTATACTCCTTTACCTCAATCTTCGTCTTCTCCAGTTTACCGATTTCATCGTAAATATTCTTCAGGCTACGGGTGTTCGTGGCCCGGAAGTACTGCCCGCCGGTAGCCTGGGCAATTTTTTTCAGGGTTTCCTCATCAATGCGTACCTCTATCTGGCGGTACCCGGGGCCAAACAGGGGATCATTTTGCGGATAACGCGCCATCCCCCGGGTGCCGGCACCGATGGTATATATTTTAATACCATAGGTAGCGGCGATCTGTGCCGCGGTCACCGGATCCACCTGGCCGGAATTATTAACGCCGTCGGTCAGCAGAATTATCACCTTGCTCTTGGCCTTGCTTTCCCGCAGGCGGTTAACGGCATTGACGATGCCCATACCGATGGCCGTGCCGTCCCAACTGTTATCGGCCACCTTTATCTGCTCCAACAGGGTCTGCAATACATTATAATCCAGGGTCAGGGGGCACTGGGTAAAGCTTTCCCCGGCGAACACGACCATGCCGATGCGGTCGTTTTTCCTTTCCTGAATAAACTGACGGGCCACCGCCTTAACCGCTTCCAGCCGGTTCTTCGGCTTAAAGTCTTCGGCCAGCATACTGCTGGAGACATCCAAAGCCAGGATGATATCGATCCCCTCGGTACTCACTTCCCTTTCGGCATTGGCCGATTGCGGCCGGGCCAGGGCAATGATCAGCGCCGTTATGGCCAACAGGCGCAACAGGGGCATAACGGGCAGCAACCGCTGGCGCGGCGATTTGGCCAACCGCTCCACCAGTCCCGTGTCGGAATACTTTATGTGTGCTTTCCCGCGGGCCCCTTTTTGCCGGAACCACCAGCCCAGGAGCGGTACAACCGCCAATAACAGCAGATACCAGGGATCATGAAATTCAAACATTTACAGCGGCCGCCTATTTCTTTTTGAACAGATCGTCGTGTGTCAACAGGATATCCCTGATATCCGCCTCCTTTACCGTCACGATCTGTCCGCTTAGCGTGTTTCTTACATAACGCGCCTTTTGGGTTACCCGGCCAAACTCCAGACGGAGCTCCGGTTGTTCATCAATATACAGCTCCACAATGGCCACGGGCTTATCCAGGCCGTATTTCTTCAGGCTTCCCGTTTTCCCGTCCAAAAAGGAGCGTGCTTTCAGGTTACTCAGCGCGCTGAGCATGGTGGTGATTTTTATATTGCGTATCTCCCCGCTGTCGTTGAGGGCGATCCACTGCGAGGAAGTATCTCTTTTAAAAGACATTGTCCGGCCGCCGTTCTCCAGCTTGATGCGACGGATGCTGCCCGGCCGAAAATCGGCGAGTTTCTTTTCCCGGAAGCCGTAAAGGGTTTTATTAAACGGTTCCATGAAGAGGGTGTCCACCTTAAATACATGGGGACGGGCATCGTCCTTACCATAGACCATTTTACCCTCAGGCCGTGAAAAAGAGACTCCGGAACGGCTTTGATTTTCTCCCTGATACAGATCTATCTTATAGGCCGGATTCTGCAACGAGAAAACGCCTAAATCGGTCGCGGATTCCGTCACCACCGCCAGGACCCGGCCAAAATCCAGCTTATTGAGCAGGGCCCGTACGGCGGCCTGATCGGCGCGACTTTTTATGGGCCGGGTCAATTGCCATTCGACGCCCTCTTTTGCAAACTCAAAAGTGCCCCGGGGGGTTTTGAGTTCAATGCGTTTCACCGCTTCTTTATCAAAATGAAGCGCCTTTTTATCGCGCCAGTCAAACAGGCTTTTCTGCGCATTTCGTTTTAAAACGGCCGGTGTTACCATGACCAGGCTGTCATCCCTGGCCGCATAGATATTGTCACCAAAGGCCGCATCCGCACCCAAAAACAGCGAATCGCTGCCATCCGGGCCTTCTATGCGCAAACTCAGTTGCGGATTGTTCAAACCGTACTGATTCTTGTCCTTACCGGCCAGGCTAAAGGTACGTATTTTTTTGGCACCGGTTAAGGTTCTTAAAAAAGCGTTGACCGTGGCGCCGTCCGCATCTGTTTTTACGGGAGCGGTAATCCGCCACTGATCATCTTTTTTTTCAAAACGTATGCGCCGGCCACCGTTTTCCACCTCCCAGGCACTGATCTCTCCCTCATCAAAGGCAATCAGCTTTTCCTCTTTCTCCCTGGCTTTCTGACGCTGTTCCTCGCCCTTGTACTCATACAGATAAACATACGCGCCGAGCGCAAGGGCCACCAGGAACAAAATCAATGTATTGCGCATGGCTGCTCTCCTTAATCCCGGTTACGTTTAAAATAAAAACCCACACCCAGACCGATCATAATCAGCGGGATGGCGATGACCACGAGATAAAACAGTGTCGTTACATCTCCGGGGGTCATGGTCAGGCGGCTGTCCTCCAGTTTCTTGGGACGGATGGAGATCAGTTCACCTTCATCGGCCAGGTAATTTATGGTGTTCAAAAACAGGTCGCCATTGCCCTGTTGATTAAAATAACCGTTACGGGCAAAGTCGGAATCACCGAAAATGGCGGCGACGGCTGTTTTATCCCCCGTTTTTTTGGAACTGATCACCGCCAGGGTAACAGGTCCCTCCCTGTCTTTTCCGGCATCAAAGGCAACCTTACCGCCGGCAAAATCCACATCGGCCCAGCTTTGGGGGGATGTTCTGAGAAGCTCCGTCACCGTCCAGTCATCCTTCACCGCGGCCGGCGTCACCGATGAGGCCAGGGGAAAGAAGGTCATGACGTTAAAATCCCTGGTCACCGGATGTTTTTTATCATAGGTCTGTACCAGCGGCATACCCGGCCCGGCGCCAAAGAGCTGTCCGAAACCGGAAGCATCGATCACCACATCCCGGCCCACCTCGGCCTTAAAAGCAGCGGCCAGGGCCCGTACATCATCGGGACTGTCCGGATCGAGCAGTAAAAACAACTTGCCGCCCCGCTCCACATATTGCTTCAGGGAGTCCGTTTCTCCCGGAGCCAGGGGGGACTTGGGGGAGGCCACGACAACCACCGAGGCGCTGTCCGGCACTTTACGGCTGCGCACCAGGTTAAAGGTACGCACCAGATAGTTTTCTTTTTTGATCGCCCCGGCGGCATCGGAGTAGCCTTCCGTGCCCTTATCGGCGATGGAATGTTCCCCGTGGCCGGTGAGGAAATAGACGGCCTTCTGCTCGTCATTGCTCACCTTTATAATGGCATTGGTAAGGTTGGACTCACTGATTTTGGTAACGGTTTCCCGCCGCGGGCCCGCTTCCACCACCAGGACGCCATACTGATTGATGCCGTATTGATGGGCAACTTCCGCTTGTTCAATGGGGTCGATCACCTCGTAGGAAAGACGGGGACTGCGATAGCTGTATTCATCGAGAAGATCGGTCACCCCACTCTCGTCTCCGCTTTTTACAAACAATTTGATGACGACATTTTTATCCAGATGATTCAACACCTGCGTGGTTTGCGAGGAAAGACTGTATAGCTTGGCCCGGGTTAAATCCAGGCGGTAATGACGGCGGTTACTGACAAAAGCGATCATGGCCGCCAGTAAAACCACAATCAGGGCCTGGAAGGCAAAATTGGCGCTAAGCTTCACACTGCGGCCCGAAACCTCCTTTTGCCTGTTTTTATAATAATCAAAAATAAAGTAGACCGTGCCCGCGATACCCAGTACCAGCGTCACGGTATTCCAAAGCGCCCATACCCTGGCAATGCTGTAACCGATGAGGGCCGCGGCCATCAAAACCAGCGCTGCCAGACCGATGATATTGATATACTTTTTCATTGTGCTGTTATCTCTCCTATGCTCTCCATTTAACTGATTCCACCGTCTTCAGGGAAAAATAGATACCCAGACTTACAAACAGAATGTAATAAGCCACATGGCTGGTATCGATAACGCCTTGCGCGAAATCCTCAAAATGATTGATGATTGAGATATAGTTCAGAATGTCGCCGAGGACAGGCCCGGCAAACTGCGCGCCCCAGCCCACAACCCACAACAACAGGGATAAGCCGAATCCGCCGATGGCGGCAATCATTTGATTTTCCGTTGTGGTGGAGATGAACAAGCCCATGCTGATATAGGCGGCGCCCATCAGAAAAAGACCCAGATAGCCGCTGAGCACCGGCCACACTTCCGGCGCCCCGTATAAAAACAACAGCGCCTGAAAAAACATCGTGGGAATAAGCAACACGACATAAAACATCAAACCGGCCAGAAATTTCCCGGTAATGATTTGCAGGGGAGTGATGGGGCTGGTATAGAGCAGCTCCACCGTGCCGGTACGTTTCTCATCGGCAAAAAGCCGCATGGTGATCGTCGGCAGTATAAAAAGCGTAATCAGGGCCAGATTGTAAAAATAGGGCCGGATGACCATCAGGTTAACATTCAGCGTTTGCGGCGCCATGCGGTATTGGGCGGCCCGCATCTGATCCATAAAAGAGGCCTGTACAAAGCCGCTGACGGTGAGATAAAAAAAGACACCGCTCAGGGCTGTAAACAAAGCCAGAATGATATAGGCGGTCGGCGAGTAAAAGTAGGATTTAAATTCCTTGTTAAAAATAGCATTTATCGCTTGCATCAGGCAGCCTCCTCTTTGGTGATGAGATGCAGGAAGATATCTTCCAGCGTAAATGTTTCTTTTCTCAGTTCCAGCAGATCCATGTTTTGTCTGACGGTGAGGCGGGCCAGTTCTCGCCGCACATCGCCGGCGCTTTCCACCTTGATGTTCAGCAGACCCTCTCCCGCCGGGACAATCTCGATCTGCCGGATCCCTTCCACTTTTTCCGCGGCCTGGCGCCATTTCAGTTCATCGCCGGCCACCGTCAGCAGAATCCTTTCCCCGCCGGAGAGGCGCGCGGTCAGATTTTCCGGCGTATCCTCGGCCACCACGCGGCCCTGGTTGATAATCACTACCCGCTCACAGGTCTGTTCGATCTCCGGAAGAATGTGGGAAGAGAGTATCACGGTATGCTCACCGCGTAAATTCTTTATCAGTTCGCGTATTTCAATGATCTGCTTCGGATCCAGCCCCACTGTCGGCTCGTCCAGGATCACGATCTGCGGATTGTTAAGCAGGGATTGCGCCAAGCCCACCCGTTGTTTATACCCCTTGGAAAGCTTGGCTATGATACGGTGGCGCACATCGCCTATGCTGGTTTTCTCGATAACGGAATCGATATCTTTTTTACGCCTGTCCGCCGGCATTCCTTTTATACGGGCCACAAAATCCAGATAATCCCACACCGTGAATTCGGTGTACAGGGGTGGATTTTCCGGTAAATAACCGGTTATGCGGCGCACATCCATGCTTTGTTCAAAAATATCGTAGCCCCCGATAACGGCCTTTCCCGAAGTGGGTGGCATATAACAGGTTAAAATACGCATGGTCGTTGTTTTACCGGCGGCATTGGGCCCCAGCAATCCTAAGATTTCACCTTTGTTAACATGAAAGGTGATATCCGATATGGCGCGCTTTTCGCCATAGAAACGGGTTAATCCTTCCACATGAATCAAGGCTGTTCCTCCTTTGTTATAAGTTTTTTCGGCCGGTTGGACGGTTCATCACTACGGCCGGTTCTTCAAAAACAAGCTTGGTGTCCAAAACAAACTGTTCGGTATCGCGCATAATATTTTGTGTGGTGATTTTGTCGGGTATGTGTTTGGCAAACTTCACCAGATCGGCTACGCGCAATATCTTTTCCACACGCGCGGCTTCCTTTTCCGGCAGATGCGCCTTCAGGGCCCGCAGGGTTTCATCCGTGGTGGATTCCAGCGCATGGATAAAATAACGTCCTTCCAGATAGGTGCGCAGAATATCGCTCAGCCGGCTGTAGAACTCTTTATACCGCTCTTTTTCCAGCAGATCGCTGCCGTACAGGGCAGCCAGGGCCTGCAGGGCGATTTCATGGGCCGGGCGCGGTGGGGGTGGCGGGCGAAAAATATAACCGGTTTCCTGCTTGCTCTTCCAAGCGCGGTAAATCAACCAGGCGGCAAAAAGCAACAAAACCAGCGCCAAAAACACCCATCCCCAAAAAGCCCAGTCCACAGGAATACCCAGCGGAGCGCGAATATCACGGAGGACAAGGCTGTCCCCGGCGGCAATCACGGAAACCACCCGGACGTCGATGGCCCTGCCGCTGATAATCTGGCCGGAATCGCTGCTATCGGCATAGAACAAGACCGGAAAGGCCGGGATGACAAAACGTCCCGTGTCATATGCGGTCAGAGTAAATTCAAAACGTTCGCGCCGCCGGTCGTCCTCCAGAATTTCCTGTTTGGGGAAACGGTAATCTTTTATTTCAAAGGGCTCAAGGACCACCCCTTCACCGGGGCGTTCCACACGCACGCCGGGGGCGTGGTCAATCAAAACCGTATACCGGATACGGTCACCGATAGTGATGCGATTGGTATCCACCTGCGTCCGTATCTCAATCAAAGGCTGTCCGGCCCAAAGATGGGAGGCCAGCCATATCGTCAACAAAATCGATCTTCGAAAAAGAGTCATCTTAACCCGTGTCTAATAGGCCGTTTTATGTTTATTTTCCGTTATCATGCCCCTACGGGCAAAAGAGCGCCGCGCCGAAGGCGCCATGCTACAATCAAAAAATGAATTTTTTATGAAGCCCCTAAAACCAGAAGCGCAGTCCTATTTCCGGCCCAAAGAAGGCCGCGTTTGTATCGTTCAGGGGCATCAGCGTACGGACACCGCCGTACAACTCGCCCCGGCGGTAGTGAAACCCGGCAAACAGGGCTGCTTCCACCATCAGGTTTGCCCCCTGTACCCCGCCGCCGAGATAACTGTTCAATCCCAGACGTCCACTCAGACTAACCGGCTGTATGATAAAAAAACGGCTGTCCAGGGCAAGGGCCGGTCCCCACATGGCGGCCTTTGCCCCGTCGGGATAAAGCAGCGAAGCACCCGCGGAAAGGGAGAGCAATGTCTTATCCGAAGCGATAAACAGGTAACTGTAAGCCACATTGAGTATTTGCAGATTATCACTTCCCCTTTCCAACCGTTCTTTATAGTTGTAAAAGTCCAGCCGCAAACCGTGCCGTTCGGAAAAAGTGAAGGCCCCGTTCAGCCGCAGAGCGGAAAGATCACGGTCTATATAATACATGCCCGCGGCCAGGCGGCCCAGGTAGTTTTTGCCATTGCTGTCTTCATGTACCAGTCCGCTCTCGTCAAACGGATAAAGGCCAAAAGACAACGGCTGCGAAGTCTCAGCCGCTACCGGGTTCCGGGTTGAATCGGGAACCTCCCCCGCCGCATAAGCCTGCGCCGGACCGGGGGAATCCAAACTGTTTAGCGGCAGGGCCTCCCCGGTATCATCATCATAAAAGTCCTCTTGCTCTTCATCATCCGCATCAAACAGGATGTGAAACAGGATTTCCAGAATATCAAAAAGCAGTCCCCCGGACTCCTCTTCCTCATAGTTGTTTTCCTCATCCTCTTCTTCATCGTCGGAGGAGGATTTTCCGGCATTGGCGTCTTCAAACCCGCCGATGCGTCCTTGTTTGTCCTGGGCCTGCAGCGGCGCGGGGGAGAATATAACAAAAACCGTCATGAGGATCGCCAGCCAAAGGGATTTCATTGATGCGCCCCTTTTCTACGGACACGCATTTTAAAGAAGCGGTTCATCGGCTCCACATAGGAGCGGTCGGTCAACACCTCGATATAATCCACGCCCGAGGAGCGCAACATAGCGCGCAAGGCGGTCTGGTACTGGCGTACTCCCTTATGAAAACCGTTCCGCACGTAAGCGGCGCCCGTATCCACCGTATGCCGCTCACCGGTTTCCGCGTCCTCCAGTTCTATAAGTCCCACATCGGGCAAAGTAACCTCGCGGGGGTCTATAATATTCATGGCGATCAGGTCATGTTTTTTGGCGGCCAGTTGCAGGGATTTTTCAAAATCCCGGGCCAGAAAGTCGGAGATAAGAAAAGCGGTGCTGCGTCGTTTGACAATGCGTGTCAGATATTCCAGGGGAACATTCAGATCCGTTTCGGATTCCCCCGGTTTATAAAAGAGCACCTCGCGGATAACCCGCAACACATGTTTTTTCCCTTTGCGGGGCGGAATGAATTTCTCAATCTTATCGGAGAAGATGATCAGCCCCACCTTATCATTGTTGGTGATGGCCGAAAAAGCCAGCACGGCGGAAATTTCGGCGGCGATCTCCCTTTTCATCCGCCCGGTCGTGCCAAAGTTACCGCTGGAACTCACATCTACCAGCAACATAACGGTCAGTTCGCGCTCTTCATCAAAGATTTTGATAAACGGCTTGCCGGTGCGCGCCGAAACGTTCCAGTCTATGGAGCGGACATCGTCGCCGGGTTGATATTCCCGCACTTCGGCAAACTCCATGCCCCGCCCTTTAAAAACCGAGTGATACTCCCCGGCAAAAAGCTCATTGACGATGGCCCGCGTGGAAACATCGATCTGTCGCACCTTTTTCAGGATTTCCCGGGTACGCTCCTCCGCGCCGGGTTCTCGCGCCTCACCTTCGGTAAGGGCACTGGTTCTCCCCGCCAGAAACAACATCGCCATTAAGAGCACCAGGACGGTTGCCGTAACGGCCACATAGATCATGAACATGGCTTAGGGAACTTCCACGCGGTTTAAGACTTTACGTACCACATCTTCCGGAGTCATATTTTCCGCTTCGGCCTCATAGGAAAGGATCACCCGGTGGCGCAACACATCCTGGCCGATGGCCCGCACATCATCGGGCGTCACATAGCCGCGCCGTTTTATAAAGGCATGGGCCCGGGCAGCCACGGCCAGGGAAATAGAGGCCCGGGGGCTGGCCCCAAAGGTGATCAGGCCCTTCAGGTCGTCCAAGCCGTTTTCCGCCGGTTCGCGGGTGGCAAAAACGATATCCACGATATACTTTTCGATTTTTTCATCGATATAGATGGCGTTCACCGCTTCACGGGCGCGGATAATATCTTCCGGAGATATCACCGGTTCCACAATAATCTTTTCGGAACGGGTTTGGCGACGCACGATTTCCAGTTCTTCCTCCCGCGAGGGATAGCCGACGCTCAGCTTGAGCATAAAGCGGTCAACCTGGGCTTCGGGCAGGGGATAGGTCCCCTCCTGTTCGATGGGGTTTTGCGTGGCCAATACCAGAAAAGGGTCTTCCAGCTTAAAGGTTTCTTCCCCGATGGTGACCTGCCGTTCCTGCATGGCTTCCAGCAGGGCGCTTTGCACCTTGGCCGGAGAGCGGTTGATTTCATCTGCCAGAATCAGGTTGCTGAAAATCGGTCCTTTTTTGGTGGTAAAGGCGCCGTCTTTTTGATTGTAGATCAGGGTACCAATCAGATCGGCGGGCAACAGATCCGGCGTAAACTGTATACGCTGAAATTTGGTACGGATACATTGGGACAGGGTATTTACCGTAAGGGTTTTGGCCAGTCCCGGCACCCCTTCCAACAGAATATGCCCGTTGGCCAGCAAACCGATCAGCAGCCTTTCCACCATATAATCCTGGCCGACGATGACCCTGGCCACTTCGCTTTTGATTTTATCGACAAAAGCGCTTTCCCGTTCTATCTTTTCATTGATCGCCTGAATATCAGCATTCATAATTGCTCCTCTTTCCCAAAATTTCCGTCTGGTTGTTTTCAAAGACCGCCCTGTTCGGGCAATCATCAGGATACGTTATGTTGTGCCGCCTTAAAAAAGGCGTCCAGCTCCGCGTACATCCTTTGTGCCGGAAGGCCGCCGTCCTCTTCGCTGTTTTTCATCTCCCGCAACATTTTAAACACTCTTTCCTTTACCTTTTCATCTCCGGGTATCCCGGCCAGCATGGCCTCCCGGGTCTGGGCGCCCTCAAGGGTCTGGCCCGTTTTTTCCATAAGATAGCTGTCCAGCAATTTGAGCATGTCGGCACGGTTTTCCCGTTCCTGTCCGTTGGAAGGGTGTATGGTAGTCTGTAACAAGCGGTGGTACTTTTCACCGATATCCAGCCTTTGTTCAACGGACGGTTTCTGCCCGCGGCGTACAAGAAAAAAACGAATCGTGACAAAAAAGACCGCGGCCATGAAAAGCAGCAATAGTCCCCACAGTAAAACAGAGCCCGGCATAAAGACCTCGCGGCTTTTTTCAACGGGGGGAGATATCTCAAAAAAGGCGGCATCGCTAAACACCGTGTGTGGCCGGCCCCGGTAGACATACATTATGTTTACCGGCTTGATACGGGCGCGTCCTGTGGCCTGCGGCTTAAAGTAAAAATCAAAGCGCTTAAAAGCCCGGTTTCCTCCCAGGCTATCCCCGATAACGCGATTGGCCGAACCGCGGCCTCTCAAAACAAGGTTCTCCGTTACCGGTTCAGCCACCTTATCAATCCGCACGTCATCCAGTACACCGTTCCAGGAGAGCTCGATGCTGAAGACCACCTCCCCGTCCAGGGGAACGGTATTGGCGGACAAGGATGTTTTTACCCCAACCGGTGCCAAAGGCTGATCGCCATAAACAAAAATCAGTACCGACAACACCATCAGACCCGTCAGCGCCGGAAAACTTTTTGGCATATCCGGACTTAATGTTCCTGGACGGCAGCCCGGCTGCTGTCAGATGAGATATTTTTTAAAAAGGGGATCTCATTGACATCCTTACCCAGGTTTTCAAGCTCATACCGGGCAGAGGTTATCAATTCATGCTTGGGATATTCCCGGATGAATTGCTCATAATATTTTTTGGCTTCATCATAGTTTTTTATATCGTTGGCATTGATATAACCAAGTAAGAAAAGAGATTCAGCACGGTGCCGGCTTTTGGGATAGTACTCTACCAGCGCCTTATAGTTTTCCACCGCCTGATCGAATTTCTGTGCGGTATATGTTTTTTTAGCCTGCTGATAATAGGTTGCTTCAGGTAATTTTGAAGAACATGCGGCCAAAACAAGAATCAGACCTGCCGAAAAGGCGAAACGCATAAGAAACCTCCATACTTTACTCGTTTCAAATTTTTACAGCCGATAATTTAACCGGGATATATTTTTAAAGCAATTAAGCCTTGTCTTTGTGGCTATTGCCCTGTCCTAACCCTTTAGGCACACTCTTGTTCCCTTCACGTGACAAGAGTTGTAATATGACGGACTTTTATGAATTTTCCATGAAGATTTTCATATTGCCACAATCAGGGTACCCGGCGCACATGCTCTTTTTTTTAATGCCGCTTTCCTTTAACTTTAGTAAAAACACAGGGTAACTTATGCAACAACCATCCCGGGCCCAACGTTACAGCCGTCTGTCTCTGATCTTATCCCTTTCCTCATCCGCGCTATCACTGATGATAACCGTGCTGATCCTGTATTCCGGCGTTCATTTGACCTTGCGCAACATGGCCTACCGTTATACGGAAAATCCTTACGGCGCCTTATTGTTATTCAGCCTTTTTCTGGGACTTGTCTACTACGTCGCCGGGGCGCCGCTCTCCTGGCTTAAGGATTATTGGCTGGAACACCGTTACGGGCTGAGCAATCAAAACATGCAACAATGGCTGATGGAACGTCTCAAGGTTTTGCTTTTGGGCATGGTTCTGTTTTTACCCCTTTTGCTGCTCTTTTTCTATTTTTTTACCAACCATCCGCACAGTTGGTGGTTATGGACGGCCACCGCCCTGTTTATCTTTTCCGTTGTGCTGGGCAAGCTGGCCCCACAGCTTATTTTTCCCCTGTTTTATAAGTTTGAGCCCCTGGAAGACCCGGCCCTTCTGGAGCGCATGAAAGTGCTGGCAAAAAACGGGAACTTCAACCTGAAGGGGGTGTATCGTTTTGATATGAGCAAAACAACCAACAAAGCCAATGCCGCCTTTACCGGCATGGGTAAAGGTAAACGCATCATTATCGGTGACACGCTGCTGAACACTATGAGCATCGATGAAATAGAAACCGTTTTTGCCCATGAAGTGGGACATTATGTGCACCGTCATATAACATGGGGTCTGGTCACCGGCACATTGATCAGCTACGGCAGCCTGTGGCTGACAGCCTGGCTCTACGGCATGAGCTGGCAGCTTTTTAACATTCCCGCTTACGGCGATGTGAGCGCCCTGCCCCTGTTGGGACTGATACTGACCCTGATTCAAATGCCGGTAACACCGTTGCAAAACATGCTCAGCCGGTTTAATGAGCGACAGGCGGACCGTTATGCCCTTGAACACAGCACTAAACCACAGGCTTTTCCTGAAGCGTTGAGAAAACTTGCCGAATCCAACCTGAGTGATCCCGAGCCACCGGCCTGGGAAGAGTTTCTGTTCCACAGCCACCCATCGGTAAACAGACGTCTGGCCTACATGCAAGCTTTTTTAAAAGACAAGGGAGTCGATGTTTCCTAAATGAACTCTGAAAAAAAAACCACCTCTGTTTTCAAAAGAGGGCTAAAAATAGTTTTATGGTTTTCCCTTTTTCTGACCGCTTTGCTCATCATTACCGGTCTGCTGCACTGGCAAACCAACGTGATTTCCTCGGCCGTTGAATCGCTCATCAACAGCCAACTGCGGGACAAGGGAGAGGTAAGCTATAGCAGTCTGCGCGGCAACCTGATCAATGAGATCATACTGAAGGATTTTCATTTCAATAAAGATTCCACCCTGGAAATTGGCGCGCACACCATCATCATCCGGTTTTCCCCGAGCGATCTGCTGTTCAAACAGGTGCGTATCCACCGCTTACTGTTTGACTCGCTGACTATCCGCACCAGAGCCACTGCCCGCCCGGCCCGCCCCAAACCGGCCGCCACGGCACGCACGGATTCACTATTGGCCCAATTGCAAAGCGGGGAGCTCATCGCCGGCATTTTGCGCCAGCTACCCGCTTTTAAATTGGATGACCTTGAAGTCAACTCCTCTGTTTTAAACATTAACGGCTACAGTCTCCGCGATATCAATCTGCGCCTCGGGCTGGCGCTTCACCGGGATCGGATCGACCTGCAACTGAAGCATTTTTCCGGATTATGGCCTCAAAAAAAACTGGCCTTGCGGAACATGTCCTTTAAGCTGCGTATCCGGCCCGATAAACTTACCGTGAATCAGTTTGATTTTAAAACCGAACACTCAACATTGCGCCTGGCCGCCGATATGGATCTGGGCCGGCCCACCTCTTTTCTGATCACCATTGACGATATCTATCTGGCCGAACCGGATCTAAGAAACCTGGTTCCCGACAGTCTGTTCAAACAAGGCTTTCTCAGCGGTAAGATGACCCTGGCCGGGCAGCCGCTTAATTTCTCGCTCAGCAGTGAACTGGCCGGCGCTTACAACGGCCGTTTGCTGAACAAGGCCCGGGCCTATGTCCGTTATGACCATGGGCGCATCCTGCTGGACACCCTGAACATTGCCAGCAACATCGGACGGATTCATATCCATGGTGATCTGAATAACTGGACGGCTTTCCGGGGACAGGCCTCCATCGAAAAATTCAATACCGCCATGCTGGGACTGGGACTGCCCTCCTCGGATATCAACGGGCACTTTTCCTTCAACATTCCCCGGCTGACCCGCCATGCGCCACAAGTTTCCGGGGTATTGACCGCCTATTCCTGCCGCTATGATATCTTTAACATGGATTCCATGCGACTGGAAATAAAAACCGAGGGCCGGAAAATCTACATCCACCAGCCTTCGTTTGTTAAACTGGCCAATAACGCCCGTTTTACCCTCGATGGCGAAATCCGCGGCTTAAAGGATATCGAATTTCATCTGGATGCCATCGGGCAGGATTTATCCTCCATGGGCCGGGCCCTGGGTCAGGATTCTCTGCAAGGCCGTTTCACCACCCGTTTTGACGCCACCGGCCCGCTGGCCGATCCCTCGTTGCAAGGGGCCTTTACCGTTTCGGGTTTTCGCTTTCAGAAAACCAGCTTCGATACCGTCCGTTTTCTTTTTACGCTGGACAGCCTGATGAGCAAGCGCTCCGGCTTTGCCGACTTCCGCATCAATCGTGGCCGTGTTTATGACATTCCCCTTCATGATATTGTCATGACCGCTCATCATAAAAACAATTTGCTGACCATTGACTCCGCCTCCATCTATAGTGAAAGCAACTATATACAACTGGCCATGGAGATGCCCTATGACTCCGCCGGCGTACGCATGCACATTACCGATTTACAACTGGCTTACGGTGATTACTGGCTGGGTACCGACAGGCCCTTTAATATAGCCATAGACAGTACCGGCATTTTCAGCAGTGACTTTATGCTCAGCGGACCCGGCGACACGCAACTGGAAGCCTGGGGCAACCATTACTGGGACGGCAGCCAGTCCGGCATACAGTTTTCCCTGGATAAGGTTGATCTGCAACCCTTCCAACAGTTTATGCCGGGCCATAAAGTAAGCGGTATCCTTACCGGCATGCTGCATCTTACCGTAAATAAAGGCCGGCCCTTTGCCTTTATGGACATCATTGGCGAAAAGGTCTCCTTTGACGACACCCCCCTCGGGCGCATGGATATGGAGGTGGATTATAATCAGGACAGCGTCCATATCCGCCAATTCACCGCCGAACAGGGCAACTCCCGCATCGAGATCAATGGCAACCTGAACATCAATCTGAGCAAAGGCGGCAGCCAGATATATGACCTTATTGCCTCAACTCGCAGTGATATGAGGATGACGCTTGAAAATATTAAGCTGGAAACATACAACCCGCTGCTCAAGCTTCCCCATCCGCTCAGGGGCCGTCTTTCCGGCATGCTGGAAATCGTCGGCAACATGGACAACCCCTTTATGCGCCAGAATTTCCATCTGCGCGACTTTAAATACGATACCTTCCGCCTGGATTCATTAAATGTTTTCGGGCAGTACAACAGCGGCTATATGATACTGGACAGCCTCAGCGGGGATTTGAACGGTACCGCCTTCAGCGCCCGCGGCTGGCAGCAGGTACAGCTCTCCTTTAGCGAAACCGATGACAACCTGATGGACAATCCTTTTGAGCTGTTCATCCGCAGCAAGGACGATACCATCACTTTTATCGGCGACCTCAACGCGCAGGTGGAGTCCATCAGCGGCCCCTACGAAATGGAACTGACCCTGGACGGCACCCCGGCCAAACCGGCCTTGCGCGAGGGCTTTTTAAACATGGACGACGGCGTCATTCTGCTTTCCCGCGTCAAGGATCCGCTTACCGGCGTAAACATCAAGGCCCGGGCCGAGGACTATATCCTGAACTTTGCCCGGGCGGAAATGCACTCCCAAAAACCCAGGGATTTCCTGGAAAAAGGCTTCGGTTTTGTTTCGCGTCTGTGGGCCTGGCTGGTTCCGGCCAAAAGGAAAGACGGTTATCTGGCACTTTCGGGAAATATTAAAACCGGAAATATTTTACGACCGGAAATGGATTTAAAGATCAGGGCCAATCAGTTTTTTGTGGATTATTTCGTCGGCAACACCAAGGTATTGCTCAGCACGCGAGACTTGAAAGTCTATGGCCGCGATACCCTGCATGTGCGCGGCAACCTCACCCTGCCCGGCGGTGAATACGCGGTGGATCTCAAACAACTGCAACAAAACATCTACCTCAGCCAGCCCGATATCAAAAGCGGGCCGCCCTATTTGGATGTAAACCTTGATATTTTTCTGCCGGGAAATTTCATCATTGTCAACTCCGGTCTGGACGTCAGCAATAATTTTAAAATCGACCTGAGCGGAAATGTCCAGGCCTCCATCGAGCCCGGTACGGAGCGTTTTTTACTTAGCGGTTTACTGGAAACCAACTGGGGCAAGTTCTCCACCTTCAACCAAAGTTTTAATGTGGTCAGCGGTACCATCAACTTTAACAACCCCCTGCGCATCAACCCCGAATTAAACATACAAACCGAAAGCCTCAGCGACGGCAGGCGGTTTGTATTAACCATAACGGGTAATCTGGACAATATTCAGCAGGATATCCGCGTATTCGATGAAAAGAGCAACCAGGAACTCAGCCTCTCCGAGCAGGAGAAGATCACCCTGCTTACCCTGGGCGCAGATCTCTCCAGCCTGGCCCGCAATACCGGCTCGGCCATGCGCAGCATGGGGGAAGATGTGGCCACCAATTCCCTGCTCACCGCCGCCGAACGGGGCGTGGAAGACCTTACCGGCCTCGATAAGGTGGAAATCAGCTCCAGTTCCAAACTGCTCGATCTTGAAAAACTTAAGCTTAACAACGGGCTGAAACAGGCCTCCATTTCCTTTGGGAAGTATCTTACCAGCGATCTGTATATCGAATACCGCACCCAGTTCGGCAGCGGCGTCCCCACACCCAAGCTTTCCTGGGATGCCGGCAACCGGATCGGGCTGGAGTACCGGATCAATCGTTTTTGGAGCCTAAAGAGTTACTATGAAAAAACCGTTCCGCAGGCCAATGATAAAATCCAGGTGGGTCTGTCATGGAAATACTCGTTTTAGGATCAAGACCATGAAAAGCCGTATACCGATAATTTTTTTCCTGGCCCTGTTGTTGCCGGTGCAGCTCCCGGCGGTGGACACCGAAATCAATCGTATCGAAATCAACAACAGTGCCCCCTTTTCCCGGGCGGAGCTGATCGACGTGATCCGTTCCGAAGAAGGAGCCCTGTTCGAGCCGCGCCTGATTAAGCTGGATCAGATTTTATTGAGTAACTTTTACCGTAAACAGGGTTTTTTAACGGTCAAGGTGCTCGATACCCTTAAGTTCTCCGGAAACCGTGAAAAGGTTGCCTTGACATACACCATTCAGCCCGGCCCCCGCTTCTATCTGCAGGGCATTACCTTTACCGGCAACAAGGATATCGACAGCACGCGGCTGCGCGGGGAAGTTTTAGCCGATGTCTCCTTTCACATTCCCATCGATGAAAGCATTGTCGGTATAGTCAAACAGCGTCTGGAAGACCTTTATTACAATTCGGGCAAGCCTTTTGTGGAAATAAATCTGGATTACCGGTTTCAACAGGATACATTGGTTTATGCCGATTTTACCATTAAAGAGAATCAAACCGTAACCATTAAGGATATCCGGTATATCGGTTTGCAACTGGTGCAAAAATTCATCATCCGCCGTGAGCTGGAAATAAAAAAGGGTGATATCTATAACCGCAAAAAGCTGGATCAATCCCAGCAAAACCTTTACGGTACGGGTTTATTTCAGTTTGTCCGTCTGGAGTTGGAACCGGATAAGGAGGCCGCCGGACAGGCGACACTGATTATCCGGGTAAAGGAAAAAGAGGCGCGCTGGATAGGCCTTTACATGGGTGTGGCCCATGAACAGCAGGAGTTTTACGGCAGCAAGGCCGAGTTCACTTTTGAGGGCGGACACCGCAACCTTTTCGGTACCGGCCGTTCGGCCAGTCTGCACATCACCCCCTCCCTGATGTATGAATCCAGCCGCAATAAACTTATCAATGCCGAGAATGAAATCACCTTTAAATTTGTGGAACCCTGGATCGGCTACACGCGGACGCCCGGTATTTTTCAGATATCCTATCATCAGTTTCGCCTGCCCAACAGCGCCGATTTTGACCTGCTGAGGGCCTCCTTTGAAGTACACCACAAGTTTGAAAAATACGAGGCCAACGCCACCCTGAGCGCCAAACAGCTGAATCAGCTTGATAACGGACAAATCGACCTGACCAAGGTCACCGATTTTGATGAGGGCCAAAGCCGGGTTTACGGGATTTCCCTTTACGGCAAGCGCGATACCCGTAACAATCTTTTTAATCCCGACCACGGGGCGCTGAACGACCTGAGTATCAGCTTCTCGCAAAGTGTCGGGCAGATAGACATGCAAACAGTGACCAACCAGTATATCACGCTTATCAGCAGTTGGCAGCGCTATCAACCCTGGCGCCCCAACATCCTGGGCAAAAAACTCGAATGGGTGCTGGCTTCCCGTCTAAAGGGCGGTATCATCTATGAACTGGGCGGTTCCAAAAGCATCCCCATCAGTGAACGCTTTTATGCCGGGGGAGCCACCAGTGTGCGGGGCTACGGCGAACAATTACTGGGTCCGGCCGCGGTGCTTAATGAACAGGGACAGATCACTTCCGCCGCCGGAGGGAAAATGCTGTTCCTGGCCAATATCGAGGCCCGCATTCCACTGTTCTGGCTGTTGATGGGTGAGGTTTTTATCGACGCCGGCAATGTATGGAGCGAGATATCCGATTTCCGCCCCCTTGATATCCGGCTCTCCACCGGCCTGGGACTGGCTCTCCTCACCCCGCTCGGCCCTATCCGCATCGATTACGGCTATAAACTTACCCGGCGGCTCATCGATCCCACGCCCGACAGTTTTCATCTCGGTATATATTTCGCTTTTTAACCCGGCTTTCCCCGGTCCACAGGGCCTACAGGCACCATCCCTTTCAACTTCTCCGGCACGACAAACGGAAAACTGCAATAATTTCCCCAGGCGTTTGTCATACCTACAGAAAGCTTAAAGCCCATAACAAAAGGAGAATTTTATGAAGCGATCCATATTAATCACGGTGGCGCTGAGCCTGATGTTCAGCACATCCTTTCTGTCCGCTCAGCCCATGCCGGGTCAAAGAGGTATGCACCACCCGCAAATGATGAGGGGACACGGCCCTGACGGGAATATGATGTTTAAAAACATCCCCAACCTGACGGATGAGCAAAAGGAACAGATCAAGGCCTTGCGTCTGGATATGATGAAAAAGGCGCTGCCCATCAAGAACAGCATAGGGGAAAAGCGGGCCCGCCTGCGCAGCCTGCAAACGGCGTCCCCGGTCAATATGAAAGCGGTCAACACCCTGATCGACGAAATCGCCTCGCTGAAGGCAAAAATAGCCAAACTGCGGGCTGAAAAGCGGCAGCAGGTACGGCGGCTTTTAAGCGATGAACAAAGGATTGTATTTGACAGCCGTCCGCCGCACAGAGGTGGCAAAAAGTCCTGCGGCCCCAAAGGCATGGCCGGGCCGCGGCCGGGTATGTAATATCCTTCTAACAGAAAAAGCCCGCCCATGGCGGGCTTTTTCTGTTACAAACCTTTTTAAAACCTAAGCCCGGATTATCGAAGAGGCGTGTTTTTCAACATGACCCGGCAAGATTGCCCTGCCCAAAGGGGAGATCAAACGGCGGTACACAGCAAAACAATTTTTACCGGAAGTCTTTATTTGAAAAAAGCGCCCTATGGCGTCAACAGGCTTTGCAGATATTGCCCGTACCCGCTTTTTAACATGGGTTCGATCAGTTTTTCCAAACCGGCCGCGTCGATAAAACCCATGCGCCAGGCGATCTCCTCCACGCAACCGATCTTCAGCCCCTGCCGGTCTTCGATGGTTTTGATAAACAGCGTGGCATCCACCAGCGAGGCATGGGTTCCCGTATCCAGCCAGGCATAGCCCCGCCCCAGCAGTTGCACATGCAAGCGGTTGCGTTCCAGATAGACCCGGTTGACATCGGTAATTTCCAGTTCGCCTCGCGGCGAGGGTTTTATGTTGCGGGCGATATCGATCACATCATTGTCATAGAAATAGAGACCGGTAACGGCATAATTTGATTTCGGCTTTTCCGGTTTTTCCTCAATGCTGACCGCTTTGCCTTTTTCATTAAAAGCCACCACACCATATCGCTCGGGGTCCTTAACATAATAGCCGAAAACGGTGGCTCCCGTCTTCTGCTCGACGGCGCTTTTCAATTTTTCCGACAGACCGTGACCAAAGAAAATATTATCCCCCAGCACCAGGGCCACGCTGTCCCTGCCCACAAAGGCATCACCGATAATAAAGGCCTGGGCCAGTCCTTCCGGTTTGGGCTGCACGGCATAGGTCAACTCAACTCCCCACTGTCTTCCGTCTCCAAGCAGTCTTTGAAACTGCTCCCGGTCCTGGGGCGTGGTGATGATCAGAATTTCACGGATACCGGCCAGCATCAATGTGGATAAGGGATAATAGATCATCGGCTTATCATATACCGGTAAAAGTTGTTTGCTGACGGACATGGTGGCCGGATGCAGACGGGTGCCGCTGCCGCCGGCAAGAATAATACCTTTCATCGTTTTTCCCCCAAACCTATGCGCTCCAGGTTATAAACGCCGTGAAGCACCTCGTTACACCAGTCCAGGTTATTGAGATACCACAATACCGTTTTTTCCATGCCGCTGTCAAAATCGTGTTTAGGCTCCCAGTCCAGCTCCCTTTTAATTTTAGAGGCATCTATGGCGTAACGCATATCATGTCCCGGCCGGTCGGCGACAAAAGTGATCAACTCCCCGTAGGGACGCCCGTCCTCGCGGGGTTTGTGTCTGTCCAGCAGACTGCAAATCTTATGCACGACATCGATATTGGTCTGCTCATTATTTCCACCGATGAGGTAGGTCTCTCCCGTTGTGCCTTGCTCCAGCACACGGATCAAGGCCCGTACATGATCTTCCACATAGAGCCAGTCGCGGATATTTTCCCCCTGACCGTATACCGGTATGGGCTTTCCCTGCAGGGCGTTCAGGATGATAACGGGAATCAGTTTTTCGGGATACTGATAGGGACCGTAATTATTGGAACAATTGGTGATCAGTACCGGCAGGCCGTAGGTATGCTGCCAGGCGCGCACCAGGTGATCGCTGGAAGCCTTGCTGGCCGAATAGGGCGAACGGGGATCATAGGGCGTATCTTCATGGAACATGCCCTCCCGCCCCAGGGAGCCGAAGACCTCATCGGTGGAGATATGCAAAAAACGGAAACGCTCTTTTGAGTCCGCGCTCAGCTTTTCCCAATAACTCCTGGCGGTATCGAGCATGGTATAGGTGCCGATGATATTGGTGTTCAGAAAATCGGCCGGACCGTCTATGGAACGATCCACATGGGACTCCGCCGCCAGATGCATCACACGGTCGGGGCCAAAGGCCTCAAACAGGCGGGCCATCATTTCATGGTCACGGATATCGGCCCGCTCAAAATGGTACAAAGGCGAATTTTCAATCTTTCTCAAGGATGCGCGATTACCGGCATAGGTCAGCAAATCCACATTCAGCACTTCGGCCACTTCATTTTCTATCAAGTAATGTATCAGGTTGGAGCCGATAAAACCGGCTCCGCCCGTAATCAGAATTTTTTGCACCAGTCCATCTCCCTAAAAGTTTTCCTGTATATTATTGTTTTTGTCGGCATCGAGGATGGTCTCGCCGCCTAAAAGCACTTTGACCGGCTTGTTGATTTCATCCACATGGATGGTCACCGCATCTTGCCCCCGGCGCCAGACGGCGGCTGTTTTTTCCACAATCTTTTCCCGTCCGTCCTCACCGGTAACGGCGATACGTACCGGCAGCGGCAGGCCGCCTACATTTTTAACCACGATATCCAGACCGGCGGCGGTTTGGTTTATTGGGCCCAAAGCCAGGTCGGCATAGGCAAATTCAAAAAACCACGGTTTCCAGTACCAGTTCAGATTTTCTCCGCTTACACGGTTGAAGGTATTGAAAAAATCATAGGGCAAGGGATGTTTCCCCTGCCAGTTTTCCACATAGTCATGCAGAGCCTTTAAAAAGACCTTATCCCCCAGCATTTCACGCAGATATTCATAAGCCATCCCGGGACGGTTATAGGAAGCATTGCGGTAGGCGCGGCCGGTTAACTCATAGGAGGGGATCATCATCGGCAAGTCGAAGATGCTTCCTCCGATTTTATTGTACCCCTTCACCCGGCGCACGATGACATTTTCCTCCGGCGCCAGGGCCAGTTGCGCCTGAAAGGGCAACATCACCGCCATGCCCTCATCCATAAAGGCAAAACGGCGCTCATTTATACCCATCATAAAGGGAAAATAGGTGTGGGTGATTTCATGGGAGGTCAGACTGACACGCCGGGCATGTTTTTTTACCGACCCGTCATTGACGATCATGGGAAACTCCATACCGCCGCCGTTCTTGCTTATAAAAACGGTCATGGCACGATAGGGATAAGGTATGGCCGGGAATTCCCCGGAAAGGAAGGCAATACTTTCGGCGGCGATCTCACACACATCGAAGGAGTTTTCGTCATCCTTGGGGTAAGCGGCCTGTATAAGGGCCCGGCGGCCGGGTTCCACCTCTACCGAGCGGATGTCCCAGGCATAATGATCGCTAAAGGCAAAGGCAAAGTCCGGCACATGACCGGCCCTGAAATGCCAGGCCGCGCGCCCCTCGTTAATCATCACGCTGTCTTCGTCCAAAATTTTTTGCGATAACAAAGAGCGCGTTTCATCCGACCGGAAGGCCTGCTTCCACAGCTCATATTGCTCGGAAGGCAGGATTTCCCCGGGATTCTGTAAAATTCCGGTTGCCCAGACACTGTACCCTGCCGGTAAGCTGATGCGGACGTCATAGTCGTGAAAGTCGTTATAGAACTCCTGTAAGCCGGTATAGTTGAGGACATCCCAGCCGAACACATCATCGTAAACCGCCATCTGCGGATACCAATAGGCCACAAAGGCGCTGCTTTTATCATACATGCCGGAGCGTATGCGTGATTTTTCGGCAATATAATATTTCCAGTCAATCTCCAACCGCCGTTTTTCTCCCGGCAACAGCGGACTTTCCAGCTTTATAAACAGATTGGTGCCCCGTCTTTGGGCCGCGCCCGCCGGATCATCGGTATCAATCCGTACATCACCGACCTTTAAGCGCAGGATTTCCATACCCTCGGTTACCGCCAGCGGGTCCATGGCCGAATTGCGGGCATTGCCCTGACGGTAAATATCCTGATAGAGACGCATAACCAGCAGTTTAAGGGTATCCGGGCTGTCATTGCTGTATTCTATTTCCGCCCGGCCTTTTAGCAAACGGGTTGCCGGATAAACCGTTACATCGATCTTATAGGAGGCCCGGTTGATCCAGTAACCGGAGCCGGGCCGGCCATCCGGGCGGCGTGTTTCCCCCTTTGAATAGACCTTCTGGTAATTTGTGGCCATATATAAATCATCCTGTCCGGCCAGGGCCGCGCCACAGAATACGAATATCAGCACCAACGCACGTAACTCGAGCTTCATGATCCGTTCCTTAATATGATATTAACCATGCTTCCGTAAACGAAGTTTTTTAACCGGGCCAAAAGACCGCCGCTTACCAGGAGGGCGTCTGCCCGTAAAGACGGTTTTCCAGCTCTTTCATTTCCCGCCGGTCGGCTTCTTCCCGGTCGTCATAGCCGGCCAGGTGTAACAGACCGTGAATGATAAGCCGGCGAATCTCATTCGGCGTGCTAACCCCGAATTCCTTTGCCTGGCGGGCTGCCTGATCCACACAAACATAAATTTCCCCTTCAACGGCATCCTCGCCCAAATCGAAGGTAATGACATCGGTGGTGTCGGGATCATTAAAATAAGTATTGTGCAGATCGCTGATCAGGGTGTCATCCGTGCAAATGACCGTACAGGATGCCATTTTCAGAGACAGGTCACGGCTCACCTTCCGGACAAGCTCGGTGACGGTTTCCTCTTCCAGGTTGATATCCGGGTGGGTATTATGCAGGGCGATTTCCATTGGCCGCCTTTGAACCGTTACCGTTTTTATCCCTGTTTTTCTCCTTGCCGCCGCTTTTTACCGCTTTTCCTCCCGCGCCGGGGTATTCAATCCTGTGCTGGAAAACCCCGTAAAGTATGGGCATGAAAGCATCGATGCTCTGTTTGACCTCCTTAAAGGTGATATCACACTCATCAAACTGCCCATCACGGTATTTGGCATCCACCAGACCTTCCACAAAGGCGCGGATACGCGAAGGGGTCGGGTTTTGCAACGTGCGCGTCGCCGCTTCCACGGTATCGGCCATCATCACGATGGCCGTGGCCTTGCTTTGCGGCTTGGGGCCCGGATAGCGAAAATCCGATTCATTGACATTATCCTTGTCACCGGCCAGGGCCACCGCTTTATTGTAAAAGAAATTCATCAGGGTGGTACCGTGATGTTCGGCGATAAAATCGCGGATACGTCCGGGGAGCTTGTACTGTTCGGCCAGTTCCAGGCCTGTTTTTACATGGGAAACCAGAATAAGAGCGCTCATATTGGGTTTCAGCTCACTGTGCCTGTTTTTGGCATCCATCTGGTTTTCCACAAAGTATTCCGGTTTTTCCATTTTACCGATATCATGGTAATATGCACCGACCCGGGCCAGCAGGGAATTTTCTCCTATCTCTTCCGCGGCCGCTTCCGCCAGGTTGCCCACCACCATGCTGTGATGAAACGTTCCCGGTGCTTTAATGGACAATTCTTTTAACAAAGGATGGTTCAAATCGGAAAGCTCCAGCAGACGAACATCGGTTGTTATATCAAAGCCCCGTTCAAAAACTTCCAGAATCATATAGGTGACCAGGGGCGCGAATACCGCGTTGGGCAAAAGGTTGTAGGTAAAAATCCGGGCCATGCTGTTCAGGCTGTCAAAACGTAAAAAGGTTAAGGCGCCGATGATCCACAGATAGGATAAAGCGATATACAGCACCGCTTTGAAAATCTGATTGCGGTTCCGGATTTCATAAACGGCAAAGATGGAGATCATCCCGCTGACGATGGTCAGCATGGTAATATCATATCCTCCGCCCTGGATACCGCCCAAAAGCAGGGCGATGGCCACGGTGACCACAAAACCGATGCCCGAATCGATAAGAATTGCCGTGAGCATGGAGCCGATGGTCGTCGGTATGACATAAACCGGCCAGTTGAGCGGACCGGAAATAACGGCGGCGATGACAATATTGAGGATGATAATCAAGGTGACCAGAAGTAATTTTTTGTTATCGTAGAATATTTTTTTCCGGAAAGAAAAGAGATAAAGCCCCACTACGAACAGAATGGCGGCGGCCAGCATAAAGCGACCCAGCTTGGCGATGATCGGTTGCCAGTTGCCCTCTTTTTTGCTGCGTTCCACCCGGGCCACTTCCAGGCTATACAGTTTTTGATAGATGTCTTCATCGATCCGTTCGTTGGCGTCGACAATCCGCTCATTTTCATAAACCATATCCTTGGTCAGGCTTACGCTGTTGATGGCTTTTTGCCGTTCGCTTTCCGTTTTTTTGGGATCAAAGTAGAAATTGGGTTTTAAGGTTTGAGCCAGTACCACCCGCCAGGCTTCCCTGGGGGGATCCTGGTACCTTTTTTCCAGGGCGGTCACAAAGTCGACAATGGCCGAATCCAGATTCACCAACTGATCCCGCCGCAGACGGTGTTCGATATCATCACGGATCAGAATTACCTCATCACGATCGATGTCCTTTTCCCGGAGATCCACCACCCCTTTTTTAAAACGTTTTTTCCACCAGTTTGTGGCGAACGTTTCCAGCCGTTTACCCTGAAGAAAACGGCTAAACTGACTGTAATATTGTGTTGTGACCGAAATACCGAGGGAGTCCCGGAAGATACGGTTATGGCGGGTGAGTATTGTACCGGAAGAATCGGAAAACTGTTTTTCCAGATTATCCGACCGGACATAGGCCAATACCTGTTTCAGTTTTTCCAGACCTTTTTTTTCCGGCTCCGGCTTGTAGCTGAAATAAGCGGGAACCCGGGCCACGGCCTCATCCCGCTCTTTTTTCAATTCTTCTTTTGTTTTCAAAATAAAGAAATTGAAGGGAGCCACCACCTTTTTGGTAGCCACACTGCCTATTTTGACGTCCGTATACTGGATGCTGTTATCGGTGGATAACAACAAGGGGATGGCCACCACCATCAGCAGGAAATAAGCCCCTTTATTGATCAGCTCTCTAAGTGAGGCGGACCCATCGGGCTTTTTGTCAAAGGTTTGTAAAAGCTTTTTCCAAAGCGACGATATCTGCATTTATTTTAATTGTGCTTTCTTTAAGACTTCACGGAATATCACCATGCGTTGCACTTCCGAAGTGCCTTCGCCGATTTCCATCAGTTTGGCATCCCGCCAGTAACGCTCCACTTCATACTCCTTAGTGTATCCGTATCCGCCATGTATCTGGATTGCGTTTTTGGTTACCTCCATGGCCATTTCCGATGTAAACAACTTGGCCATGGAAGCTTCCAATTTATAAGGTTTGCCGTCATTACGCAATTGCGCGGCGTGATAAACCAAATGCTCGGCGGCGCTGATTTTGGTTTGCATGTCGGCCAGCATGAACTGAATGGCCTGAAAGTGGTTGAGCGCCGCACCGAACTGTTCACGCTCACGGGCGTATTGCATGCTTTTTTCGAAGGCCGCTTTGGCAATACCCAGCGTTTGGGCGGCGATGCCCACCCTTCCCCCGTCCAGGGTTATTAAAAACTGTTTATATCCTTCGTTAAGTTTGCCCAGCAGATTTTCCGCCGGTACACGCACATCGGTAAAATGGAGCATGCTGGTGGGGGAAGCCCGCATACCCAGCTTTTTTTCCTTTTTCCCGATTTCAAAACCGGCCATGCCCTTTTCCAGAATAAAACTGGAAATCCCCCGGGTCCCCTTTCCGGAGTCGGTAACCGCCGTAACGATAAAGATATCGGCATAGGCGGCATTGGTGATGAATATCTTGGAGCCGTTCAGGATATAGTCGTTTCCGTCTTTTACGGCCGTTGTGCGCGTTCCGCCGGCATCACTGCCCGCGCCGGGTTCGGTCAGACCGAAGGAACCCAGCTTCTCACCCCGGGCCAGAGGTACCAGGTATTTTTGTTTTTGTTCCTCCGTGCCAAAAAAAGCCAGCGGCATCCCGGCCAGTGAAATATGGGCCGAATAGGACAAGGCGGTGGAAGCACAAACGCGGGCCAGTTCCTCCAGGGCAATGGCATAGGAAATCTGATCCATGCCGGCCCCGCCGTACTCTTCACTAAAGGGAAGCCCCAACAGGTGCAACTCTTTCATTTTTTCAAACGTTTCTACCGGAAAGCGCTCTTCTTCATCTATTTCAATGGCGATGGGCGCCATCTCTTTTTGAGCAAACTCGCGCACCATCTGCCGCACCATCCTGTGTTCTTCATTAAATTCAATCATACTCTCTCCATGGGATTTATCGATCAGTTCAGGCTTATCGTCGAATTTACCAAATTTATAAAAGCCAACGACAAATAAAAACATAAAGAGGTTGCTATTCTTTGGCCAAAAACACTGAAAAGAAGTTTTTTTCTTTACCGTACAGCCTTTTTACCGAAAATCCTGATAAGCCTGTATCAGCGAATGGTGTTTAACTTGAATCAATTTTTAAAATCTGCCCTGTTATTTGTTGTTGCTCTGCCCCTTTCCGGGCAGGATTGGCAATTTCAAAACTTTAGCGTTAGCGACGGTCTGCCGCAATCACAGGTATATGATATCATTCAGGATCGTAACGGCTACATCTGGCTGGGCACGGCCGCCGGCCTGACGCGTTATGACGGCCATGATTTCTCTTTGTTTGACAGTCCCCCGACCCATAAAAAATCCGACGCCGTATTCGCCATACATGAAGACCCCGAAGGCCATCTGTGGCTGGGGACCATCGGCAACGGTATTATTCATATCAATGCCGGGAAACGTGACCGGCCGGAAATTAACGCCTATTTTGTAGAGGATCCCATTGGCGGCAGCATATATGCCATTGAACAGATTGGCGATGAAATCTGGTTCGGAACGGACAGCTCGGCCATAATCATTTATCATCCCGGAAAGGGGTTTAAAAAACGGCGCTTACACCGCGATACAAACATTCACTATGTGCGCGATATCGCCTTGCAAAAGGACCGTTCCATTCTTGTAGCCATTTACGATGTGGGCCTGGCCTATATTCAAAACGGGGACACAACCATTTTTAACCGCGAATCAGGCCTGCCTGACCCTGAAATACGCAGCATTCTCCCCCTGGATGACGGCACGGTCTGGCTTGGTTGCCGTACCGGTATTTATATCATCCGCATTGAGGATAAGCAACTGACGGTTTTAAAACATTATGACCTAAGCAATGGTCTGCCATCCAACCGTATTTATCATATTATCCAAACCCGGGACGGCGCCATCTGGGCGGCGACACGCCTGGGTGCCGTAAAGTTTATCAACGGTGAACTATCCGTTTTAGACTCTTACAACGGCCTGATTAATGATAAGGTCATGCGCATTTTTCAGGACCGGGAACAGAATTTGTGGTTTGGTACCAACGGTGGTGCCAGCGAGCTGGCCCAACAAAATTTTCTCTCTTTTACCCGCAAGCACGGACTACCCAATACCTATATCTTTTCCTTAGGTACAAAAAACGATGAAATGTGGGTTGGTGTTCAAAGCCGGGGTGTTTATAAAATAAGCCCGGATATGAAGATCGAAGAGTACCGGCCACAAGCCTTTAATCATGCATCGGTGCGGCGGTTTTATTTTGACGGCAAGGATAGCTGGTACGGAAGCCGGGACGGCCTGTTCCATGAAAGCGGCGGAAAAATAACTCTTTACACCAAGGAAGACGGGCTCCCGGGAAATTATATCCGTGATATCAAAAAATCCGCGGATGGTACCATCTGGCTGGCTACCAATCATGGCATTGCCCGTATCACCTCTACCGATCCGGTCAAAATAGAGACCTTTGAACCCCTTTCCAGTATCGGCTGCTGGACACTGGTGCCCATGCCCGACTCATCCGTCTGGATACCCTCCTATGGCGATGGAATCTTCCATGTAACACAGGATACCATAAGTCAATATACCGTTGAGGACGGCCTGATCAGTAATTATTATTACAGTGGCATTCTCTTCAGGGACACCCTCTGGTTTGGCGGGATCAAAGGTCTGGTTACCTATTTTCAGGGAAAAATGGAGAACCATCCCCCGGAAACCGGATTTCCTCAAAAAACAAGCTGGGCCTTTGCCAATAGCGGTGATACAACCCTGTACATCGGCACCTCCAAGGGATTTTACAGCTACCGGAAGGGACAGTTCCGGCATTATACCACTCCGGACGGGCTGGTGGGCGATGAACTTAATATCAATGCCATGACCCTTGATTCCATGGGCCGTTTATGGATTGGTACCATCAGCGGCATATCGGTTTATATCCCGCAACATGACACCCCCTCGCTATACGAACCCAAGGTTATTCTGGATAAAATAATCGCCCCCAATTATAATGGGGCTCCGCCGGAGAATTTAGTATTGAACTACAGGGAAAACTCTATCGCCTTTGAACTGGACGGCCTGTGGTACAAGGCCCCGAATTATGTACGGTTCAGTAGTTTTCTGGAAGGTTATGACAGTCACTGGAGTGAAGCCACCAGCCGTTCTTATGTTAATTATACCAACCTGCCACCCGGCGACTACCGTTTTCATGCCCGGGCCGTTAGCGGCGATGGCCTGCCCTCCCTGAACGAAGTAAACTATGCCTTTACCATCGAATCCCCTTACTGGTACTCCATGTGGTTCATCTTGTCGATGATTGCCCTTTCCGCCTCCGTGGTCATACTGTTGATTCAATGGCGCACAGCACGGGTGGAGCGCGAAAACCGTACTTTGGAAGAGATGATCGCCCGCCGTACACAGCAGCTAAACGCCTCCATGAAAAAGGAGAAAGAGGCCTCCCTGGCAAAAAGCAGATTCCTGGCCAACATGAGCCATGAAATCCGCACCCCTCTGAACGGCATCATCGGCATGAATCGACTGTTAAACGCCTCACCGCTTACCAAAGAGCAGCTGGAACTGAGTCATTACATAGATACCAGTGCCCAGTCCCTGCTGCAGATTATAAATGACATACTGGACATCTCCAAAATCGAGGCCGGAAAGGTACAGATTGAAAAGGCCCCGTTACCCCTGCGGTCAACCGTCCAAAGTTGCATGGATGTTATCGCCGGTTTTAGCTTTGAAAAAAACATCCAACTCCTTGCCACGGTGGATGTATCCCTGGCCGAACATTATCTCGGCGATGCCCTTAGATTGCGCCAGATTTTACTTAATTTTCTGGGGAACGCGGCCAAGTTCACCCAGGAAGGATATATCCAACTGAAAATTGAAAAAATCAAAACCTTTAACGATGTGGATAAGGTTCGCTTTACGGTCAGCGATACGGGAATCGGCATTGAGCAGCAAAAGCTGGAAACCATTTTTGAAAGTTTTACCCAGGCCGATGACACCACCGTACGAAAATTCGGTGGCACGGGTTTGGGCCTGACCATCAGCCGGGAACTGGTCACCCTCATGGACGGCTCCATTGGTGTTATAAGCAAACCCGGCCGGGGTTCCTCTTTTTGGTTTGAACTGGACATGCCCCGCGCCCCCCATAAAAAGGAGGTTCAGCAGAGTGAACATCCTTCACGGGTTATATTAATCGACATACCGGATATCCTGAGCGGTGCGATACAACATCTTCTTGAAAGCCAAAACATCGCCTGGGAAAAGTGGGATACCAAAGAATCCATACCGGAACGCACCGATGACATGATATGCATCACCGCCGGCAGGTCATGGTTAAAGGAAGCGGACTCTTTTTTCCATGATTTTAAAAAGACCGTGATTCTTTCCGACCTGTTCCACAATACCCCTACTTCCGGCGATCTGCCTGAAAATTGCATTCTTCTCAACAGTCAGCCTTTTTGTGACTGGAAGTTGCAGAATATATTAAATAACACTCCTCTTCAAGCCACCGGTTCCGGAACGGAGGTTTTATATGAAAGGCCTCTTGAATCGCTGAAAATACTGGTGGCGGAAGATAACCCTATCAATCAAAAATTGATGTCCAAAATTTTGGAACGTTTCAACTGCCGCTGGGAAATTGCCGCTAACGGCCTGGAAGCCGTGGAATATTTTAAACAGGGTGGTTTTGATATCATCCTGATGGATGTGCAAATGCCGGAGATGGATGGCCTGGAGGCAACGCGCACCATACGCGAGTTGGAAGCAAAGAACAGCTGTCAGGCCATCCCTATTGTGGCCTTAACGGCCAATGCCATGGCCGAGGATAAAAAACAATGTTTCGATGCCGGCATGACGGCCTACCTCTCCAAACCCTTTACACCAAAACAGTTACAGGAAACGGTTAGGAACATCATGGCCGGGACGGCCCCTTCCGCCGTTAGTGCCTGACCGCCCGGTTTTCCCCTTTCTACAGCGCCTGCCCGATCAGTGTGGTACTGGTCACCTCATCGATACGCACATTGACAAAGTCACCTTTTTTATAGCCCGCACCCGGAAAGGCCACCATTTTATTACCGTCATTTCGCCCAATAAGCTGCCCGGCTCTTTTTCCATTGCCTTCAACCAGCACGCGGAAAGTTTGCCCGATATGGGCGCGGTTACGCTCCAGGGAATGTTTTTGCTGCATCTCCACCAGGCGGATCATGCGGTCGGTCTTTTCCTCTTCGCTGACATCATCGGGAAATTTACGGGAAGCGATGGTTTGTTTACGCTCCGAATATTTAAACATAAAGGCCGAGTCAAAACGCACTTCATCCATCACTTTCAGCGTATCCCGGAAATCCTCTTCCGTTTCGGTGGGAAAGCCGACGATGACGTCGGTGGTCAATACGATATCGGGAATGACCTCGCGGATATGGGCGGCCATATCCAAAAACTCCCGTTGGGAATAGGTGCGGTTCATCATCTCCAGGATGCGGCTGCTGCCGGCCTGCAGGGGCAGATGTATCTGCTTACAGACATTGGGATTTTCAGCTATCACCCGCAACAGCTTTTCGGGAAAATCCTTGGGATGGGGCGATGTAAAGCGTACCCGTTCTATACCTTCCACTCCGGCGACCCTATCGATCAAATCGGCAAAGTCATAGTGTTCATATTTATAGGAGTTTACATTTTGCCCCAAAAGTGTAATCTGCTTAAACCCTTTGCCTGCCAGTTGCCGGGCTTCTTCAACAATATTGTCCGGCTCCCGGCTGCGCTCCCGTCCCCGGGTGTAGGGCACCACGCAAAAGGTGCAAAAATTATCGCAACCGCGCATCACGGCGATCCAGGCGTTAATCCCCTCTTCATGGGTGGGAAAAACATCGCTGTAGGTCTCAAACTCGGAAAGGGTCAGGTAAAAGTCCTTCTCCCCGGTCTGTTCCACCTTGTCCAGCATTTCCGGCAGTTTTTTATAGGCGTCCGGCCCGGCCACAATATCCACGCCCACCTTGTCTTCCAGCAGCTCCTTGCGCAGGTTTTGGGCCATGCAGCCCAGTACCCCCATGACCAGCTCTTTATTTTGACGGCGCAGCTGCTTTAACACGCTGATGCGTTGATGCACCTTTTTATGGGCGTTTTCACGCACGGAACAGGTATTGAGAAAAATAACCTGCGCCTCTTCCGGCGTTTCGGTAAAGTTATAGCCCTTGCGCCCCAGAATGGATTTGACGATTTCCGTATCGTAAACATTCATCTGGCAGCCGTATGTTTCAATATAAACCTTTTTCAAACAATTTCTCCCATAACATAATCCTCTTCCCGGCGCACAAGACGCACACGCTTTATCACATTGTGCAACGGCTGTTCACCTTCCCTTACCGCCACGCGGATATAGTTACCCGTCAGGCCAAACCAACAGCCATCCCTGTTTTCTTCAAAAAGCACGTCGTATTCACGCCCCAGATTCTCCCGGATAAACTGCATTTTACGGCGTTGTCCCAGGTCGGTCATGGAACGCATGCGCCTTTTCTTTTCATCCGGGCTGACCTTGGGTTTCATTTTATAAGAGCCGGTGCCCTTGCGATCCGAATAGGTAAACACATGATAAAAAGAGACCGGCAGATCGGCCAGCAGGGCCTTGGAATTTTTAAAGGCCTGTTCATCCTCGCCGGGGTAGCCGACCATGATGTCCGTGCCGATGCCGATATGCGGTATTTTTTCAGCGGCATATTCTATAATTTCGCGAAAGAAGGCGGCGTCGTGTTTACGGCGCATGGAATTCAATATGCCGTCATCCCCGCTTTGCAGGGGAATATGCAGATAGGGGCAGACCACGGCGGAAGCGGCCATATAATCGATCAACTCCCGTGTAACCGTGGTCGGCTCGATGGAGCTGATACGTATGCGCTCTATACCCGGTACCTGTTCAAGGGCAGCCACCAGGTCCAGGAAGTTTTTATCCTCGTTTTTATAGGTGCCGATATTCACCCCGCTAAGCACCAGTTCACGGTGGCCCATTTCCGCCAGCTTGTGCGCCTCCTGCAGAATGTCCTGAAAATCCCTGCTGCGCGCCGGGCCGCGGGCCGTGGCGATGATGCAAAAGGAACAGACAAAGTTGCAGCCATCCTGGATTTTTATATTAGCCCGCGTATGGGTATCGTAAAAGCCAACCGATTCGATGGTAAAGCTTTCCCGGGAAATCTTGCTGCTATGCACCACACGCGGCTCGGACATTTTATCCAGCGTTTCCACATAATCGGCCAACTGCATTTTATGCTCATTGCCCATGATCAAATCCACCCCTTCGATACGGCGGATATCCTCAACGGCCATTTGGGCGTAGCAGCCGATCACGGCCACAAAGGTATCGGGATTTTTACGCACACTCTTGCGCACGGCCTGCCGGCAGCGGGCGTCCGCCTTTTCGGTAACCGTGCAGGTATTCACAACCGTCAGATCGGCGGCCTCGCCAAAGGGCACAATCTCAAAGCCCCGGTTTTGTAAATCACGGGCAATATTGGCGGTTTCGGCCTGATTCAACCGGCATCCCAGGGTATACAATGCTGCTTTCGGCATATCTCTCCATTTAAAATAAAGCCGGTAAATTTAATACATTTTCCGGCGGATTGCCATTTAAAGGTTTTACGCCGGGGAGCGGGCCCACAATATGGGATGCTCCTCCTAAAAATACCATCGGGGCGTTGCTCCCAATGGTCATCTTTTTTACTTTTGTCCCGGTTATGCCCGTTCATAACCTTTCCGTCTTTATATTAATTCCCCTCATTTAAATTGAAGCAAAGATGTGCCATGGAAGAATATACTTTTAGTGCGGAAGAGATAGCGGAATTCAGGGAATTGGCCGGGCGGTTTTCCCGGCAAACCATTCAGCCCTATCTCAACAGTGAATTTTCCGACGGGGATATGTCAAAAATCGACGGGATTATCTCCGCCGGTAAACAGGCCGGTTTATGGGCAGACAGAGAAAACAGCCTGGGAATTTGGGGAACGGATCACAGCCATGCCGCTCTCTCCCTGGAAATGCTGAGCGCGCTGGCTTCTTCCTGCGCCGGGGTGGCTGTGCTTTTCCATTCCAACGGGCTGGCTCAACGCATTTTTTATGACGGTGGCGGCTCTTCCGGTCTTCCCCTCCTTTGCGCCTTGCAGGAAAGCGAACGACCGCCGGCCGCCAGGCTTTTTTTATCTCACAACACAACATTAAAGGATGAGGATCCTAAAGGAGTTCTGACCCGTTATTTCGTACCCGTCCCTGAAAAGTCCGGCGCGTTGATCACCTTTACAAGGCGGAACGGTCGTATTGCCCTGGTGCTGTTCGAATTGAATAAAAGCGTCCTACAAGAGGAAAGAGTCCGCGAACGTCTGGGGCTGCGCGCCTGTCCCCTGTCCCATTTCCACATAGCCGCAAATGCCCCGGGCCTGACTTTAAGCGAAGAGGCGACGGCTTTATTACGGAAAGGCTGGTATATGCACTGGCTGGGGCTTTCGGCCATTGCCGTGGGCATCGCCCGTGGCGCGCTCAAAGCGGCGCGTGAGTACTGTCGGCAGCGTTATCAGGGTGGAACCGTCATCCGTGACCATGACGCCATACAGACCCTGCTTGTAAATGCCCAAACCGCCTTATACACGGCGGAAAGCATGCTGCAACACAACCGCGCGCTTAGCGATATCGGTCCCACGCATTTAACACAGGCGGCCATGACAAAACTTTCCGTGATGGAGCTATGCGCCTCGGCCGTTACCGATTCACTGCAAACCTTTGGCGGCTATGGCTATATGGAAGATTTTGGCATGGAAAAACGGCTGCGCGATATGAACACATTGAGAACCATGTCCGGTTCTCCCCTTTACCTGCGCCGTTTAATATTCGAATTGAGCGAGGAGTTATAATGGAATCCCTTGAAGACAAACTACGCATGCCCAATGCCGCCAAGCGCCTCAGCGCCATCGGGCGCTGGCTGGTGGATGTACGCCCCCTTACCCTTTGGCAACGCGACACCATGACCCTGGATCGCGGTGCCCGGAAATGGCGTAAACGCGCCCTGGATTTTTCCCGCAGGCATATACGTCCCGTGGCTTTTGAGGCGGACTATCACCATAAGAATTTTGATGTGCTGCCGCTGATGAATCTGGCCGCCCGAAATGGCATGCTCTCCGTTTTAATGATCCCGCCATTGGGACGGGCCTCCGTGCGCCCCTATTTAAAAAGCGCCGTTTTTCAGGCGGCACTGATCGGTGAGGAGTTTTCCGTGGAGAGCGGAGGTATCGGTTTGTTATTCATGGCCCACTACCTGGGTCTGGCCCCTTTGTTGCTGGCGGGGCATATTCCTACCTATGTCCGGCACTATCTTCCCTTGCAATACAAGTCTAAAACGGAGCATCCGGTATTGATGGCCTTTGCCATCACCGAGCCCCAGGCCGGCTCCGATGTGGAGCATACGGAAGGCGGCGCCAAAGCCCGCCTGGTTACGACAGCCGAGCCGTGCGATGGCGGATATAAGCTCAACGGCAGTAAGGTGTTTATATCCAACGGTAAAATCGCCCAAAAGCTCACCCTGTTTGCCCAAATCGGTCAGGAGGGACTGGATTCCTGGACATGTTTTTTATTGGACAAAGAGATGCCGGGCCTTTCCGTGGGGCGTCAGGAGCGGAAAATGGGTCAGCGCCCCTCCGACGCCTCCGAGATTATTTTGCAGGATGTCTTTGTCCCCCATAAAAATGTTGTCGGAAAATTACGCGACGGCTGGGCCATAAATAAAAATGTGCTTAATTACTCCCGGCCGGTGGTCGGCGCCATGGCCCTGGGGCAGGCGCGCGGGGCTTTTGAAAGAACACTGGAATTTTGCCGGGAAACCTTTTTGGGCGATAAACGGCTGCTGGATTATCAGGATGTGCAATTGCAACTGGCCGAGATGATCATACAACTTTGGGCGGCGCGCTCCATGGTATGGCACAGTTGCCGTCAGTTGCGCAGTAACCCTTCTGCCTCCGCCGCTGCCAAGGTTTTTGCCAGCGATACGGCTTACAAGGTGTGCACGATGGCCATGGAATTGATGGGGGATCACGCCTATCTGGGTAAATATGGTGTGGAAAGAGCCCTGAGGGACACACGCCTGGCTCAGATTTATGAAGGCACCAACCAAATTAACCGGCTGGCCATCATCGAACAGCAATGGGATGTTGAATTAAGCGCCGAGCCATCGTAGCTATAGAAAAAGATAAATTGACAGGGAGCTGCCATGAACACATCTTCCCCATTTTTTAATGTCCGGCAACAGGCCGTTACCACCCGTCTGGGCCGGGTTATGCTGCCTATCCGTTATTATGATGTTTCCACCGTGCTGTTCTTTTTTTGGGTTCCTTTCGATCTTGCCGGGGAGATGATTGCCGATTCCGGGATAAAGGCCTGTCGTTTCTTTAATAAAAAGGCCCTGTGCGGCCTGGCCTTTTACCAATACCGGAACTCCGATATCGGCGCTTATAACGAGGTGGCCCTGGCCACCGCCGTGCATCACAGGGATGAAAAGCGTCCCCGCTATTTATTGGCCGATTTTTTGAAGCCCGTTGCCAAAAGAAGAGTCGGTTTTTATATCCACCATCTTCCGGTAACCACAGAGCGGGCCTGTGTGGCGGGAAAAGAGATATGGGGTTTTCCCAAATTTACAACCGCCCTGCCTTTTCATCTTTCCGGAAAGCATTTCGCGGCCGGCGTTGAACACCCCGAAGGTGGAAAGCTGTTTTCAATAGAAACTGATTTTAGCGCGGGCATGCCCGTTACGGGTTTCGA
>WGCN01000041.1 GCA_015493745.1 Calditrichales bacterium
AAATTCCTTGATGAAATAATCATCATGATATTGCTGGCTAAAGGCGTAGATGCGCCGGGTCATGGTCAGCCCCATGGAGGTGTTGACCACATTGGTCACTACGCGGTCGGCAATCTGATCCGGGTTGTAACTATCCACATCCTTGGCGTATAAGGCATTCAGATCGTTACCGTCCACATACACCGTCGGCGTTTTAAATTTAGCGCTTTGATCAAGCCTTACCGGAAAAAGAGTACGTCCCACATCGTCGGCGGCAAAATAGATGCCGTACTTGTCCCAGTTGATGCCCCGGGCGTCGGCAAAGTTATCGCAGGCGATCCAGGAACGCTTGATAACGGCGTTATCCGTAAGGTCATAATCCGCAGGCCAGATCATGCCGGCATAATAGCTGCCCGTCCAGGCCCGCTCCGATCCATAGGCGGTATAGTGGTTTTGAAAAGTGCCCACGCGAATGTTACGTTCCAGGTTTTTATCCACCTGGGCCGTTAACAGGCTAAAGAGAGCCGTAATTAAAATAAGTGCTGCTGTTTTTTTCATGTGTCGTGTCCGTTAGAATCTTACCGTTACGCCAAACCGTACATTGCGGGGATTAAGAAAGGTTAAACCGCGAATGTTGGGCATATCGATATAAGACTTGTTCTCCTTACGCTTATTGTTACGGGCCGTAATCGCCGGGTCGTTATCGGGATTGGCCTCCAGCGGATCATAGGGTACGTTCCAGTCGCGGTAGGTGCCCACGCGGTCATTGCCCTTTTGATCTCCCTCTTCCCAGGAAAAGTTGAGCGACTCCATGTAATTGTTCCAGTCATATATATCCGAAAAGCCGGCCCGGCTCATATATTTATTGTTAAAAAGATTGCGGACATCCAGATAAAAATCAAAGGTGACCTTGCTGATTTTCACCTCCTTGCTCAGACGTATATCCACATTGTAAACATCTTCCCACTGCGTATTGTCGGCAATCCCCGGCTCGTTGAGCGGGTTATAGGTTTCGTAGGCGCCTGTTTTCCAGGAGCCCAGAACGGAAAGACGCCATTGTTCCAGCGGATAGAGGTCCCCCACGGCCGGACCAAATTTTTCCGGCGAGAAGAAAACCAGATTGGCGCTGGCATAGGGCTGAGGCAGCCGTCGTGAGATAACCGGATGTTGTTTGTTGTATTCCCGCTGTTTCTTGGGGTCTTCATAGTTTTCCAAAATGCCGAAATAGCCGCTGCTGCGCACATCGTAGGTGTAATTGACAAAACCGGAAAACCAGTTGCCGTAGCGTTTGCGCAGGGTAATTTCCAGGCCGCGGATATCGGCGTAGTTGTTGCTGGCCGCCTTGCGATAGCTGATATTGTTCAGGCCCTGAAAGGCAATCCAGCCGGGTTGATTGGTTACATCCTTGTAATAGCCCGCTATTTTGATCAGATAGGTATCCCAAAAGCTCTGTTCAAAACCAACCTCATAGGCGATGGTTCTTTCCGGCTCCAGATTGGGATTGCCCAAAAAGGTGGTTTGTCCGTTATTTTCCTGCTGCAAACGAAAGCGGAAGGAAGAAAACGGCTCGGAGCGGAAATGGCCATAGTTAAAATAGAGTTTGGAGCTTTCGGTGATGGGATGGGAAATTCCCAGCCGCGGGCTGAAGATCAAACGGGCCCGGGCCGGCTCCGTGGGGGCCTTGTCCAGCTTGTCCGCCTGTCCGGCCTTAAAGGCTTCGTCATAGATATCGGTAACGGGGACGGTGGTATTGGGATCATAGTAATCCAACCGGAAACCGGCATTGGCAATAAAACCGGAGAATTCCATCTTATCCTGAATATAAAAACCGGCCCGGTAGGGATAGAGATTGTATTTCAATGTCCGCCGCCAGGTAGTAAAAAGCGGATTTTCGGTAAAAGAGTTTATATTGTAATTGTTGTAGACCAGGGATATACCGGTCTTCACTTCATTCCAGCGGTTAAACTGGTTGGAATAGTCGGCGTTCAGTTGTAAGGTGCTGTTTTTACTCTTGTCACGTCCCAGGTTCATCCAGCCGCCCAGATGCACATCACCCGGTCCGGCCGCGGGATAGCCCCAATAACCGTAGGGCGCTTCATCCACATAATACCCGTCAAAAACCTCATAGCGGCGGGTCGTATCCCGTGTTTCAATCTGAAAGGTTTTATAGTTATTATAGCGGTAGGAGGCTTTAAATTCAAAATAGGATTTAGCCCCCATCAGATAGGTGAGTTTCAGCCCCGTATTACCACGATAGATATCCGTGGGACTGAAATAGCCGGGCATAAAGGGTATGGAAAGCCCGGTGGCCGTGCCGTTGGTCAGGTTGGCCACTTCTTCCACGCCGCGCAGCACACTGCCCGTGGGCGGTGTCCAGTTGTTGGCCGTGGAGCCTTTCACCTCACCGTAATCGACAAAAAACATCACCTGCAAATTGGACGAGGGATGGGCATTGAATTTTAAGCGGGTACTGTTTTCAAAATAGGAATCCCGCGAAAGGGGAAAAACATACATTTCCCTGTTTTGATAGTGGGACAGGTAAAAACTGAGGTCTTGCACATATTTATTCAGATAGGGCACCGGGCCGCCGAAACCGGCTTCAAAGCGGTAATCCCCTTTTTGAATGCGTCCGTCCCGCCGACGGTACCACTCAAAAAGGCGCAGGGCCTCCTCCGGGGTCAGGTCATTATCGGGGTCCTGATCGAGCAGGGTGTTGTTAGCCACCGTTTCCCAACCGACAAAGTCTACATTCTGATTTTTAGTGTCCTGATCCCAGGCGCCGTTATTGGTGCCGGTCCACATCACCTCCGGGTCAAAAAAAGCGCGGTTAAAATAGGAATCTTTATCATAGATGGAATTTCCGAAATTTTTGGGGCCGGCCGGACGATAATCAAAGGTCATATAGCCAGCAAATATCTTTTTACCCTTTTTGGTCACGGTGTTCACTACACCGGAACGGGCTTGTTCGTACTCCGCGCTAAATCCGCCGGTCAGCACCTGTACCTCATCCACATTGCCCAGGGGAATACCGGTTACCGGATAGTTGGAACGTTCATCGTTGGTGGAAAAGCCATCCATCATAAAAACGGTTTGGTTGGCTCCACCGCCCCGTATGATAAGCCCGCGACTGCTGTTTTCGATACCGGCCTGCAGGGTCAGGACGTCATTCAGGGTGGTAACGGGCACACTTTGAATGCTTTTGGCGTCCAGGGAGAGCTGACTGTTGGAAATATCCTTTTGAACCACGGGGCGCTTGGCCACCACCACCACCTCTTCGGTGGAAAGCAGATCGGAGTTCATTTTGATATCAAGGGTGGTGGTTAAGCCGATCTCCACCTTAACATCACGGATGACAACCTCATCGTAACCGATGTAACTGGCATGAACGGTATAGCTTCCCGCCGGGACATGCACAATAGCAAAATAGCCGTCCACATCGCTGGCGGCCCCCAGGGGACTGTCTTCAATAAATATATTTACACCAACCAGCGCTTCTCCGCTTTGGGCATCGACAACAATTCCACTGATTTTACCGGTGGTTCCTGCAAAAATATTTTGGAAAAAGACTAATATAAAAAGGTAAGGAAAAAGTTTTTTCATGATCATTCATGATTTAATAATACATAATGAGAAAAAAAGACCGGACGGTTAGGCCCGGTCTTCAAAAGTCAGTTTACTTAACAAGTAACATTGTTTTGTTCACCAACTGACCATCTACATTCAATTGATAGAAGTAAGTTCCGGAAGCCAGATTGGTTCCGTCAAACTTATACTCATACTGACGGGGAGCCAATTGCTGATCGATCAGGGTTTCAATCAAACGACCGTTAACATCATATACTTTTAAAGTAACATGCTTGGTGGCATTGATGGTAAACGGAATGGTTGTGCTGGGGTTGAACGGATTCGGGTAGTTTTGCTTAAGCTCAAAAGATACGGCGATTTGAGGATTGCCGCGCTCTTCCAAAGCGGTAACCACCAGGTCAGACAGCGGAATAATGCTGGAGCCGGGGCCCTTGGGGCTGTCATTCTTCCAGGTTTTAATCCATCCACCGTCAAAGTCGGCGGTATAGGCGGTTTTACCATCGGCGCTGAAAGCGATGCCGCGGGGCGCCAGATAAGTACCGGTACCGGCCATGGCAGCCTGGTCGCCATCCCACTGATCGATGAAGTTATGACCCAAAGTATCCACAACAGCATAATCCTGAGTAGGATCAAGCGCATACCAGCCGGTAAAGGAGATGGAATCCACATCCCAGTAGGTACCAACCCAGATCAGGCCATTGTTGTCCCAATCCAGACACTGGGCCCACATTTTATGGGTAAAACCACCATCTTCGTATACGGTACCTACGGTATCCACATAGTCAAAACCTTCGGACTCGGCGCCGCCGCCATCAATACTCTGCATGTGTACAACGCCGTTGTCGCCGCTGTATATCTTACCAAAGTAAATATCGTTACCATCTCCGCTTACCAGAATGGAGCGTTGCAGTCCCGGAAGAGTATCGGTAACAAAAGAGAACAGTTCAAAGGTATCATCAAAGATGTATACGGGCTTATTGCCACCTACGTGACCGGCATAAAAATAACCGTCGGTGGTAGCACCGGCTTCGGTCATGGAAGCGGAAACACTGGGCAGGAATTTGTTCATCAACTCATGGGTGGAGTAGTTGATCTGCCAGATTTCATTGTAATGGGTGTATAATACATTGCCATCGTTATCAAGACTGATACCGCGGCAGGTGTTTACAAGCGTATCCTTGGTGGCGCCAAAGTTGAGCACCCGCAGGGTGGTTTCCAGCGTACCATCGGCAGCATAGATATAGATGGGGTTGGTAAACAGCGTATCGCCTGCAGATACCACCATGGTATCGGTTTTGCTATAGTTGGCCGCCCAGATTTTACCATCGGGCGTAACAACCACGCCATGCGGATTTTGCATATCGGCAAAATCGCTGTCAAAAGTCCACACCTGGGCCATTGACAATGATGTCAATAAAAAGAGAGACACAAGTGCCGTTAACAATTTGTTCATAATGAACCTCCTGTAAATGAATGATTGATTGAAAGTTTGATTAACGATATAATAACGTCATACCTCCTTTCCTTACCTTTAAATTAGGGTCTTCCAAAATAGGGTGCGCCAAATTTAGGCAGTTCCACCCGGATAATGGCGCGGTCTTTTGCGTTATCCGGACGGTGGTTGATATAAAGGTAGCTGCCCTGGCCCCACGAAAGAATGGTTGCCGGAACCTTGAGTACCTCCGTATAGAGATAAGTACCTTCATTAAGTTTATACACCGCTTTGTTATCGCCGGGAATGGCGGCGCTCAGGCCGATAAACATTTCACCGTCTTCATCAAAAGTAATTGACTGGATTTCCGGTCCAAACCGGCCGGCAAAACTTTTCCAGTCAAAAACCAGCTCGTTGGCACCAAGGGAATCGGCCAGTATCCGGTTTTTATAAATACCTTCCTGAATTACCGTGCTGTCACTTCCCTGATAGCTTACCGCCACATAAACATAACCGTCATAAACACGCAGACTGTTGATGTAATAGTCCGGATAATTGGCGACGGTCTTTACCGTCAGGTCGGGCCGGATCAGATCGATGGTGCCGCCCTTACCGCCGGCATAGATATTCAGGTCTTCATCAAAATCAAAATAGGAAACCTTTGTTTTGGCGGAAACGATTTTGGTGGTTTTTCCACCTTCTTCCACCCGGTAAAAACTCTTGATACCGCGGGTAAGATAAAGAGCGCCATCGGGTCCCACACGCATGCAAGGTGTGGTAATAAATGTGGATGTGGCGTACTCTTTGGCCACGCTGTCCGGGTGCACCAACTGTAATATCTTTTTATCCGTGGTCAATATATAAAGCCGGTCCTGGCTGTCAACGGCCAGGCCGGTGGCATCGGTGAATTCATCGATGGCCTTGAACACGGCGGTGGCGCTTTTTACCCGCAAGGGGAAAAAGAAATCCTGGCCCTTATAGCTGGCAAACTTCAACTGTCCCTTAACCGAAACATGAACCGTGACGCTATCGGCCGAAAGCACCGGTATTTTTACCTTAAGCTTTGTGGAAGAAGCCTCCACCACATCGCCGCGCTCACCGTTAAAATAGACGCGGTCATCTTCGGGATTGGCGGAGAAACCCTGCCCTTCGATATAAATATATCCCACTCCGACAAAAGCGACGGAGTCGGGATCCATGGAGTTGGCCTCGGGATAGATTTTGGTAATAGTGGCCCTAATATCATCATTTCGGGTATCCGGCGGCCACACCTTGCCATGGTCGGTTTCCTCCGTACAGCCACCAAGTAACAGTATTCCGCCAAATGTGATAAGTAAAGCCAAAGTAATTTTCTTTATCATTTTTGCACTCCTGTGATTGTGCTTAAAAGCTTATGCCCGCGGAAAAGCGGTTGATGGCACCAAACACACCAAATGGTTGATAGGCGTAGTTTACTGAAAAGCCTGACTGATTTACTCCAAAGCCCAGGCTTATGTCATTCTGGCTTTGGTTGGATATATAACCGAAACGCAGGGCAAACATTTTCCGGAATTCATATTCCAGCCCCAAATTGATATATTCCGGATAGGAACGGGGGTGGACGGCATCAACGGTAACCCACATGGCATGATCTTCCTGGCCCTTCAAAAGAAAGTCCGCCGCGTTAACCGATAGTCCGATCTGGAAAGTCAAAGGCAATTGAAAACTTTCTTCCACAAATTTTATTTCCTCGCTGAAGTTCCGTACCGACATACCAAACACCAGGCTCTCAAATCCTGTTTTGTAGATAGTACCGAAATCAAAGGCCACAACATTGGCCACATTATCTTTGGTAGTGCCGCTGGGCAAACTGCTGGTTCCCAGATACTGACCAACGAGCTTAATTTGGCCGCCGACCATAAAACGATCGGTCAGAGCCCGGGCATAGCTCAGGCCTACGGAGAGAGCCGTCGGGTTAAAGGTACCCGTTTCCACAAAGCCCTGGGAATTGTTCCAGACCATGGTTCCGTCCAGATCACCGTAATTAACACTTTGAACACTCATACCGACAACCCCGTATTCCCCCCCGGAAGGCGTGTAGGTAAATGCGGCCGAGGTGTGCTGAATATCGGCAATCCAGTTAAAATAATTGATACTGGCATTAACGGTACCTTTTATTTCTGCAAGGCCTGCCGGATTGTAGAACATGTTATTAGGCGTTCCCACAACGGTAGTAAAAGCATTACCCAGCGCCACGGCACGGGCACTTTGCCCTACACTCAGGAACTGAAACCCGGTTTGAGCGAGTTTATCCTGTCCCTGAACCAGGTTTAAACCGAGCACAAGTGTAAAAAATATTATTAGATATTTCTTTGCTGTCTTCATCTATCTCTCCCAACTTATAAGAGATTTCATATTATTGAACGACCACCCGCAGTGAGCTGCCGAGCGTTTGATCTGTTTTTACAATCCGGACAAGGATAGTACCGGCATCCAGGGTGTACTCCTGTCTCATTTTTATAACAGGATTGGCTTTTTTATCCTCACCCGATATGCATCCGGATATTGTCGCTCCGGGCATGATATCATTCTCTATGGTATAGGCGGATAAATCCGTTTTTAAGAAAGTCCAGTCCACTACGTTTGTCGTAAATAATATGGCCTGACCGCCGTTGGCTTTTACCGCAAGATAAGTGGTATCCGCGGTAAGGAAAACCTTATAGGCGGGGGAACTGCCCTGACGGATATACAGAGTATCCTTCACCAGAGAATCCACGAATTGTACGGCAATATCGCTAAAAGCGCTGTCTTGCCAGCTGCTGTTTACATCCGCCGGTTGCTGTGTACTGATATTGGTAAATACACTGTCGGCAAACAGATCACAGATGGTTTTATCCGGCTCGGCAATACTCTGCTCGCCGCTACTGTATAAATCGCAGGAAGAGAGAGTCAGCATTAAAGCCATAACCATTCCCGTCAGTAGAAATGTCTTGTGTCTAAAGACTTGATTCATAATTTTCTCCACTTTCCATTAACGTACAATCGCCAGCTTTTTAGCAACGGATTGTCCTTTTTTAAATATGAGCTGACCGGTTTGTTCGTCCACATAGTCTTCGGTTACTTCGATATAAACAATATAAATACCGCTGACCACCACCTGACCGGAACTGGTGATCGAGTTCCACGGTTCATCGCCGCTGCCGTCGGTATGACGTATGGTCTTTATCAGATCGCCCCGTTCGGTAAAGATTTTTATATCGCACACGGGCGGCAGGTTAACAAACAAAACCCGGTCGGCGGAACTGATACCAAACTGCCATTCACGGGCCTTGATATTGAACGGGTTGGGAACGATCCGGATATCATCCAGGGATAAACCGGGAGGGCGGCGTAAAAAGGCCGGATCCTGGGTCATTGTATAGAATTTACTGCTTTCCTGAATACCGTCGGGGGTTGAGCCGTCGTCAAAGGAGGAAACATAATAGTAGTAGTCAAAACCACGCTTGGCCGTTTTGTCCTCAAAGGAATTGACCACCTCGGGATTGGCCGTACCCGGGCCGCATTCGAAAATCTTTTCATAGGTGGTATCGTTTTGAAAAATAGCGCGGTAAACACGATAACCGTTAAACTTGTTACTGAAATTGGTTCCCGTCCAGCCTTCGGCGTTGTTAGCCCATTCCAGAAAGATACGATCACCACCGGACTTGACACTAAACTGCTCGGGCGGAGGGGGAGGCTCGGAAATGACAAAATCAGACTGATAATTGGCTTTGGCATTTTCAAAAGTTTGTATCAGGGAATCGTAGCCGGTCATAACCCAGGCATTCTTGAATTCATTGCGATCGTTAGTGGAGCCACCATCGGGCAGGGTAAAGGGCGCGGCATTATCCAGCCATTGTTTACCCAGCACATAGGAGGACTGACGATCCAGGCCGGCCACGGCCTCGGCATAAACAATGCGTATACTGTCCCCGACCTCCAGGGTATAGGGGCCAAAACCCTGCGCGGCGGAATAACCACCCGGCGTACCGCCGTATTTATCGGCAAAACCGTCTCCGACACGGGCCGCATGTGACAGGGCCGGACGACCGGCGGTCATAACCGCGTACTCCTGCGCCATGGCGGCAGCATTATATTGGCTGTTGTTATAGGT
>WGCN01000042.1 GCA_015493745.1 Calditrichales bacterium
CTCAACGGGCAAACGCGCTATACCCTGGCCGTCTATACCGGAGAGTGGAACCAAAGCAGCAGTTGGAGCCCCGCCGGCGTTCCCGGGGTGCAAGACTCCGTGATTATAGCCTCGGGCACGGTGCAAATCCCCACCGGACAAAGCATTACGGCGGGCTATATTCATCTTTCCAACATGGCCACCATAGAAAACTACGGCACGCTAACCCTGGCCGGAAAACTGGAGTGGGAAAACGGTACCATTACCGGTATGGGCAAAACCATTGTGGACTCCGGCGGAACGGTGGAAATCCGTACCGGCGGCGTGCACAATTTTGAGGGCACCATTGAAAATAACGGTCACTTCCTGGTTTACGCCGGCAACGTGGGCTTTCTGGCCTCCACCACCCTGTTGACCAATAACAACACCGTTGAGCTCTTTAATAAGGGCTATCTCGGAGAACATGAATGGGGCGAATTTGTCAACAACGGCGACCTTTTTAAAAGGGACAGTACCGGCCTGACAGAGCTGGTCACCGTATTTACCAACAACGGCGCCATCGAAATCACCAGCGGAGAGCTGGCCCTTAACCTGAGCAGTACCCTGCGCGGCACCATATACATTGGCGAGGAAGGCACCCTGGGCAGTTCATACGGCTGGCACAGTCTGTACAATCCGCAATTGCGCGGCGAGGGCACCCTGAACATAAACGGCGGTATTTTCCGCGTGCGGGAAACGGATTTAAGCCTGCCCGGCAATCTGAGCATCCATCTTTCCAACACCGGACAACTGGAAGGAAGCGCCAACATCACCATCAACGGCGTTTTTCTGTGGGAAGGCGGCGTGTTGGGCGACAGCGCCACAATCACCCTAGGCAAAACGGCGAGCGTCTCGCTAACATCCCCCGATACAAAATGGCTGGGGGGAAGGGTTGTCAATCAAACCGCTATGTACTGGAACGGGGGAACGGTTAATCTTCAATGGGACGCCATCTTTGTCAATGACAGCAGTTTTTATGCCCTGGCCGCCAATGAAGTGTTTGGAAATAATAAAGGGTGGCTGCAAAACCATGGCACCCTGATTCAACAGGGCGTTGAGGGGAAGACCACCTTTTCCCCGCTGCATTTCACCAATTATGGCACCCTGGAAATCGAAAGTACCGGTTTTATGGAATGCCTGGCCGCTTTTTACAATGAAGAGGATGGGATCATTAAAGGATCGGGAACCTTTTTCACCTATAACAGCTTTCAGAAAAATTCCGGCACGGTCAGTCCGGGCGCCTCGCCGGATACCCTGCACATAACGGGCAACTTTCCCCAGGATTCCGCCGGCGTGCTGCTCATTGAACTGGGCGGCTATGAAACGGGCTTTAACCACGATCAGCTTATCGTGGACGGCGAGGCCAATCTGGCCGGTACCCTGTCGGTAAAATTCATCGACGGTTTTGTACCGCAGGTGGGCGACAGCTTTATCTTCCTGAATTATAAGTCGGTCAGCGGCCGGTTCGATTCGCTCTCCATCGACGGCGACAGCCTGCATGCCACCGTCACCTATAACAGCGACCATGCCACGCTGGTGGTGGATGGCGTCACCGGTTTTAAAAAGGAGGCGGAAGCACGGCCGACGGCTTTCCGTCTTTGGGGCAACTACCCCAACCCCTTTAACCCCACAACGACAATCCGCTATGACCTGCCGGCGCGGGGACTGGTTGTGCTGACCATCTACAACAGCGCCGGGCAAAAGGTGCGAACGCTGCTTAACAGGATTCAGGGCGCGGGGAGTAAAAAAGTGGTCTGGGACGGACGGAATGATCTGGGCGGCATGCTGCCCAGCGGCGCCTATTATTACCGGCTGACCAGCGGAAAGCAATCCCTGAGCGGAAAAATGCTGCTTTTGAAGTAAACCCTGTTTCGGGGGATGCCGGCCCTAGGAAACGGCCTCCCCCTTTTTTCTCACTTAGAACTCATTTCCCCGCACTTTGACAGAATTCCCATGGCTGAAACTCCAAAAAGCCGGCGGCTGCCATGCGGCGGCGACAGCCCGACTGATGCAAACGTGTTAAGTATGTTTTGCATTTTAACCTTAAGCGACTATATTTCGTAGAATAGCAAAAGAACCGGATATGCCCGTGCTGAAGGTAATGCGGTTAGCGGAATGTTGTGCCATATTTAACGAGGGATTCTGACATTAAATGAAGTATAAATTTTCAATTTGGGCATTAACAATATTTATATTTCTTTCTGTACTGACAATCATACTGGAATATTTTGAAACAATAGATAACGAAGGTTTTACAGCACTATTCTATCTACTTATCATGCCAGGATTAATTCTTTATGTAATAGTAACTGGTGACATTCACGGATGGCAGCCTGGACCAATAGGAGTCATTGGTAGATTGATTGTGACAATCCTTGGCTCGTCTATATTCTGGACACTTCTGGCTTATCTTATATTTAGAAGAAGAAAAAGGAAACTGAATAGGTAAAATACGGCATACAACAATGGCTAAACAGGCATGGCGGTAAATTATACAATAACGTTTCTATATAATACTACCTTTATCCCAATTCGAACAGGTAGGTAGCTTGACAACCGCCCCCTGTTAGCTGAAACCATGCGGAAAAAAGTGAAGAAGTTTACTCTTATATTATCAGTTTTGTGCCCGCTATTTGTATTGGGGCAAACGAGTACAAGCCCCAAAACAAATTCGCTTAAAGATGATGTTTACCTTCATCCCATTGATATTATAACACCCTATACGCTCAAAAAAGGCGAATGGATATATGCTCAATCGATACAGACCCTGCCATTTCCCAGTTGGGCCTTTGTCGGAATTACGGATAAACTTACGGCAGAAATCGATTTGCTCCCCTGGATATTTGGGGCATTTTCCGAATTAAAAAAGCCCATTCCAAGCTTAAATTTCAGATACAGGTTTAATGAACAAAAAGACTTCATGCCCACGATAGGAATTGAAACCATGTTTGTTTATTTCTGGGATAGGTTTCAACGGTTTGAAACTCCCGCATTATCTGTTTGGGAAAACGGAACCTATTTTCATTTAAAACCGACTGTGGGCTACCGGATTAAAGATGAATGGGATATTAACTTATCCGTGGGGGTCGATTATATTGGTGAATTGATTTTGCAAAATAATAATGCCTTGAATTTTCAAACCAAAACATTTACCAATAGTTGGAATCCCAACTTCTCACTTGGCATAGATTACAGACCCTCAGACTGGATCAGTTATCATATAGGCTATTCGTATGGCTCAACTTTAACCTATCTTGAAAATGTTCCCCGGAAAAGACAATTTAACTATGGATTTAGAATCGCTCCCTTTTATAAAAGCCCATTTGGAATTCTAAGAAATTTACGGATTGAACTGGTTGCAATAAACGGATATTTTTCCGATATAGACACCAAACAATCGTTTCCCATACCCATCTTTCCCTATTTTTATTGGCAATGGCAAAGTGATTAGAAAAACCGGAAACAACTGCCGTTGACAAGGAATACAGTCATCGGACGAGTGACGGAAATTGAAATATTTCAAAACCCCACCGCCACATATACTTACCGTTATTCAAAAGGTAAAGAAAATGCCGAAAATTTATCATTATACGCCACCTTTGTAAAGATTTTTTGATTTTCTTATCAAAAGGAACTATCTTTGTAAAGAAAAAAGATAAATCTTTACAAAAGAAAATGATATGTTAAAAAAGTTACCGGTCGAAAAAGATATTGAAACAAAAAGAGTTCTAAAAAAACTTGCATCCGCGCACCGGGCATTGGCAGAGTTAAAAGGCGCTGTTTCCACAATCCCCAATGAAAACATTTTGATTAATACATTAGGATTGCAGGAAGCCAAAGACAGTTCCGCCATAGAGAATATTATTACAACACACGATGATATTTATAAAGCAGACCTGAATTTTGAAAGTTTTAAATCGCTCAATGCCAAAGAAGTTCAAAATTATATATCGGCGCTAAAAAAAGGATTTGCGTTGATATCAGGAAAAAAAATATTAACAAACAACGATATAATAGAAATTCAATCCGAATTAGAGAAAAATAAAGCGGGGTTCCGGAAACTACCCGGAACAGCATTAAAGAATACAACAACCGGAGAAACGGTTTATACGCCACCGCAAGAATATACCACAATTTTAGATTTAATGGCCAATCTGGAACAATTTATCAATGATGATACTATGTCTGATTTTGACCCGTTGGTTAAAATGGCAATAATTCATTATCAGTTTGAAAGTATCCATCCCTTTTATGACGGAAACGGCAGAACAGGCAGAATAATCAATGTTCTCTATTTGGTAATGAAAGACTTATTGAACCTGCCTATTCTCTATTTAAGCCGCTATATAATTTTGAACAAAGCAGATTATTATAAATTATTGCAGGAAATCCGGGAAACCGGCAACTGGGAAAATTGGTTGTTATTTATGTTAGACGGAATAGAACAAATATCAAAAGAAACGATTGCGTTGATCGCCAAAATAAGAGATTTGATATTTGAATATAAAAACATACTTCGTGATAATTATAAATTTTACAGTCAGGATTTATTAAACAACCTGTTTAAACACCCATATACCAAAATAGAATTTGTAGAAAGAGATTTGGGTGTTTCAAGAATAACAGCGGCAAAATACTTAAATGACCTGGCAAAAGACGGATTATTAAGAAAAGAAAAATTGGGGACAGGAAACTACTACATTAATGAACGCTTAATGGATCTATTGATACTAAAATAAAAACACTTTGGCTGACAAAGACAAAAGGTAATTCGGGTACCGGCGCGAAATTGAAAGATTATACAAAGGGGAAACGTGCTACGCTTACCCCGGCCGTTGTATAGCCTTACAAATATTTTTTCAGATAAGATTTGGATAATTTCCGGATATATCCGGCAAATATGATTAATACAAAAAAAGATTTGCAGTATTAAAAAAAAGAACGGGTCATAACAAGTATCGGCAAAGGAAAGGGAACGATTTATATAATTGAAAATCAAGAATAACGGCCGCCTGACAAGGGCCCGTGTACATGCCACAAACCGTTGTAAGCGCCCATTAAAACAGTATGATGATAACGGCGCGCCCCATAGCCGCCGCCGGAGGGTATAACGGCAAGATACCTTAGGCCCGTGACAGAAATTCCGGCCGGATCACACCTTCACCAGCTTTTTGATAATATCCAACGAGTTTTCGGCGGCGACCACCCCTTCCTCTATGATCTCATCCATCTTCTCAATGGCCGCCCAGCTATAGCGCTTCACATTGGGACTGATCAGGATATCCACGCCGGCCAGGCGCTCCTGGGTCAGATGCCAGGTGACGATATCCTCGGCGCGATAGATGA
>WGCN01000043.1 GCA_015493745.1 Calditrichales bacterium
CGGACTACGATAAGATTCTGGAAGATGATACCATCGACCTGATCGACCTGACGGAATTCGCCCCGGGCCGCCAACTGACGCTGGTTCTGCATCATGCCGACGGCAGCGAAGAGACGATCAAGGCCAATCATTCTTATAATGATGTGCAGATTGCCTGGTTTAAAGCCGGCTCGGCTCTGAACCTTTTGCGTCAGCAGAATCAGGGTTAAGCAGCCCGTCCTCATCGCTTAAAACTAAAAAGCCCCGGCATGCCGGGGCTTTTTTTATATCAATCCATGGCCTGCGGGGCACAATGCCCGGTCAAAAGCTCAGGGGTTAAAAACCACAACGTCACGACCGTTCAAGGGCTGAACGGGACGGTAGTTGTTATCCAAAATCGCGGCAAAGGCTTTCAGTTGTTTCGCGGAAGCGGTAACCGGCGTTTTGAGGACATACCAGCTAACCACCTCGGAACAGGGCGGCGTGGTCAGCGAACCCTGGTAATGATAATAACCCATATCGGACGGCAGCATGGAAGCCGGTTCAAAGGTCTCTTCCGTACGGTACTCGCCCCTGGATTGCGGAAAGTGATCCAGGTATTTACTAAACAGCGGGTTTTCCGCGCCTTCCTCGAACATCACGCCGATAACGGCAAAGTCGGTGTCGGAATGTTTATGTACAAAGTGTACTTCCAACGGATAGTACTTTCCGTCGATGGTATGCTCGCTCAGGGCATGGTAGTGAAATTGCAGCAGTGTGTACTTCTTGCCGCCCAGCATGGCGCTATGCTCGCCGGAGATATTAAACTGCACCGTGTGGCCGTTGTTGATGATATCCACGGGGGATGCGCCATAGTTTACGGCAATGGCCTGCAGCCCGGCCGGGCTTTTCAGCGCGTCGCTTTTAATATCTATGGGCGATTGTGCCTGACCGCCGCAATCGGAAAAACCATCGCACAGGTTTTTCCAGTTTTCCGGGCCGTCTTCCCCGGCATGGTGCGACCAATGCACCCTGGAACAATCATCTTCCTTATGGGCCTTATCGGCGGAAGCATCCGGCTTTAGGTCGGCGCTGTTTTGCTGATTGCCGCAGGCGGTGATCAGCAGGACGGACAGAGCAAGCGTGCTCAACAGAACTCTAATGTTCATATGCGATCCTCTTCTTTTTATTGATGTTTACATAAGCTGAATTTGGTGTAAAGGAAGGGGCGCGGGCCCGTCTCTTCCCGCGATGAAAAGGCGGAAAAGTTTACACCGAACACAGATTGCATCGGTCTTTTTATAACACTTTTCAGAGGATGCTTATTCCTGAAAATGTATGTTGATTTCCGGATGAGCTGACAAATACGTCCATCCCCGGCATTAAGTTCCTTTTTTTGTGGCCGCGGTCTATTTTTCCAGCGGGCGCTTTTTTATCATGCCGCCCTTGGTATCCTTGATGCTGTTCATGATAATAAAAGCCTCGCCGTCTATTTTGTCGATTTCACGGCGCAGGCGGGTGATTTCCAGGCGGGTGACCACGGTAAATAAAATGTTGATCGGTTTTAAATCCTGTTCCTTATCGCCATAACCGCCCTTGCCGGAGTAGAGGGTGACGCCGCGCCCCAGCTCGCCGGTTATCATGCGCCGTATGTGTTCGCTCTGTTCGGAAATAATGGTGATGCCGGTATACTCTTCCACCCCCTCGATGATAAAGTCCACCGTTTTGGAGGCAGCCAGATAGGTAAGGATGGCATAAAGGGCGATCTCCACCGAAAGGATGTAGGCGCCAAACAGAAAAATGATGATGTTAAAAACCAGAATGATATCGCCGATGGTTACACCGGTTTTCTTACTGATGTAAATGGCCAGCACTTCCGTACCGTCGATGACCGCGCCGCCGCGGATGGCCGTGCCAATGCCCACGCCCAGGAAGAAACCGCCGAACACGGCGATAAGCAGTTTATCCGAGGTGATAACCGGATAAGGCAGAAAGTGAACAGTTAGGGCCAGGCCGATGATAGCCAGAATGCTTTTGAAGGCAAATTGTTTGCCGATTTGGGAAAAGCCCAGAATCAAAAAGGGCAGATTAATGGCCACGATAAGCAGGGAAAGCGATATGCCGGTGGTCTCCGATGTAAGCAGCGAGATACCGGTCACCCCGCCGTCGATAAAAGAGTTGGGCAACAGAAAACCCTTCAGGCCAAAACCGGCGGAAACCACGCTGATCAGGATAAAGGCCACATCCCTGAAAAAATGAATGAGGGAGAGGCGGCGGTTTTTTGCGCGTTTCTTTTTGTCGTTGCCGGATTTCTCCGTTTCCGGAAATATATTTTTTTGAGTCATGGGTCTGTATCTTAATGGGCCTGGAACTTAAAAACAATAAAACCTTTATTCGACCGGTTGAGGCGGACATGTGATTTTTTTTAACAGATATGTATTCTGCCGTATGCCGGGCCTGCCGGAGAGCCGTCCGGCATCAGCCAATCCGTTGAAACGGATTGGGGAGTTTGACGTCTCTTCCAACCCCCGGATGAATCCGGGGGTTAACGCTTAGCCCATACACTGCTCCCCTCCCCGGAGATTCGGGGAGGGCAGGTGGGGGCGACGGAACCCCTGCCGAAGTCTCGGCGGCCGGGACTACGATTTTTCATGGGGACGATCCCTGAGCTTGTCGAAGGGTTGTCCGGTATCAACGAATCCGTTGAAACGGATTGGGGAGTTTGACGTCTCTTCCAACCCCCGGATGAATCCGGGTGTTAACGCTTTGCCCATACGCTACTCTCTCCCCGGCGATCCGGGAGAAGCGATGCCAAGCAGCTTGAGTCGTAACAGGTTCATGATAAACTCCTTTGGTTTTGCTTGGCATTTTCCTCTTTAGTACAAAAAAGCGGGATTTATTACGGGAACGATGGAATTTTTTTTGGCGGCACAGCCGGGGATGTCCTATTTTGACCTGCGCCATACACAATTCGGAAGGAGAAATGATGAAAAAAAGGATGATGACCCTGTGGCTGTTGCTACTGGCGGGCGGCGCGCTTTTCGCCGGTCGCGTCGATACCGTCCGGGTTTATAGCCCGGCCATGGATAAAACCGTGCCGGTGCTGTTGGTTTTCCCGGAGCAAAAAGAAAATACGGATAGCCTGAACGTGGTTTTTTTGCTGCACGGCTACGGCGGAAGCTTTAAAAGTTGGCAGAAACATATCGATTTACGTCCCCTGGCCGACCGCTACGGCGTGCTGATTGTCTGCCCCGACGGCTCGCCCAACAGTTGGTATCTGGACAGCCCCCTGCAAAAGGAGAGTCAATACGAAACCTTTACCGCGCGGGAACTGCCGCGTTATATCCTAAAGAACCATCCGGCGCGGAAGGCGGCGGCGCATTGGGCTGTCACCGGGCTGAGCATGGGCGGCCACGGCGCTTTGTATCTGGCTATGCGCCATCCGGAGCGTTTCGGCCAAATGGCTTCCATGAGCGGCGGCGTGGATCTGACCTACTCCACCAAGCGCTGGGATATTGCCTTAAAGCTGGGAGACTACGGGCACAACCGCCAACGCTGGCATGAAAATTCGGTGGTTAACATGGTGGGACAGATACGGGAGCCTTACCGGCCGATGCTGATCGATTGCGGCGTGGATGATATTTTTATTGACAACAACCGCGCGCTGCATAAGCGCCTGTTGCAGGCGGCCATTCCCCATGACTACTATGAACGGCCCGGCGGTCACAGTTGGGACTATTGGACGCGGGTGCTGCCCTATCATCTTTTCTTTTTTAACGAACATTGGCCGCGTTGAGGGCCTTTAGGGATTTTCCCGGTTAAGCCAGGCGTACAGCTCATGGTACACCTGATTGACGCCCATATCCTTTTCCCGGGCTATTTCCCGGCAGGAGGCATATTCCGGCGTTATGCGCCGCGGTGGTCCCTGAATAACCTTGCCGCGCACAGTGCCCAGGGGGGTGTCAAATCTTTGGCTGTCGCGCGCTACCGTTCTTCTGTCCACTTTATGGTAGCGCAGACCCGTGGTACTGGTCTGTTTCAGGATTTCTCCGCTGACGGTTTCCAAAAGCGCCGGCGCGCATAACACTCTCATCAGGGTTGCCGGGCGGCCCTGTTTCATGATTTGCGGAATGAGGGCCACGTCCAGGGCCCCGGCCCGGAAAAGGCTTTCCGTCACATGGGGGTAAAGCTCGGGATTCATATCGTCTATATTGCACTCCAACTGATACACCGTTTCGGTGGCGTTCCGGGCGTCACTCTCGCACAGCCAAAGGCGCAGGTAGTTGGGAAGCTCCTCAAGTTCCCGGCTTCCCGCTCCCAGACCGTGGCCTAAAACGCGGAAAGTGAGCGATTCGGGCAGAGGCCCCTGTACAAAATGGCTGATCAGCGCCGCGCCGGTCGGCGTAACCAGCTCCGCCCCGATATTGAGCATACGGACGGGGTAATTTTCCAGCAGACCCAGGGTGGCCGGAGCGGGCAGCGGCAGCACGCCGTGGGCGGCCTTAACCGTACCCCGGCCCAGAGGCAGGGACGAGCCATGGATGGCGCCGGGTTTCAGGTAGTCGATGCCGATGCAGACGCCGACGATATCTATGATGGCGTCGATGGCGCCCACTTCGTGAAAATGAACCTTTTCCAGGGGGATACGATGCGCCCGCGCTTCCTGACGTCCCAGGCGCTCAAAAACGGCGCTGCTTTCCTTTTTTACAAAATCACTGAGATCACTTTCTTCTATCAGACGCAGAATTTCGCTCAGGTGGCGGTGGTTTTTATCCTTTTCCACCAGCACATCCAGCTTGTTGCAATCGATATGGTGTTTAAAAACGCGCCGCTGTTCCAGGCGGTAGGAGTCCAGCTTCAGCTTATCCAGTTCCGCGCGCAGGTGGTCAAAGGGCACCAGGCCGTCCAGCAGGGCTCCGAGGATCATATCGCCGCTGGCACCGGCCACACAATCAAAATAGAGAAAATGCATTATTTTTTTTACCTTGTGTTTTCAATGGAGCGGAAAAATAACAGTTTCCGCTTTTCGTTGCGAATAATAAACAGGGAAAATGATGATAAAAGAAGAGATCGCCCCGGAAAAGACGGACACGGCCAGCGGGGATAAGTGGCGGGCCCTGCGACGGTATATGGCCCGTTTTACATCGGACGGGGCGCTGGTCGCTTTCTCCGGTGGGGTAGACAGCGCCCTGCTGCTCTATGCCGCCCATGGGACGGGGGGCCGGCTGGCGGCCCTGACCACCCACAGTCCCAGCATGCCCCTGAATGATCTGCTGGACGCAAAAGAGTTTTGCGCTCTGTTGGGGGTGCGGCATATTCTGCGGGAAACCCATGAGTTGGAGAACCCCCTCTATGTGGTTAACGACGCAAACCGCTGCTACCATTGCAAGTACGAATTGTTCGACCTGGCGCGCGAAGTAGCCGCGGAGCTGGGTCTGGCGCAGGTCTTTTACGGATATACGGCATCGGATACCGGCGATGAGCGTCCCGGCCACCGCGCCGCCGTGGAGCAGGGCGTCCGTTTTCCCCTGGCGGAACTGGGGTTTACCAAGGAGGATATCCGTGCCCTGATGCGCCGTTTTAATCTGCCGCTGGCGGATAAGCCCGCCAGCCCCTGCCTGGCCTCGCGCGTGGGCCGGGGCATTGCCGTTTCCGAAAAACACCTTGAAGCGGTGGCGGCGACGGAAGATATTTTAAGGACGGCCGGGCTGCGCACTTTTCGCGTGCGGGTAAGCGGCGCGGGCCGGGAGCTGTTTTTACGCATCGAGTGCGATCCGCGGGAGGCGGAGCGGGTGTTGCCGCTGGCCGGAAAGCTGAACGATGAAGGGTTGCGCCGGGGTTACCGTTGGGTAACGCTGGATTTGGGCGGTTATAAAAGGGGAGGGGCCAACCGGTGAAAGCGGAAGAGGTCGCCCGGCTGTTAAGGGAATTGAAGAGCGGAAAACGCGATGAACAGGAGGTGCTGGAGCTGTTAAAGAGCGGCCCCCTGCACATGGAATCCGACGCCCTGCATTTTCCCGATCATCACCGGGTGTTGCGCATGGGGCTGGGAGAGGTGATCCTGGCCGGGACAAAATCGACGGACCACGTGCTGCATGTGGCCGAAAAATACCGCCACCGTTCCGATCCGGTTCTGTTTACCCGTCTGCGTAAAAAACAGATAAAAAAGCTGAAGCCCCTTTTCCCGGAAGCCCGCTTTAACGATACGGCGCGCACCATGATCATGCATTCCCCGCCGGAGGCCCCGGCGGACAGCGACCGCCCTTTTGTGCTGATTCTGTCTGCCGGCACCAGTGATATGCCGGTGGTGGAAGAGGCGGCGGAAACCTGCCGGGCCATGCGCGTACCCTGCATGGTGAAGGCGGATGTGGGCGTGGCCGGACTGCATCGCGTGTTGCATCAGATGGAGGTGCTGCAAAAGGCGGCGGCCATTGTGGTGGTGGCCGGCATGGAAGGCGCCCTGCCCAGCGTGGTGGGTGGACTGGCCGACAGTCCCGTTTTTGCCGTGCCCACCAGCGTGGGTTACGGCGCCAGCTTTAAAGGGCTTTCCGCCCTTTTGGGCATGCTCAACTCCTGCGCCCCGGGTATTACCGTGGTTAATATCGACAACGGCTTTTCCGCCGCCTTTGCCGCGGGGCAGGTGATACGGCAGATTGAACACTTTGTATCGGTTTCCAAATAAACCGTTAAGCCCTGTCCCTTCGTGACCCGCGTCACCACCTGTTTTACACTTACACGATATTATTAAGTGTTGATTGTAGACTGTATTGACTCAGCTTCTATCCGGTAAGGAAAGATTATAAACTTCTGATCCCTGACTAACACTGTCCGTGAACCGCCCGTGACGCCCCCGCGGGTTCAAATACATCAACAGGCCGGGCGCGGGCACCATAAGTCCGCCCGCCTAAGAGGGGCCGTTTACTTAGATAAATAAATCAGCCTGCAGGAGGAGATGTGCTTAAAAGATTACTCTATCTGTCCATGATTGTGATATGGGCCGCCCAGGGACAAACGCAAACCAATACCGCCGCCCTGAAAGCCTTTGCCGAAGCCAAGGCAAAGGAATACCGTGAAATGCGGGCCGAGGCTGAAGCCTGGGCCGCCCGGGAGGGCATACCGGTGCGCCGGGAATTTCCGGACGGCACGATTATCGAATTGCAGGGACTGCGCAACAACATCCCCTTCTTTTACATTACCAGCAATGCCAACGCGGCCACCACCACGCGCACCGATAAGGTGTGGCCGGGCGGCGGTCTGGGTTTTTCGCTTACGGGTAACGGTTACAACGCCCTTGGCGAATGGGACGGTGGCGCGGTGCTGACCAGCCACCAGGAGTTTGGCGGCCGGGTTACCCAGGGTGATTCGCCCTCTTCCACCAGCAGCCACGCTACCCATGTGGCCGGTACGATGATAGCCGCCGGTGTGGACGCCGCCGCCAAGGGCATGGCCTGGGAGGCGACACTAAGGGCTTTTGACTGGAACAGCGACAACGCCGAGATGGCCACGGAGGCCGCGGCGGGCATGGAGATATCCAACCATAGTTACGGATATATTACCGGCTGGTATCAGGACAGCGGCGGAAGCTGGCACTGGTACGGCGATGTGAATGTTGATCAGAATGAGTCCTTCTATTTCGGGTTCTATGACACGCAATCCCAGGATTGGGACCAGATCGCCTGGGACGCTCCTTACTATCTCATCGTAAAATCCGCCGGTAACGACCGTAACGATACCGCGCCCGCCGCCGGTACGGCTCACAGTCATAACGGCAGCGGTTCCTATACGGATACCCATTATGACGACAACTATGATAACGGTGGCTTTGATACCATACGCGGGGCGGGCCTGGCCAAGAATACCCTTACCATTGCCGCCGTCGGCGATGTGCTTAACTATGTGGATGCCGCCAGCGTTGCCGTTACCAGCTTCAGCTCCTGGGGCCCCAGCGATGACGGACGCATCAAGCCCGACCTTTCGGCCAATGGCGACGCCCTCTACTCCACGGATAACGCGGGCAACACCTCCTATACCACCAAAAGCGGCACCTCCATGGCCTCGCCCAATGCCGCCGGTTCCATGGCCCTGTTGCAACAGCATTACCGCGACACGCATTCGGGCGCTTCCATGCGCTCGGCAACCTTAAAGGCGCTGGTCATTCATACCGCGGATGAGGCGGGCGCCTATCCCGGCCCCGACTATAAGTATGGCTGGGGGCTGCTCAATACCGGCGAGGCGGCGCAACTGATCAGCGATGACGGCAAGCAAAATGTTATCGATGAACTGACCCTTAGCAATGGCGGAAGTTACAGCCGAACGCTGACCGCCTCGGGCAACAGTCCGCTTAAGGTAACCGTGGTGTGGACGGACCTGCCGGGAACTCCCGTGGCCGACGCCCTGGACCCCACGGATGCAATGCTGGTTAATGATTTGGATGTAACCCTGAGCAACAACGGCACAAGTTACTATCCCTGGAAGCTGGATGTGGCCAATCCCAACGCCGCAGCCACCAATAGCGGTAAAAACAGCGTGGACAACGTGGAGCAGGTTTATATTGCCGATCCGGCGGCGGGCAGCTATACGCTGACGGTGAACCATGCCGGCACGCTGAGCGGCGGATCGCAGGCTTTTTCCGTTATTATCAGCGGTATTGATGAATACAACGCCGTGCCGGCCAGTTGTTCCGCGGACCTGGTCAGTCCCGCCGACGGCGCCGTCGATGTGCCGCTGACCACCACCATCGAATGGGAAAAGGTTTATGACGCCACCAGCTATGATCTCTATTTTGGCACCGATGGCGGCGGCGTAACCACGCCGACCAATATCGAAAACGGCACCAATGTGCCGACGAACAGCTATGGCCCCTCCCTGCAATCCAACACCACCTACTATATTCAGGTGGTGCCGCGTAACAATCAGGGTACCGCCGGCGGGTGCAACACCATCTGGTCGTTTACCACCGAAACGGCCACCAAGGTTACTTCTTTTCCCTTCAGCGAAAATTTTGACGGCTTTACAACCATCGGCAGCGGCAACGACTGGAGCAACGCCACCGATGACGACGCCGACTGGAGCGTGAATTCCGGCACGACGCCTTCCAGCAATACCGGGCCCAATGCCGATCATACCTCCGGTTCGGGAAATTATCTGTATACCGAGGCCAGCAGTCCCAACTATCCCAGCAAGCTTTTTACCCTGCTTTCGCCCTTGTTTGATTTTAGCGCGCTGAATAACGTCCACATGGAGTTTTGGTACAATATGTACGGCGCCAATATGGGCGATCTGCATGTGGATGTGTATGATAACGGCGTCTGGAACAAGGATGTGCTGCTGCTTTCCGGGCAGCAAAGCGTGGATGGCAACGACTGGAAGGTGGCCACCATCGATCTTTCCGCCTACAGCACGGGCACGACCCAGCAGATACGTTTTCGGGGCATTACCGGCAGCGACTGGCTGGGCGATATCGCCATCGATGATGTGGTGATTCGCGGCGAGGCCTTCCATACCTATATAGCCGGTTCCACGGAATCCTACACTTTTGCCAACACGGACGCATCCATAAACTTTACCACGGCCAACAGCGGCCAGCTTACCCTGGAAACGATCAAAACGGCCGGCGATCCGGGGACGGTGGGCAGCCTGCCCTCGGGGGTGGTAAATGTTTCCCCGGAAAGATACTGGACGGTGAACGCTCTGTCCGGGACGGCGGATGGCATCTACAGCCTCTCCCTGGATCTGGCGGGTATGGGGGGCATTTCCGACTATTCCACGCTGGTGCTGTTAAAAAGAGCCGATAGCAGCAGCCCCTGGTCGGCCGTGGGCAGCAACAACTACGCGGGCAGCGGTACAGTGGTGGAGTGGAGCAACATAAGCGACGGTTTTTCCCAGTTTGGCATCGGCGGGGCGGCGGATAACTCCCTGCCCGTGGCGCTGGCGGCGTTCACGGCCGCCTTTGAGCGGCAGGCGATTGTGCTGGAGTGGAAGACGGAGAGCGAAACGGAAAATCAGGGCTTTATTCTTTATCGCAAGGATGACCCGGATCAGGAGTGGCGGCAAATTGCCCATTATAAGGATCAGCGGGAGTTAAGGGGCCGGGGTTCGGTGTCCGTGGCCACACGCTATCGTTTTCGCGACGGTGATATCGCGCCCAATACAAGCTACCGCTACCGTCTTGCGGATGTAGACTATGCCGGCCGCCTGAACTATTCGAAAAGCATTGAGGTGCAAAGCGGAGACTTTCGTCCGGGTGGGGAAATTCCGGCGACCTTTGTGCTGGAGAAAGCCTATCCCAATCCCTTCAATCCCTTCGTGACCATCCGCTTTGGCCTGCCGGAAGCCATGCCGGTCACCATAGAGATATATACCGTGGCCGGGCGTAAGATAAAAACCCTGTTTGACGGTGAGCTGGACGCGGGTTGGCATGCGCGCCAATGGCGGGGCCGCAATGATCAGGGCCGGCAGGTAAGTTCGGGTCTGTTTATATATCGCATTCGCGCCGGGGAGAATGTTTTTTCGGAGAAGATACTTTTGGTAAAATAGCGGCGGCGGTTTTTCCGCCTTTGCCGCAAAGCGGGGGATACGGCGGAAAGCGGTTACTCATTTTATAGCTGAATGTGAGAGTTAGGCTATCTGCCAGTCTCCCGTTTGAAGAATTGGCACCAGCCTTACCGGAACCGAGCGGCGTCAGGCGGTGCAAATACTGTAAGGTTCATAAAGTCGCACGGCCGTGCGACTTTGTAAGTCAATGCGTCCCAACAACCATCCAGGTCTCCGAGACCTGGATGGTCTTTCCTCAAAACATCCGGCAATTTCAGAGCCGCGCTAACTCCCTGTATTTAAGGATGCACGACACCTGAATCATGTATAAATTAAAACTATAATTTTATTGCGTATATTACTATTTGTGCTAATTATTGTTTTTGCAGTGTTCACATGATATATTTGTTCATATGTATTTATTATGCATTAAGAACTTGCAAAATATTGCCGATTTTAAAAAGTAATTTAATCCCCACCCGGGACAAGAACTCGGGCCCCCTACAGGTTACGATCTGTAGGTTTTTTTTGTTATGAATGACCTTTATTATTGATGGTTTTAATCTGTACCATAGCGTGCGTGATGTTGGCAACGAAACCAGAATAAATGTAAAATGGCTGGATGTTAGAAGCCTTTGTGAATCTTATCTGAGTAATATATCGAAAGATGCCCGCCTTCGTTCTATTTATTATTTTTCAGCCTATGCATTTCATACATCGTCACAAACAGTATCCAGACATAAAAACTTTGTGCGGGCTTTGGCAAATTCAGATATAAATATAGTTTTAAATCGCTTCAAGGAAACAAGAAAAAGGTGTCAGACATGTCATCATATTAACAGGTTTCATGAAGAAAAAAGAACGGATGTTGCCATAGGCGTTAAAATTCTTGAATTATGTTTTACAAATGAAGCAGACACAATTGTTTTGGTATCCGGTGACACGGACATGATTCCTGCCCTACAAACCGCCAGAGATCATTTTCCTGAAAAAGAGTTCATTACGTTATTCCCATATGGTAGAACTAACAGAGAATTATCTCAAGTTTCGGATAGAACTTTTAAAATTTCCAAAAAGAAATATCAGGATCATCAATTTTCTAATGTAATAATACTGAATGACGGAGATACCATTTCCAGGCCGCAAGAATGGTGTAACTAAATAAAAGGGGCCTCTTGTTACCCTTCCGGGTTTAAACTACCCCTGTCTGCGGTCAAAAAGGCTTTCCTGTATCGCCACGCTTTCCATCCGCTTCAGGGCATACATATAATGTTCCCGCTTGTTCTCAAAGCTGATAAAATCCCGGTTCCTTTTCCGGCATATCATTAGACGACCTACGAAAACGTTTCAATCCACGCTCCCGCACGGGGAGCGACAGTTGCGTGCTGTAGGCCGCCTGCACAATGGCGTTTCAATCCACGCTCCCGCACGGGGAGCGACACGGCGAGCGCCGCGCGCAAGGCCGCCACGCCGCGTTTCAATCCACGCTCCCGCACGGGGAGCGACGGTGATCAGGCAAACGGTTAACGGTAGATGATGGTTTCAATCCACGCTCCCGCACGGGGAGCGACGCGGTTTGAGCTTGAAGTATTGATAGATCATTACAGTTTCAATCCACGCTCCCGCACGGGGAGCGACGATGGGTAAAAAATGAAAACATTACAAAATATTGTGTTTCAATCCACGCTCCCGCACGGGGAGCGACGGGAAGCGGTGATGACGGCCAACGCCGCCATAGCCATAAACGAATAAGGAGTGTGTGATGCGTAGAGGACGTTTTATTTTATTGCTTTTGTCATTTGTCATTTGTCATTTGTCATTTGCTCAAACCCGTTACACCTGGAAGCTGCCGTCGACCGGGTATAACGCCATCCTCGTCGGGCAATCCGGCGCGGCCCTGAACGACACCGTGCAGGGGGCATATAACAGCACGCTGAATATGCACACTTTTGACGGGGACTCATCCGGTTTCTAC
>WGCN01000044.1 GCA_015493745.1 Calditrichales bacterium
CCCAGTTCCCCAAGCACCTCGGCCGTATGGGCCGAAAGGCGCGGCGGGGGTGCTTCCAGTTGCCCCGGCGTCTTTTCAAACTTGGCCGTCAGATTAAAAAGTTTCAGATCGCCAATCTTTTCCTCATGAACCGTATCCAGGGTTTTGCGATACTTAACTTGCGGCGCTTCCAAAGCCTCCTGCATGGTCAGGATGGCGCCCGAAGGAACGCCGTGCTTGTTCAGCACCTCCACCCAATGGGCGGTGGTATGTTGGGTCAGCTTTTCCTCCAGAAGCGGGGTGAGCTGTTTGCGGTTTTTTTTGCGTGTATCGCGCTCTTCAAAGCGGGGATCGGTTTTTAGCTCCGGCACGCCCAGCACATCGCAGACGCTGTGCCACTGCTCCTGCTTGTTGGCGGCGATGTTGATATAACCGTCCCTGGTTTTAAAGGTGCCGGAGGGGGCGGCGGTAAAATTGTCGTTGCCCATCAACACCGGTGGTTTGCCGCCGATCAGCCAGTTGGCGGCCACCCACCCGGCCAGGGGCATGATGGAATCCAGCAAGGCCACATCGATAAACTGCCCTTCGCCGCTGCGTTCGCGATAGTACAGGGCGGCCATGATGGCAAAGGCCGCGTTAAGCCCGCCCACCGTATCACAGACGGGAAAGCCGGCGCGCAACGGGTTCAGCCGTTCATCACCGTTGATGGCCATGACGCCGCTCAGTCCCTGTATGATCTGATCGTAAGCGGGCTTAAGGGCGTCGGGCCCCTCCTGCCCGAAACCGGAAATGGCGCAATAGATCAGTTTGGGATTGATGGCCTTCAGGGTATCATAGCCCAGGCCGAGACGTTTCATCACACCGGGGCGGAAGTTTTCCACCACCACATCCGCGGTTTCCACCAGTTTTTTGAATATCTCTTTGGCCTTGTCGTTTTTCAGGTTGAGGGTAATGGATTTCTTGTTGGCGTTCTGGGCCAGAAAACTGGTGCCCATCAACTGTTGATTGTATTCCGGTACGTTGCCCAGCTTACGGGCCAGATCGCCCCCTTTGGGGTTTTCCACCTTTATCACCTCCGCGCCCAGCAGGGCCAGGTGCAGGGTGGAAAAGGGACCGGAGAGTACGTTGGTCAAATCCAGCACACGGATATTTTCAAGCATTTTCATGATGATAATGTCCCTTTACTTAATAAGCGAATGAAGAAGGTTTAAGCCGATTGCTCCCCGATGGGCCCGGTTTTATAGACCATACCCGGCAGATCGCGCTCAAAAAAGCGGGCGCATTCCCGGGCGGAACCGATCAGGGCATCCAGCCGGATATCCTGCCGCTGCCCCATGCGTTGCAGCATGTGCACCAGGTCTTCGGTACAGACATTGCCACCGGCCACCGAGGTGAAGGGACAGCCGCCCAGTCCGGCCAGGGAAGATTCCAGGGTGGTTACGCCGCTTTGCATGGCCGCGTAACAGTTGGCGATGGCCATACCGTAGGTATTATGGAAATGGGATGTAAGCTCGGCATCCGCGGAAAGTTCCCGTACGCTTTCAAAAAGATCGCGTACCTGATCCGGATTGGCGTGTCCGGCTGTATCGGCCAGACTGATGTTGCTAAAGCCGGCATCGAGATAGGCGCGGACAATGCGCAGCACGCGCTCCTTGCCGATCGTCCCCTCATAGCCGCAGCCAAAAGCGGACTGCACGGAAAGCTGTACCTGCTTACCGGCCTCCCGTGTTTGACGGGCAATGTTGAGGATGCGTTCCAGAGCCTCATCGGTGGTCATGCGTGTGTTTTTCATGCTATGGGTTTCGCTGGCGGAAACGCCCATGCAAAACATATCCACGCCGCAGGCCATGCCGCGTTCAAAGCCCCGTTCATTCAACACCAGGCCCGATAACACCACACCGTCGGGTTTGTTTTCCGGACGGTTATAGTGCCGAAACAGGGTATCGGTGTCGGCCATTTGCGGCACATATTTCGGATGGACAAAGGAGCCGATTTGAATGATATCCACACCGGAAGCGATAAGCATATCGATCCACCGGATTTTAACCTCCGTCGGGACGGTGACTTCTTCCATTTGCAGACCATCGCGCGGTCCCACTTCATGAATCTGAATATTAGGCATAATCTTCTGTTTCCACCGGGTTAACTTTCCAGTGCTCGTCTATCCACAGGCCGATGAGCGGCAAATCGGGATAGCGCTGTTTCAGGAAATGTATGGTTGCCTTAATCTGATTAATCTGCTCCTCCCGGGGCACGGGGTTACCGGCACAATCGTGATGGCCGAAAACACCCAGACCATGGGAATTATGCACATTTACCGAGGTATTGATGCGGTTTAGAATAGACTGTACCAATTTCGGTTCGGTTTGGTTGGCCAGGATATTAATCGGTCCGGCCTCGGTTATGGTGTCCACATACTCCACACCAAAGTGTTGTTGCAGATAACGGATACCGGGTAGCTGAATACGGCCGTCCATACAGGTGACGGCCGTGCAAAAGGAGCGATACATTATAAACTCCGGGCTACGGCTTCGGCCACTTCCAGGGTCGTGTTGTTACCACCCATGTCATAGGTCTTGACCTTACCTTCTTTGATAACCGCGGCGATAGCGTTCTCAAGCTTTACGGCCATCTCCTTTTCACCCAGCCAGTCCAGCATCAGCTTGGAAGTGAGCAGCATGGCCATGGGGTTCACCTTATACTTGCCGGCATATTTCGGGGCACTGCCGTGTGTGGGTTCAAAAACGGCATAGTTATCACCGATGTTGCCGCTGGAGGCAAAACCGAGTCCACCGACCAGTTGCGCGGCCAGATCGGAAAGGATATCGCCGAACATATTTTCGGCCACCATCACACCGTAATCCATGGGGTTCTTAACCAGCCACATGGCCTGGGCGTCGATGTTGGTTTCCCAAAGCTCAATGCCGGGATAGTTTTTGGCCACTTCACGGGCGGTACGAATCATCAGGCCGCCGGTTTCGCGCAGCACATTGGGCTTATCCACCACGGTCACGCTTTTATAACCGTGCGTCCTGGCATATTCAAAGGCCTGGGTAACGATGTTGCGGCACTTTTGACGGCTCATGATGCGCGTGGAGATAGCCAGGTTTTCCAGGCCATAGGCTTCAAATTTTTTCATTTTAGGATGGTTTTTGGCCAGAACGTCGTATACTTCCTGAGGTATGGGATGAAACTCGACCCCGCCATACATGCCTTCGGTGTTTTCACGGAAGACCACCAGGTCGATACCCTCCTTAAGGTTCAGCGGATTGCCGGGATAGGCCTTGCAGGGGCGCAGGTTGGTGTGCAGGTTAAAATGTTGACGTAAACGGACGATGGGAGAGAAATAGACCAGGCCCTTATCCTTTAAGTGTGGGTCCAGCTCTTCGGCCGCCTCTTCCTTGGGTTTGGAAGTGATGGCGCCAAACAGGGCGGCGTCGGTATCTTTCATCATCTCGGTGGTGCGCTCGGGAAGGGGCTCGCCCTCATGTATCCAGAATTCCCAGCCGATATCACCGTGGATATATTCAGCGTCAAACTTTAATGCGTCTAAAACAAGGCGCGCGGCCTCCATAACATCGTTACCAACACCATCGCCCGGTAACCAGGCTATTTTGTACTTGGCCATGAAAAATCTCCTTAGGAATTGTGATATGAAGTTGTTGTCTTTTTTATTACCGCGCGGAACAAACCAAACCATTATATTTTACGCGGTGCAGTTCGGACAAATATACAAAATATTTTTTTACAAAAACCGAGAATCCGCACAACATCATGCGGAATTTTGCAAATGTATGGGCAGAGTTTTAATTTATATCCGCGACATACATAATAAATTACAGACTAAGGTTTCATATGGATATTTGGCTCAAAAAGCTTCTTTGGCCGGGACATTGGATAAAAGCCGCCCGTTCTTCCGCTAAAAAAAACCGTTCCCGTTCCCAGGCCGATCCGCAGTTGCTGTTATATGACAGGATTTTGCAAACCGATTTTTTACACTACGGTTATTTTGACGATCCGGACATTGCGGCCGATGAAATCAGCCTGGCGGATATAAAAAAAGCTCAGCGCCGTTATGCCGAACTGATCATAGCTCAAATGACTGCTCCACCGGAAACCGAGGTGTTGGATGTAGGATGCGGCATGGGCGGGTTATTGAGCATGATCGCCAAAAAGGGCTACCGGGTTACCGGACTTACGCCGGATAGAAACCAGATAGATTATATCCGGGAAAAATATAAAGAGATACCGCTGATACATGCCCGGTTTCAGGATATATCGCCGGAGGAGCATAAAGATAAATACGGCACGGTTATTTTTTCGGAATCCCTGCAATATATTGATCTGCCCACGGCCATGTGTTATACGGATAAAATTCTGAGTAAAAGGGGAGAGCTTATTATAGTGGACTATTTCCGCCTGGACGAGGCCCATGAACAATCGGGACATATCTGGCAGGAGTTTATGGCGGAAACGGAGAAGCGGGGTTTTGTTATCCGGTACAAACAGGATATAACCGCCAATATCCGGCCGACGCTGGCCTTTGCCCATCATTTTTGCACTAATATAGGTTTACCCCTGTATGAGTTTATAAAGCTGAAACTGGATCATAAGCATCCGGGAAAATACTACTTTATACGCGAGCTGTTTGAGAAATGGGATAAAAAAATAGACTCCAATATAAAAACCATAGACCCGGAGTGCTTTTGCCGTCAAAAACGCTATTATTTACTAAAACTTACACGAGAGGCGTAGTTTTACAACTCGCGGATTACGGTGACGACTTTTCCTAAAACGGTAAAATCCGGGGTTTGTTTTTCCACAATCAGGGGCGAGCTGTTAACACGGCTGGTTTCCAGGCGGATATGGTTTTTTTGGAAATAGGCCTTACGTACATAGATTTTATAACCCAGTTGTACGACTACAATATCACCGTCTTTCAGCTTTTCCCGTTGCCGCACGGTTAAATAGTCACCCTCGAAAATACCCTGCTCCTTCAGGCCGTTGTCCGCGGCACGGACGGTTATATCCCGGGCCTTGTTTTCGCTGAAATTGGCGATCACCTCACCGATATCATATTCGCGATAAGTGAAATCATCCTTTTGCAGTTTTACTTCTCCCAGCAGAGGGATATTGTAAAACTGATGTTTCCCCGGTGTCTTTTTAGGTTCCTTTAACTTCATGTTTTACCTACCGTGGAAGAAAATAGATTGTCCGGAAAAGAATCATATATTTTACCGTCTAAAATACGGCCGCTTTTCTTTTTGTTGGTACCGCCCCATTGTTTGAAGAAAAAAGGAACCAAACTTTCAGCACATAAATCCCGAATATGTCTAACCCATTCGGCTTTGATGGGTCGGGGGCTTCGGCCGGATTCACCACCAACAATAACCCAGTCAAGGCCGTTAACATTTAGAGAGGACAGAGGTCCTAAAAGGGGTTCGCAAGAAACAAACTTTGTAAAAGCAGAAGTGTTGCAAAGGGTGTCAATACGATCAATATGATCATTGGTTTCAACACTTACTCCCATCCAGATATTGGGGGTCCACTTTAGGTTAAAATTATAGGCATATAAAATATCCGGTCGTTTGGTAAGTACTTGAAATGTATGCTGAGGATTTTCATTCATTACCCTGAAAACATCTTTAATAAAGCTAAAGGGGATATCTTCATGAAACAGGTCGCTCATAGAGTTTACAAAAACAAGCCGGGGAGTTTTCCATGTATATGGTTCTTTTAATGTCTGTGGATGAATGGTCGGTTTAAAACCGTTTTTCCCGTTTTGATATTTTGATACTCCCATGGCTTTAAGTCTTTTAGACATAATCTCCGCATAACAAAACTTACAACCCGCTGAAACTTTTGTGCATCCTGTTGTTGGGTTCCAGGTATGTTCGGTCCATTCAATTTTACTTTTGGCCATTTCATAACTCATATTTTTTTATAATATCGTTGGCTATTTTTATTGCGGTTCGGTTGTTTGACGCAAGTAAAAAGTGATACATAATAGAATTGTTTTTATTCCTGATTACGTATGGCTTTGAAACATAATTAAAAACAGACAACAGCCTGTTTTTAAAAAGGGTATGTAGCTTTTGAATAGACTGTTTTTCCTTAATAAGACTTTGCTCTTCTTCAAAAAGTTCAGTTTGCATAGACTTTTGGTAAAAGGTGTCTTGAATTGTTTCGGATGATATTCCCAAAAAAGACTCCAATTTTATCATCCATTTTTGAGGTATGCGCCCGGAGCGGGTTAACAGTCTTGTTCCGAGGCCCGTAGGTAACAAAAGCCATAAATCAAGGCCATATCCTTTGAGTTTTTCCACAGACTCCCACCGTAACTCCATTCCATAAGGATCAATAAAAGCTAAAACCCGGAATTCATTCTTATTTTTATTTAAAAAGACGGAGAGGTCTGCTAGCTTCTGATTACAGTCTTGCTGAACAATAAAAACAAATTTTTCTTTTTCGGGAAAGTCTTTCTTCACCATCTTTTTTAAAGATGCGGCCTTAGAGGCACTAAGCTCAACAAAATAATATAAATCGAAAGAAGTTGGGTTGTTGATCTTTAGTATACGTTTTGCAACTCCTTCAATTTCCTTGCTATTGGAAATCTCAATAGAACCGGCTCCGGCAAAACCGTCAAAATATAAGGTTTTCCACGGTCGCTCTTTCATGATTTGCAGATAGGCCTGAGCATATTTCTCTACAATTTGTGCCTTTTGCTCTGTCCAGCTTCCGCCAAAAGTCGTCATTTTAATGCATCATTTCCCTTATCAGGCCAACCACTTTTCCCTGAATGGACCAGTCACCCCGGGGGTGTATATCGGGATAGGCATCGTTTTCGGCTTTTAAATAGGCGGATCCGTTGTCGTTGATCAAACGCTTGACGGTAACCTCGTCATCCACCAGGGCCACGATGATATCCTTATTATACGCCTTGTTGGCCGATTGTACCACCACCAGGTCATTTTCAAAAATTCCGGCGTTGATCATGCTGTCGCCGCGAACCTTCAGGGCAAAATAGCGTCCTTCGCTTTTTATCATCTCACGGGGAATGGATACGTAGCGCTCCACATTTTCCTCCGCCAGAACCGGAAAACCGGCGGCCACGCGGCCCACGAGCGGAATGGTGTAATCCGTGGCGTTGCTTATGGCAAAATCCGGGTGGACTATGCGGATGGTGCGGGCGGAAGAGTCTTTTTCGATATAGCCCTTCTTAACCAGGCTGTCCACATGCTTTAAAATGGCATATTTGGATTTGATGTTCAGCCGGTCGGCCAGCTCCTGATAGGTGGGGGAATAACCTTTATCTCGGGTAAGGTCGGCGATAAGGGTTAATATTTCTCTTTGACGGTCGGTGAGGTTACGGCTCATTGGGTGTACCCCTGTTTAAATATACAATAGTACACCAAAAATAAACCCGCACCATTATTTATGCAAATAAAAATAAAAAGCACGGCTTTTCAGCACGGGCGATGATAATGTGATGGTTATGCAGGAGCACACAAGGAGGCACTGTCGCTCATCGGTCTAAATACGGTACGTTTGGTGCCTCAAGGCTCCATTCCGATATCTCGGGATCGATTTTGCACTATGTTTATTCATTGCCATCATCTTCCTTTTTTTCATTATCTGTCAAAGGCTTTATGTTTTTTGATGACGGTAGTTTTTGATATATACCAAAAATGAAATCCGAAGAATTTTTAGCAAGATATTCATCTTCTAATGAAAAAAGTTTTTCTAAAACTTGATTTTTCTCCGAGTCTAAATTTATAAAATGATGGGATATGTCTTTTAAAACACTCATAAGTAAATTACCGCCATATGGTTTTTCAATAATTGTATGAAAATTTGAGTGAAGAGCTGGTAATATACTTGCAGAATCTATACACTCCGAAGGGTCAGCCAAAATCATCCTTATGATTCCCGATCCATAATATTTCTTTTTTAATAAATTTGATTTGTATCTGGTTCTATATTTTTTTGGTATGGTCTTTAAAGCATTATTAATTTTTTCAATTTGCTGTTTGGGAAATTGTAGTCTGCTTGCTCCCACGTATTCATTAATAACCAGCAGACCACCTGTCTTTAAACTGTTTTTAATTATACTCTTTGTAAAGCTCTCTATATTATCTATGTGATGAAGCGATGCATGAAAGAAAACAATATCGAAAGACTCTTTGGGAATGCAAAATTTATTAAAATCAGCACAAATAAATTTAATGTTTTTTAAGTTTAGCTTATTGGATAAAGCTTCGGCTTCCAACAATCTGTTTTTTGCAATGTCAATACATATAATTTCTTCAAAGTTCGAATATTTAGCTAATTCTATCTCCTGATGACATGCCCCACTTCCTAAAGATATTAACCTCAACCCATTTCGGTTTTGAAGATATGTTTTAACTAGATAATCTTTATAATCTAAATTTTTATTTCCTGAAATTAACAGGTTCCATCGTTCTTTAACTTTAGGAATTATATACCAGTCCGCACTTTTATAATCTAATTGGCTGAAAGCTTTCTCTGTCCTTTTTATTCCATAAAAATTCAATTTAGATATAAGAAATTTCAATCCTCTTTGTTTAAACTTATGAAAAACATCAATTATATCGTCTATAGTTAAATATCTTTTCATATTCTAATTTTAGATAACTTTTTGCTGAGCGAATGTTTCTCCGGTTAATATTGCCGGTAATTTTGACTTAGCTAAACCTCTCCATCCTTTAATAAAGAAGGTATTTTTGCCGTTGCCGCCGGAATTTTTCCAGACCATGGCGGATCAGGGGGAGCAGCTCTTTCCAATCACCGCCCTTTTCCAAAACACCGCGGATGTGGTCGCTGCCGGCCAGGCGGTCAAAGCCTTTGGGCCTGAAGCTTAGGGTTTCGGGA
>WGCN01000045.1 GCA_015493745.1 Calditrichales bacterium
CATACCAGGGAGGAAGAAGCCCCAGTGCCTGTGTAAATAACTGTGCTGAATTCATGATGCTAATTTAGTGAATATTTTTAAACTACCCACACAAAACGACATAGTACCAAATATATGATATATGTGTCAATATAGGTTAGTTTTTTTATACATACGGAAATCAATAATAAAAACTTAACACCATACGGCTGAGTCGGCCCGGGACTCAATAGCGACATATGTTTTTCAGCTTCAGGTGGATTGTGTGACTATTGGGCATGCTTTGCATAAGGCAGGTTGACCGGCAGTTATTTATAACGCCCCTTCTGTTTTCCCACAGAACAAGGAACCTTCTCACAGGGCTCTGCTTTTAAGTCAGTTTCCCCACGAATAAAACTGTGGGTTAGCATAACATTGCAGACTTGTCCTATTCAGCAGTGAATGTAGCCGGAATCCGCTTATCATAGCCCCGTTCAGGCCGTAAGCCCACTTACTTCCCGATCGGTGATCTCCGGCGAATATAAAACTCCCGGCTGTTAAACTCTTTAAATGCGGAGGAATAGAAAAAACCGCTAAAACGGCACGGAGCAAAAGTTCTTTCAATATCCGAGGAGATCAGGCCACGTCAATTTCGTGTATCTTTAGGGGATATTTCTTTTCCAGACTTGCGGCCACCTGTTCTTTGTCGGCCACAACCACCACCTGCATCTGTTGCGGTTTAAAGCGGCGACGGGCGGTGTTAAACACATCCTCCTCCGTTACGCGTTCCAGTTGCTTACGGAAATTGCGGTAGTAATCATCTTCCAGATCAAACAGGGCGATATTGGAGAGTCCGGCGGCAATTTGCGCGCCCGTTTCAAAGGCGATGGGAAACACTCCGCTCAGATAGCCGCGGGCATTTTCCAGCTCTTCCGTGCTCACCTTTTCACGGGTCATACGCTCCACTTCCTTAAGTATCTCCTCCAGGGCCAGGGTCACCTTATCGCTGTCCACCGCCGCCGAGATGTAGAACGGCCCCGGTACACGCCGTAGCGCGAAGCGCGAATCGACACCATAGGTAAGGCCCTTTTCCTCGCGCAGATTCATATTCAGCCGCGACAGAAAATAACCGCCCAGGATTTCATTGGCCAGCAGGGCGCTGAAATAGTCCGCCTCATGCCGGTCGATCCCGCCATGCCCCAGACGAATCTCCGCCTGCTGCGCGCCGGGACGGTGTACGAGATGCAGTTGAAAGTTTTCCGGTGTCCGACTGACGGGCGGCAGCTCAAAGCGCCGGCCGGACTCCCGCCACGGGCCCAGGGTCTCTTCCAGCAATACCGTGATCTCCTCCCGGGGCAGGTCTCCAACCACCACCAGGGTGGCGTTACCCGGGGTATAATGCTTTTTGTAGAAAGCCCGCAAATCATCCAATGTTAAACGGCTGTTCTGCTCCAGCCGGCCCATGGCCGGCAGGCGGTAGCGGTGACCGGGGTAAATCTCCCGCGCCAGCACCTGGGCGGCTACCTTATCCGGCATATCGGCCATGCGCCGGCGATGTCCCACGCGTATTTTTCGCAAACGCTCCATATCCTCCTCCGCAAAGCGGGGAGTGATCAGGGCGGCGGCCAAAAGCCGTAAAGCTTCCGGCGCGTGGTCGGAAAGAGTGTTCATGGACAGATAAGAGCCGTTAAAATCGGCCGAAGCACCAAACTGAATCCCTTTATTTTCAAGAAGCAGGGTAAAGGTTTCCGCGTCATGCTCTTCCGTACCCTCTTCCAGCATGTCCGCTAAAAAGGTGGCCGTGCCTTCCAGACCGGCGGGGTCGTGCAGGGCGCCGCTCATGATCACCAACTGCAGGCTGAGCAGGGGCAGTTTTTCATGCCGCACATACCAAACCTCCAGACCGTTCCGCAGATGGAATCGTTCAAAACGGGGAAAATTAAAGGGACGCGGCGCCTGGGGCGCGGGAATTTGTGACAGCTCTCTGGACATGGGCTCTATTCGTTTTTAGGGATAAAGGTCAATACCACCCGGTTGCTGTTTTGCAACCATTTCTGAGCAAAAGTTACCACATCCTGCCGTGTTACGGCCTGATACAGTTCCAGCTCCTTATTGATATAACCGGGATCGTTGTACAATACGGCCGCCTGATTTAGTCCGTCGGCAATGTGGGAAACCGATTGCAGCTCACGCACCTTATAGGCCACTATTTGGTTCTTGATGCGCTCAAGCTCCCCGTCATTGATATCGGAGGCGGTTACACGGTCGATTTCCTTTTGCAGGGCCGCTTCCATTTTATCCACCGCTACCCCGTTTTGCGGCGTCACCATAAACATCAGCAGGGAGGTTTGCAGCATGGGGAATAAAAAGCAGGCCGCCTCCTGGGCCAACTGGCGCTTATAGCTTAGTTCATTATACAGGCGGGCGCTTTTACCACCGGAAAGAATGGCACTTAAAATCTGGCCCACGATAAACTCGCGGCTATCCATACCCGGAACATGATAGCTCAAATAAATGCGCGGCAACTGAACATTATCTTCCAGTAGCTCCCGTTTTTCTCCGCCAAAATAACCTTCAAAGCGGGCCCGCACCCCGGGCGGCTGCACTCCGCGGGGAATGGTTCCAAAATAGCTATCCACCCAGTTCCGTACCTGGGCTTCGTCAAAATCACCGGCGATGCAGAGCGAGGCGTTTCCCGGATGATAATAAGTTTCAAAGAAGTGCTGTATGTCCTCCAGCCCGGCGGCATCCAGGTCTTCCATGTAACCGATAACCGGCCAGTGGTAGGGATAATCGGGCGGAAAGGCCATTTCCAGCGTTTTGTCCAGCCACAGGCCATAGGGTTGGTTATCCACCCTTTGGCGGCGTTCGTTTTTTACCACATCGCGCTGATTGTCCAGCTTTTCCTGCGTCATGGCCTCAAACAAAAAGCCCATGCGATCCGCCTCCAGCCACAGGGCCCTTTCCAGATGATGGCTGGGCAGGGTTTCATAGTAGTTGGTGCGGTTAAAAGCGGTGGAACCGTTAACCGTGCCGCCCACGCTTTGTATCAGGCGAAAATGCATATCGCTGCCCACATGGCCGCTGCCCTGGAACATCATATGTTCAAACAGATGCGCAAAGCCGGTTTTACCCGGCTTTTCGTTCCATGAACCGACATTGTACCAAAGGTTGACAGCCGTTATGGGGGTGGTGGCGTCATGATGCAAAAGCACCTGCAAGCCATTATCCAAACGGTAGGATTTAAAAGGTATATTTATGGGCATTTAAACCTTACAGGTATTTCTTTATAATACCCTCAAACATTTCATGAGGACGGGCGCCCACAATGCGTCCCAGCACTTTGCCTTCACGGTTAATGACAAAGGTTGTGGGAATGCTGCTGATCCCCCCGTATTCCATGCGCACCTTTTCCGTGGCCAGCAGGACGGGGTAATTCATCTTCATCTGCTCCATAAAAGCGGGGATTTTTTTAATATCCTTGGGACTGTCCACGGAAATACCGAGGATGGCGAACCCATCCTTGCCATAGGTGTCAATCAGATCCACAAAAGCCGGAATTTCAGCGCGGCAGGGACCGCACCAAGTGGCCCAAAAATTTACAAATACCAGCTTGCCTCTGTAATCTTTCAAGGAGACGTCATTACCGTTGATATCCTTTAAGGTAAAATCCGGAGCGTCCACCAGTTCCCCGGTGTCTGAAGCGCTCTGGGTTCCGGAGCTTGCCGGCGCGGCGGATGCGGCGGCAGCCGGAGCCCCGTTAAACATATCCTGCCCGGTGTAAATGATCAATCCTACCAGAACGATGACGACAACGATTACCGTCATCCACTTAGCGTCAAGTTTCTTCATGTCTTTCCTTCTATTTTATATTAGGGTCTTTGTTATCTTTGTATTTTTCCAGCCCCAGCCGTTCAAACAACCGCTGATTGATATCTTCGGGCAGGTCTTCGGGACATTCGTTTTCACGGCAAAGCACCACGGTTTTTTTGATGGTGTCAAAATAGATACGGCACTCCTTGCTGGTACGTAAAACATCTATCAGCTCTTCGCAGGCCGCGCTGTCCAGATCATCACATAAATGTTCCTGCAAAAGGCGTAATTGCTCTTCCGTGTTTATCTTCTTTTTCACCCGCCCACCCTTTCTTCATAATATTGGGAGAGATAATTCCGCAGGGCCTGCCGGGCCCTCAGCAAGCGAATTTTTACATTCTCTTCGCTTATATCCAGTATTTCTGCTGTTTCCCGGGTACTAAGCCCCTCTATGTCTCGCAGGACAAACACGGTCTTATACTTCTCCTTCAATGTGCTAAGAGCTTCATCTATGCGCTGTTTAATCTCTTTATTTTCTATGCGCGCCGTCGGGTCCTGTGTCCAGTCGACCACATTGCTCAGATAAATCTGTTCCGGATCCAGGTCATTGTCCCGGAAATTGGCCCGCCGGATTTTCTTTTTACGCAAAAGCATCAGCGAGGCGTTGGTGGCGATCCGGTACACCCAGGTAAAAAAACTGCTGCGCCCGTCAAAGGTATCCAGCTTGTTTATCACCGTCAAAAAAGTTTCCTGAAGCACATCTTCCGCTTCTTCCCTGTTCCGGAGAATCCGCAGAGCCAGGTTATACACCCGCTTACTGTACTGATTTACCAGGAGACTCTGGGCATGGGGATCACCCTTTTTGGCCCGTTCGATTATTTCCTGTTCGTTCAAGGTCTGTCCTTTTCATATGATGTGCCAGTTGATATCCGGTTACAGTGGCCGGGTAGCGGCGACAGTCGTTCCCGCGATCCGGCCCGTGGGAAACAAGCAATATACCAACCTTAAAGATCAACAAATTAAAATAATAATAACTATTGTTCAACGCCTCTGTAACATCAATGTTCTTTTTTAATTTTGTGATCATTGGCCATAAAAGATTAACACAACGGTTAAGCAGAGCGGGTTTCCGTGGAAATTCCGTTTTCTCATTCCCACAATGGCACGGAAATTGAATATTTAATCCACCGTCATTGCCGGAAAGTGCAACAGACGGGCTGTTTCAGATATTTTCTTTTACAATTTATGCCGAAAAGAAATATGCCGTGTATAATTTTTGCACCTTTTGGTTGTTCACGATCATCCCTTAACTTATATTCCTGTTGTTGTAATGCTCGTTAAAACAAGGTTTTATGAAAAAATGTCCAAAGTAATCCGGCCCGCCGGATGTGCCGGAAGCTTCTATTCCAAACAAAAAGCCATACTGGAAAGAGAAGTGGCTGTTTTTTTGGAGAACTCTTCCCAATTGAACGATGTTAATGAGGTATATGGGTTAATCGCACCCAATGACGCCCAATATGTGTGTGGCGGAGTGGCCGCCCGCGCCTACAGGCAGATCATCGATCATGACTTTGAATATGTGGTGATCATCTCACCGAGCCATCATACCTACTTCGAGGAAATCTCCATTTATAACGGCAACGGCTATCAGACGCCCCTGGGCACGGTAAAAACCGATAAGGAGATGATTGAAGCCCTGTGCGGGCAACATGAAAAAATTATCGCCTCCGAACTTGGCCATGAACCGGATGAACATGGCATAGAAATTCAGCTGCCCTTTTTACAACAGATCTTATATGACTTCAAACTGATTCCCATCGTCATGGGCAATCAGGACAGTGAAAATATTCAACTCCTGACCGATGCCCTGCTGAGCGTTTTCCGGGGAAAAAGCGTTTTGTTTGTCGCCAGCACCAACCTTTCCAGCAACCACAGCTATCAACAGGCCAGCACGCTGGATAAAACCGCCATCAACCTGGTGAATCATTTTGACAATCGCGGCCTGGAGGCCGAATTCCAGAGCGGAGTTGTGGAAATGAGCGGTGGCGGCGCGGCCATTACGGTGATGAATGTCAGCAAGAAAATGGGGGCTGACAAGGCCGAAGTGGTTCTATACCGCAACTCCGGCGATATGGCCAATAAAAAGGAAAAGGTTACCGGCTACCTTGCGGCCGTCTTTTATTCCTAAAGGCCATGCCCGGGCCTGCTTTCTTTTGCCTTAAATCTTTTCTTCCGCTAATTTCCCTGTTTAACCCGGATTCAACTCATGTCTCAGAATATTTTGATTATTGCCGCCGAGGTATCCGGCGACCACCACGCTTCGGAAATGCTACGCCAACTGGCCCCGGCCCTCCCCGGAACCCGCTTTTGGGGTATCGGAGGTGATGAACTGCAACAACAGGGCATGGAAATCATCTACCACGTGGAAAAGATGTCTTTTATGGGTATAGGCGAGGTGTTGCGCCATCTGCCCTTTATCTTCCGCGTCAAAAACGACCTGTTACAACAGGCGGATGCCGATCCGCCGCGGTGCGCCATCCTGGTCGACTATCCCGGTTTTAACCTGCGCATGGCCCGCGCCTTGAAAGAGAGAGGCATACCGGTTATCTACTATATCTCGCCGCAGCTATGGGCCTGGGGGGGGCGACGCATTAAGAAAATCCGCCGTGACGTGGAAGAGATGCTGGTTCTTTTCCCCTTCGAGGAACGCTTCTATGCCGGTCATGGGATAAAGGCGCGCTATGTCGGCCACCCCCTGGTCGATAAACATTACCAGCGGCTCCCGGAAACAGATAAAACCGTCGACCCGCAAAATATCCGCATCGGTCTGCTGCCCGGCAGTAGAAGACAGGAGATAGAATCCCTGTTGCCGGACATGGTGGCCACCGCCCGGCTGCTGAAAAAAGACGGAAAAATCCACCGGGCGGAAATAGTGTGTGTTGATCATATCGGGGAGGCGATGTTTCGCCAATACCTTAAGGCCGGTGATGACTTCATATCCCTGACCCGGGCTCCCCTGGCGGAATGCCTGCCCCGTTACGATGCCGTGCTGGTGGCCTCGGGAACGGCCACGCTGGAATGCGGGCTCTATGCCGTGCCGATGGTTATTGTTTACCGGGTAAACAGGCTGACCTATTTTCTGGGTAAGCGACTGGTAAAAATAGACTATATCGGTTTGGTCAACATCGTTGCCGGAGAGGAACTGGCCCCGGAGTTGATTCAGGATGATTTCACACCGCCACGGGTAGCCGCGGAGTTGAGCAGACTTTTGGAACCCGGAACAAACCGGAAGAAACGGGAGGAACTGAAAAAACTGCGCACGCTTTTGGGAGAGCCGGGTGCGGCGCGCCAGGCGGCCCGGGCTATTCTGGATTTTTTAAAGAATACAGCTTCCGCGGATTAAACCAGGCCCCAGGACAAAAAAAAAGCCGCATCCCGGGGATACGGCTTTTAAAACTCATTATAAAACTTAATTGGCGGCGTAAACGCTGATTTGTTTTTTAGTGCGTCCTTTGCGCTCAAAGGTTACCACACCGTCAATTTTCGCAAACAGTGTATCATCGTTACCACGGCCGACATTTTCACCGGGATGAAACTTGGTACCACGCTGGCGCACGATAATGGAACCGGCGGAAACAAATTGACCACCGAAGGCTTTTACACCTAACATCTTGGGGTTACTGTCACGACCGTTCCGTGAACTCCCCACACCTTTCTTATGTGCCATTAGGCCTCCTTGGTTGCTTCGGGTTTTTCCGCCTTGGGTTGCGCGGCTTTTTTGGCCTTGCTTGCGGCGGCGCCGATTTTGGTAATTTCAATCAAAGAAAAGTTCTGGCGATGCCCGTTCTTCTTTTGATATCCTTTACGGCGTTTTTTCTTGAACACTATAACTTTTTTCTCACGGCCATGCTCAACAACAGTGGCTGTAACTTTTACTTTGGGAACCGTCGGTGATCCGATGGTGACCTTATCCTTGGCATCGTGAAAAAGAAGTACATTATCAAAAACGACTTTTTTTCCGCTTTCCACGTCTAAAAGAGGAACACGGACACGGTCTTTTTCAGATACACGAAACTGTTGACCAGCAATTTCAACTATGGCATACATTATATATCAGCTCCTGGGCTATATTAAAGACGAGCAGGTAATTTAAAATGCTGAACACCCTTTTTCAAATATATTTTACAATTAATTTACAAACGTCCGCTTTGGCCCTTTTTATTTTAGGACATACTTAATCCATGTCACTATTTCTCTTTCCCTGTTTTTTGTATTTTAACCGGCAACACATAAATTTACCCATTACGGAATATTCCCGTCCGCAGGAAGGTTAAGGATACATGGCCGCGGGCTGTTCCTTATAATTCTAACATCATTGTATTTATTAATCTGTTAACCGGACTGAAACTTTTTATGCGTTTACTCGAATACTGTATGTTACTCGCCAATTTCAAATCACAAAATGACTTAAGGAGGCTTGGATATGACACGTATCCTTTTTCTATTAACCTTCCTCACTACCATGGTGTGGGCCACTATGCCTGAGGGATACAGCAAGGGCCGTCAGGCCGGCGGCATTCAGGAATATACCCTGGACAGCAACGGATTAACCGTATTGCTGATGGAAGACCATTCCGCTCCCGTGCTTACCTTTATGGTTACCTACCGCGTGGGCTCCCGCAATGAAGTGACCGGCACCACCGGTTCCACCCACCTTTTGGAACACCTGATGTTCAAAGGCACTCCAAAATACAATAAAGACAATGGCGGCCATATAGACAATGTGCTGGGCAACATAGGCGCCCGGCTGAATGCCACCACCTGGCTGGATCGCACCAACTACTTTGAAAGCATACCCAGCGAATATCTGGAAACGGCCATCGATATCGAATCCGACCGTATGCGTAACCTGCTGTTGCGCAAGGAAGACAAGGATGCGGAGATGACCGTGGTGCGCAATGAATTCGAACGCGGCGAAAACAGCCCCTTCAGTGCCCTGAACAAATCCATCTGGGCCACCGCTTTTCAGGCCTTCCCCTATCATCACAGCACCATCGGCTGGCGCTCGGATATCGAAAACGTCACCATTCCCCAACTCCGGGAATTTTATGATACCTTTTACTGGCCCAATAATGCCACGGTTACCGTTATCGGTGATTTTGATGAAGAGAACGCCCTGAATCTGATCAAGAAATATTATGGCAAAATACCCGCTTCCCCCAAGCCGATACCGCAACTTTACACCACCGAGCCCAAGCAGGAAGGCCCGCGACGCGTGGTGGTTAAACGTCCCGGTCAATTGGGTGTTGTGGCCGTGGCCTGGAAGGTGCCCGAGGGAACGCATAAGGACAGCTACGCGCTTAATGTTCTGGACAAGATCCTGAGCAGTGGAAAGTCCAGCCGTTATTACAAGGCACTGCAGGATAAGAACAAAACCGTAAACAACTTCAACTTTTACGCTCAGTTACAATACCCGGGCCTGTTTGCCACTTATGCTTTTCTGGCTCCCGGGGCCACCCATGAAGAGGTGGAAGAAATCATCCTTAAGGAAATCGACAGCATAAAAACCAACGGTGTAAGCGCCGAGGAGGTGCAACGGGCCATTAATCAGGTTGAAGCGGAAACCGCCTTTGGCCGCGACGGTTCTTTTTACATTGCCGCTCAGTTGAACGAGGCTATCGCCACCGGTGACTGGACTCTCTACACCAGCTATGCGGACAATATCAAAAAAGTAACCCCCCGGGATGTTCAGGAGGTGGCCAATAAATATTTTAACGAGGATCAAAGCACCACCGGTTACTTTATTCCCAAAAAACCGGGTGGGGCCTCCGCCCGGGCCGGCGCCGCCCATCGTCTGGACGACCAGGGTATTTACCACTACCGTCCGCCGATGGCCGGGCCGGAAGCCAGCCTGAACGCTCCGCCTATGGCTCCCATGCCCGAAGGTAAAAGCAGTATCGCTAAAAACATCAGGCGCTCTACCATACAGGGCATTGATGTTATCCTGGCCCCCACCGGGGTTAAAAACGTGGTTACCTTTAACGCCTCGCTGCCCCTGGGCGATATCCTTAACACCGACAATTCCATGTTGGCGGATATCACCGGACGCATGCTGGATAAGGGCACCCTTAAGCATGATAAGTTCGCCCTGGCCGGGATTCTGGAAAATATGGGCGCGCGCCTCAGCTTTGATGTGGGTACCTATACCCTGACCATTTCGGGACGCTGCCTGACCAAGGATGTAAACAAGGTCATCGACCTGCTGGCGGAAGAGTTACGTCAGCCCGCGTTTGACGCCGACGAACTTGAAAAGTTGAAAAAACAGCGCGTGGGTAACCTTAAGCGCATGCTGGAAGATACCGGCACGCAAGCCAGGGACGAGCTGACCCGTCTGCTTTATCCCAAAGGACACCCCAATTATGGGGAGAAAATTGAAACACTGATCGAGGACACGGAAAAAATAACCGTGGATCAGGTTAAGGATTTTTATACCCGACATTACGGCCCCAGGGGCATGATATTTGTCGCCGCCGGTGATGTTAAGAATGCCGGACTGGAAAAAGCCATCGAAAATTCCTTCAATGGCTGGAAGGGCGGAACCGAACGTCCCGTGATCGATATGAAACCCAAGGCCGTTAAGGCGGGATTTCATGCCGTGACCATGGAAGGGAAAACCAGTACCTCCATGTTCATGGGTCTGCCCACCGGTTTAAAAAGAACCGATACGGACTATCTGCCTTTCTACCTGGGCAACACCATTCTCGGTACCGGTTTTGCCGGCAGACTGATGTCGATCATCCGTGATGACGAAGGCCTGACCTATGGTATTTATTCGGCCCATGCCGGGGACATTTACAATGGCGGCTACTGGTACATCACCGCCACCTTTGCCCCCGATCTGCTTGAAAAGGGAATGAATTCCACCAACCGCGAGCTGAAACGCTGGGCGGAGAAAGGCGTTACCGCCGAAGAGCTGGCCAATGTTAAAAAGCGTCTCGCCGGACGTTACAAAGTAGGCCTGGCCACATCGGCCGGCATGGCCAGACAAATCCTCTCCTTTATACAACGCGGACTGGATTTAAGTTATATGGACCAATATCCTTCCCTGATTCAGGCCGTCACGCTGGAGCAGGTGAATAAGGTAATCAAAAAATATATTGATCCGGATAAAGTGGTTACGGTCGTAGCCGGCAGTATCGACAAGGACGGCAAGCCGCTGTCTTCAAAATAAATAAAACAAGCTCTTTCTTTAAGGCCCCGGTATGCGGGGCCTTTTTTAGTTTAAGCCCGCCACATGCCGTGTACGTATCAAGAGCGTCTTGTTTTAATCAGGGCAAAAGGATCCCATTGTGCCAGAATCATGGCGCCAAACATCAGGGACATGCCCCATATCTGCCGTCCGCCCAAATGCTCGTTTAATAACC
>WGCN01000046.1 GCA_015493745.1 Calditrichales bacterium
AAGGAAGAGATGTACGGCTATAAACGCATCCGCAACGGTTTTGAAGATGTGGCCGAAAAAGCCCCGGAAGAAATTATTAGCTTTTTAAAAAATGAGGGCAAAAAATGGAATGGCGATCAGGCCCCGGATGATGACGTGACCTTTGTGGTGATTAAGGTTAAAGGTGGACATGCGAACCGTAAGTAAACAACCGATCGATGTGATGAGAGCGTACCAAGTCTATTGGGAAAGCTATTTAAAAGGTGATATGGAAACGATGTTCTCCCTGATGGATGATGATTTCAAGGTGATCGGTTCATCCGAGGGAGAAGTTTTTTACAATAAAAAAGAAGCGATGGCCTTTTATAGCCCCGCGGCGGATCAAATTGCCGGCATCTCCGAGATGCGCAACCGGCAGATAAAAAAAGATGAAATTGACGGGCTGGCCCTGATTACCGAGGTCTGCGATTTTTATATTTTAGTGCAGGGAAAATGGACCTTCTATTCAAAAGTCCGTTTATCTTCTTTCCTCAGGAATAAGGGCAACGGCTGGAAGTTTGTTCATCAACATGGATCGATGCCTGATTCCAGGGCCGATGAAGGCGAGCAGGCAGGCATTGAAAAAATCAAAAATGAAAATATTGAGCTGCGCGATGCCATAAAACGACGCACGGTGGAACTGGAGAATAAAAACCGCGAACTGGAAATTGAAGCGGCCCTGGAAAGAGTCCGCGCTGTTGCAATGGGGATGAACAGGCATGAGGACTTGTTACAAATTTGCGAATCTTCATTCTTTGAGCTAAAAAAACTGGGATTTGAAAGCCTGCGCAATGTTGTAATTCATATTCCCAACGATGAACAGAATTATTTTATGGATTACGATTTTTCGGACTTTACCGGTGGTCAAATCGGCAAAGTGGCTTACGGTATGCATCCTATTGTCGATGAATATCTGGAAAAAATCAGAAGCGCGGAAGATGCTTTTTTTGAGGTTGTCATAGACGAAGATATGCTGGAAGACTGGAATGAGTTTCGTAGAAAATCCGGACAAATGTATGACCAAAGGTTAGAGACGGCCAATGCAGTTTATTACTATGTCTTCTCAATCGGTATCGGGGATATCGGCATATCCACATTCAAAGCCATAAGCGATTCTCAAATCAAAACTTTGAAAAAGTTCAGAAATGTTTTTCGCCTGACTTATAAAAGATACACGGATATTACACTGGCGGAAACCCAGGCACGGGAAGCAAAAATCGAAGCCGCCCTGGAAAAAGTGCGCTCTTCCACATTGGCCATGAAGCAGCCCGAAGATATGGTTGAGGTGTGCCGTATTATTTCCGACCAACTGCAATTATTCGGCATAAAGGATATTCGCCATATCCAAACGGTTATCATCGATGATTTAAAGGGGACCTATCTCAACTATGAATATTTTACCCAATATAAAACCACCAACATTCTTGAGGTTGAAATAAAACTTCATCCTGTCATTGAAGAATTTGCCAGGAAAATAACAAAATCAAAAGATACCTTTTTTACAAAAAGTTTTGAAGGGGAAGCATTAAAGAATTGGATTCGGTACAGAAAAGAAACAAAACAAAATGAAGATACCATTCTCGAAAAAGCCCAATCCGTTCATTATTATTTTTATTCCATCGGTCCCGGTGCTTTAGGTGTTTCCACTTATGCCCCATTAAATGAAGAAGATATTGCCGTATTTAAACGGTTTCACAAAGTGTTTGCGCTGGCCTATCGAAGATTTACAGATATCGAACAGACCATCGCCCGGGCCCGGGAAGCACAGATTGAAGCAGCCCTTGAACGCATTCGTGCCCGCTCGATAGCCATGCATAAAAGTGAAGAACTGGCAGACCTCTCCCTTGAATTGGTAAAACAGGTACAGGCCTTAGGCGTTTCCACCTGGTTTTGCGCATTTAATATTTATGACAATGATCCCCGGGGATCATTGGAATGGGGCAGCAATGGCGAGGGCACATTTCCCAAATACAGAACCCCGAGAGAGGGTATATTTCTTCGTTATTATGAAGCCGGACAAAAAGGGGAAACATTACTTATCCATGAAATAGGAGAAAACGAATGTCCCGCGCATTACGCCTATTTATGCACTTTGCCCGGCGTAGGCGAACAGTTACTTAAGATGAAGGATGCCGGTATTCCTTTTCCTTCATCGCAGATTGATCATGTGGCTTATTTCAAATATGGTTATATCATTTTTATTACCTATGAGCCGGTACCGGAATCACACGAAATTTTCAAACGCTTTGCAAAAATATTCGAGCAAACCTACGCCCGTTTTCTCGATCTGAAAAAAGCGGAGGCCCTGGCACGGGAAGCTGAAATTCAACTTGCACTTGAAAGAGTACGTGCCAGAACCATGGCCATGCAAAAGAGTAATGAGCTGGCCCAAACCGCTGCAAATCTCTTTAAACAGATGGAATCGCTTGCTATTAAACCGTATAGATGCAATATCGTAATTGTTGACGCGGGCCATAAAAAGATAAAAATATGGTCAACCACAAATAACGGTAATGTAATCCCGCTTGGCAGTGATATTCCGTTTAATGAGAATAGTGTATTTAAAAAAATGTTGGAAGGATGGAAAAAACAAAAGGCACACCATACTATAAAGTTGGTTGGTCAAGACAGAGTAAACTGGACAAAATTTATAAGGCAGTATGTTCCCCTTGATGAGTATAAACCTGAAAATCTTAACAAATCTAAATTAATGAAGGAAGCGGCTGTTTTTAATAATTTCTATTTCCGCCAGGGTTTTTTTGTAATCCATACCAAAGAAGAAATTAGTGATGAAGATTTTGATATAATTCAAAGATTTGCAAATGTATTTGAACAGACCTACACCCGTTTTCGCGATTTAGAAAATGCAGAATATCAGAACAAAATAATCCAGGCGGAGAATGAGCGCAAAACCAAAGAGCTTGAAGAAGCCCGAAAACTCCAATTGGCGATGCTTCCCAAAGAATTGCCGCAACGGCCCCATCTGGATATCGCCGTGTATATGCAAACTGCTACCGAAGTCGGCGGGGATTATTATGATTTTTCTATAAAAGAAGATGGCTCGCTCAACATTGCCATTGGTGACGCCACCGGTCATGGTATGAAAGCCGGCATAATGGTCTCTTCAATGAAGTCCATTTTTACCACCAACGCATCTAAAATGAATATTGAAGATTTTTTTAGCACGGCCAACAAGGGCGTTAAAAGCATGAAGCTGCCACGCATGATGATGGGCTTTGCCATGCTTAACATTCATAAAGACAAGTTTCAATTAATTAACGCAGGGATGCCGCCGGTCTTTCTGTTTCAAAAGAATTCCGGGGAAGTCGAGGAGATTAGCGAACACGGCATGCCCATCGGCGCCATGAGCCATTCCCAGTACAATGTGAATGAGCAGGCGCTGGAAAAAGGAGACACGCTTCTTTTGATGAGCGACGGCCTGCCTGAATTATTGAATGAAAATGAAGAGATGTACGGCTATAAACGCATCCGCAACGGATTTGAAGATGTGGCCGAAAAAGCCCCGGAAGAGATTATTAGCTTTTTAAAAAATGAGGGCAAAAAATGGAACGGCGACCAGGCCCCGGATGATGACGTGACCTTTGTGGTGATTAAGGTGAAATAACGGAACTGTTGAAACGGTGGCATGGCGTGCTGAAACAGGTAAAATAATCTTCCCCTAAACTTTGCACGGGCCGGGATGAATCTGCCAAGGAGAATACCCAAAAAGAAAAGAGGTGTGAATGGAGCCAAACATAAAACTGAAAATGACATTGCCGCGCATACCGGATATCGAGCTTGTGGCGATAGAGGGTCTGGATCGCATGGCCCGGCATATGGGCATTCCCGAGGAAAAAATCGGTGAAGCCCATGTGCTGGTCACGGAGGCGGTCATCAATGCCTTTGAACATTCGGGGCAGTCCAGGCCCGTCGTCCGTATCGAATTCACCATGAATCAGGAGAAGCTGATCATTTTTGTGCGGGATTACGGCAAGGGTTTTGACCCCGGGGCCGTGGAGCAGCCGGATATCGATAAAAAACTTTCCTCCGGCCATAAAAGGGGCTGGGGGCTGAAACTGATGGAGACCATGTCGGATGATTTGCTCATCGAATCGGATGATAAGGGGACCCGAATAACGATAATAAAAAATTTAAAATAGGAGCATGCGATGGAAGCGGAATTTGCATTAAAAACAGAGGTTCGGGGCGATGTGTTGATTATGGCGACCTCGGGCTATGTCAACAATGACGGCGGTCAGCAGATCGCCTCGGTATTTGAAGAATATCACGCAAAGGGTTTTTCCCGGGTGGTGATGGATATGAAAGAGAGCAAGGTGGTGAACTCCATTGGTATTTCGTTTTTGATTGAAGTGATCGAAAAGCTGAATGACAACAACGGTAAGCTCATATTTGCCAACCTGGCGCCCTCCATAGAAAAAACCTTATCCATTATGGGGCTTTTTAACTACGCCGCAAAGGAGAGCTCCGTGGATAAGGCCCTGGCGGCGCTGGCTTAGGTGCCGAGGGATGGAACATATCGTTGAAAAACTGACGCTGCACTGCGCTTCCTTTCAGGAAGGGTTCGACCTGCTTTGCCGCGCCAAAAGCAACACCGAGCTGAGCCGTTATTTCTTTCGTATCCTGCGGGGGAATTTACTGGTCACCGAAGCGGCCTTTTTTTACCGGGGGCCAAAGAGCCGGGATTGGGAGTTGTTGTACAGCCATAACCTGCCGGCGCCGCAAAACGCCGGGGCGCTTCTCTCCCCTCTGGAAGATTCTCTGATTACCCGGCTCAACAGGGATGGATTTGCCCTTGGCGTGGTTCATCCGCTTAGCGACGGCTCGCGCATGGCCATGGTGCTGGGCGCCAAACTGGATCGTTCTCCCTATACGGACTATGATAAGATTGTGTTGCAGTTTTACTTGCAGCAATTGGGCGGCGCCCATCAGTTTATCCGGGCCCGGCAGAAGGAAAAGGGACTGTTGTTCGACCTGAACCATCGGGTGTTGCAACTGAACAGCCTGATCGATACGGGTATAGAGGTCTCCCGCCTGCGTGATGAAAACAGCTTGCTGCAACTGGCCCTGCACCGGGCCCTGGCCCTGACCAACGCGGCCAAAGGCTTGCTGCGGGTCCGGCGGGGAAGAGAAGTGCTGCATAAGTTTTATTTCCCCGCCCCTTTTAAGGCGACAGCCCTAAGCAAAAAGGGCGGACATATTCAAAGCTCTTTTGTTTTTGAAGACCTCACCTACCAGTTTTCCCTTTTTGAAAAAGAGAGCAGGCAGGGGGCGGCCCGTTTTGATACCACGGATCATCTTTTGCTGGAAGCTTTTGCCCGCCAGGTGCACGCCTCGCTGGAAAACCATTATTTGCACCGGCAGGCCCTGGAAAAAGAACGGGTGGAAAAGGAGATTTCCCTGGCCGGCGCCATACAAAAAAAACTGATCCCCGCGGATTTACCCGACATCGGGGGCTATCGCCAGGCGGGCGTAAACATACCCACCAAATATATTGGCGGTGATTATTACGATTGCATCCCGCTCAATGACGGCCGTTTCATGTTTATCATGGCTGATGTGTCCGGTAAGGGGGTGGCGGCCGGTCTTTTGGTGAGCACCCTGCACGCTTCGGTACATGCCTATGTGGAAAGCCCCTTTAAGCTGACGGAGCTGGTGCGGAAACTAAACCGCGTAATACACGAGGCGGCCACACCGGAAAAGTACATTACCGCCTTCTTTGCCGTTCTGGAGCCTCAAAGCGGACGCCTGGAAAGCGTCAACGCCGGACACAATCCCATCTATTTGCTAAAAGGGGAGGGAGCGGTTGAGGAGCTTAAAACCGGCGGCATTCCGCTGGGTATGATGGGCGCCCCCTTTCCCTATGAAAGCATGGAGCACACTCTGGATGAAGGCAGCCGTCTGCTGATGTATACCGACGGCGTCACCGAGGCCATGAATGAAAACGAAGAAGAGTATGACGACTTCCGGCCCTTAAAGGATTTTTTACACGCCCACGGCGGGGGGCGTCCCGGGGACTTCCTTGCCGCTCTGATCGACGATCTGCATGCCTTTACGGGTGAAACGCCCCAAAGCGACGATATTACCGCCTTGTATCTTATCCGTTCTTCCTCCATGGGAGGGGAATAAAAAAAATCCGCTCAAATTTGCTTAAATTCCCCGATTTAAGTAATGTGGCATCTTTCATTTTAGCCGCATCACTATAAATAAAGGAGGGGAATCCTTGGAGAATTTTAGTTTCAGGCGTTTTATAGGGGCGCTGTTTGTTCTGTTGTCGGTAAGTATGGCCCAACAAACCGTTATCCGCGCCGCGCGTATGCTGGACGTGGAGAGCGGCAAGGTTATCGCGCCGGCGGTCATTGTGGTGGAGGGTGACAGAATCGTTGCCGTCAATCCGGAAAAAGAGCCCGGCGACGCCGGGGTGATCGAGCTG
>WGCN01000047.1 GCA_015493745.1 Calditrichales bacterium
TTGTGGATGATAACTTTGACTGGGAACAGGACCGCCCTCTGAACACCCCCCTCCAGGACACCATCATCTATGAAATGCATGTGCGAGGCTTTACAAACCATCCCCGCTCCGGCGTTAAGCACCCCGGCACCTTTGCCGGTATCATTGAAAAAATACCATACCTGAAAAAGCTGGGTATCACCGCCGTGGAACTGATGCCCGTTACCGATTTCGATGAAACGGGCAATCCGCGTTTCAATCCCCTGACCGGGGAAAAGCTGTTTAACTACTGGGGCTACGACCCGATCAACTTCTTCGCCCTGAAAAACGCCTATGCCGCGGCCGACAGCCCGGAAGGCGCCGTTAAGGAGTTTAAAACCATGGTCAAGGCCCTGCATGAGGTGGGGATAGAGGTCATTCTGGATATGGTCTACAACCATACGGCCGAGGGTAACGAACACGGCCCTATCTACAACCTGAAGGGTCTCGACCGTGACACTTACTATCTGTACGATAAAAAGAAACGGCATTACCTCAACTATTCCGGTTGCGGCAACACCGTTAACTGCAACCACCCCACCGTGCGCACCATGATACTGGACAGCCTGCGCTATTGGGTCACCGAGATGCATGTGGATGGTTTCCGCTTCGACCTGGCCAGTATCCTAAGCCGGGGCGCCAATGGCGAGGTGTTGTCCGATCCGCCTATACTGGAGCGTATTGCCCTGGACCCTGTTCTGGCCAGGGCCAAGATCATCGCCGAGGCCTGGGATGCCGCCGGACTCTATCAGGTGGGCAGCTTCCCGCACTGGAAACGCTGGATGGAATGGAACGGCCAGTTCCGCGATGATATACGACGATTTATCCGTGGTGACAGCGGCATGCTGGCGCCGTTGGCCCGCCGCCTTTCCGGCAGCGCCGACCTGTATCAGGATGACGGCCGCGAACCCTATCACAGCGTTAACTTTGTCAGTTGCCATGATGGTTTCCCCCTGACCGACCTGGTGATTTACAGTGAAAAACATAACCTGGCCAACGGCGAGAACAACCGTGACGGTGAAAACCACAACCTGAGCTTTAATTACGGCGTCGAAGGCCCCGCGGATGATCCGGCATTGCAGGAATTGCGTGAACGGCAGGTGCGTAACTTTGCCGTATTGTTGTTGTTATCCCAGGGGGTACCCATGTTCCATATGGGCGATGAGTTCGGCCGCACCCAGCACGGCAACAACAATGCCTACTGCCAGGACAATGAAATAAGCTGGCTGGACTGGAATCTTCTTTCCACGCATAAAAAAAGGTTTCTGCTTTTTCAGCGCCTGATTGCCTTCCGCAAGTCCCATCCCCATCTGCGGCACAAACGTTTTGAGGTGCATACCGTTCAGGGGCGCCCGGCCATGAGCTGGCACAGCCATAAGCTGTTGCAACCGGACTGGTCGCCGGAGGCACGCACTCTGGGCTTATGGTATGTGGCCCGCGACTATCCCCCTGATGAAGCGGACGATGATATTTATCTGGCCATTAACGGCAGCCATGGCGATATAACTTTTGAACTGCCCCATCTGCCGGACAATCGCTCCTGGCTGCGCTTTGTGGATACGGGACAGGCCAACGACCCCGTCCGTCCCCCGGGCAGGGAGTTGCCCCTGCAGGTCGCGGATCGCTATACCCTGCGCGAGCGTAGTATTGCCGTGCTTATATCGAAAAAATAGAGAGCCTCTCCGTCGACCCCGAGTGGCCGTGTCGGGGGAAGGAATCCTTTTCCTGTAAAAACTCTCTTTTCCTCACACCAAAGCACAAAGTTTTTTACTCTTTTTATGCTCCCCTCTCCCGGGCAAGGAGAGGGGGCGGGGCTTGCCCAGCTCCGTCGGGCCGGCCCCCTCCCAAGGCGGGCCAGACTGCCTCTGGCGGGGGTGAGGTAGGTAAGACCACCTCTACCGGGATAACGGCCTTTCCGGCAAGGCTCTGCCGAAACAAAGATGCTTCTTCGTTCTTTTGTTTTGCCAAAAGAACCAAAAGCATCAGCGGAATTTTATCTCCCTGCCATAACTTCAGGCATTGCCACCCGCTCACCCGAAAATTCCGCCTTTTTCCCTTAAGTGAGTGATCTTGCGACTTACTCACACGAAGCCACAAAGACGCAAAGAAGTGATTTTTACCTTTGAAGTCCCCGAAAAACAGCCAAAGATTTGGAAAACCTTATCTCTCTTTTACAAACCTTAGTAGAAAAAAGGCTCCTATAATGAAACAACCTTATTGTCGCCCCTTGTCTTGCAT
>WGCN01000048.1 GCA_015493745.1 Calditrichales bacterium
CCGGAAAGGGATCAAAAAGCCGTCCCTTCAAAAGCATTACAAAGGCGCTCGGCCGTTTGCACAAGGGCGACACGCTGATCCTGAAACGCGGAGTGTACACCCGGCCCCTGCACAACATCCCCTCCGGTTCACGGCTCAAACCCACCGTCATCCGCGCCACGGACGGCCACCATGTGGAAATCCGCTATCCCCAAAAAGCCCTGCGCATCGACGGTGACCACATAGAAATCCACGGTATCGTTTTTAACGGACTCTATGGCGCCGCGCCCGTGGCCGACATCAACGGCAGCCATCTGCTTATCAGCGCCTGTGAGTTTAAAAACAGCAGCCGGGACATCATGACCATCGGCGACGTCGGGGATATCACCATCCGCAACAGCAGCCTGCACCACGGTCTGAGCTGGTATAAAAAAACGGGCAAAGAGCCCCACGGTATCAGCACCGACGGGGTACGGGGACTGACCATCAGGAATTGCGACATCTACCAAATCACCGGCGACGCCATCCAGATATCCCCCTCGCGGCGGGATTGGGACAATGTGCGGATCGAGGATTGCCGTTTATGGGTAGCGCCGCTCAGTGCCACCGAGGTGGAAGCCTCCGGTTTGCCCGCGCGGGCCGTGGGTATGATCCTGGCCGAAAACGCCATCGATACCAAAGCCCGCAAAACCGATGACCCCGGCCGTCATAACATCCGCTTCAAAAACATAACCGCCCACGGCTTCCGCTCTCACCGCATTAAAAACGCCGCCGCCTTTAATATCAAAAACCCGGTAACCGCCCACATTGAGGGGGTAACCGTCTATGACAGTGAAATCGCTTTCCGTCTGCGGGCCCCGGCGCGGGTCACCCTGGCCAATGCCCTGATTTATGATTGCGATGTGGGAGTGCGTTATGAAGGCCGGCCGGAGAGGCTCTTTCTGTTTAACAACACCTTCGGGCTAAACCTGAAACAAGCCCTCAAGGCCGTTGCCGGAACACCGGTGGATTTCCGGGTGATCAACAATCTCTTCCTGACCCGGCGCCTGCCCAAAGCGCTGCGGGGCAAGACTCTTTTTTCGCGGCAGAACCGTACCGTTCCCCCGTCGCTGTGGCCCGATACCTTTATCGATGCTCCCGCCGGTGACTACCGTCTGAAGGAAAACAGCCTGCCCGTCGATTCCGGCCGGGATATCTCCGGTTTGGGTATAACCGACGATAGACGCGGAGCGAAACGACCCGCCGGCGCCGGCTGGGACATGGGTGCTTTTGAATATCCGGCAACAAATCCCGGCAACAAACAACCATAGCCGGATAGCGGGCAGCGGCTTAAATAAAAGTGGCGATCTCATCCAATCCCTTGCGCCGGTTATCGGGAACGGTCACACCCTCCCGGGGGTAGCCGACTACCAGCAGCAAAAACGGCTTTTCGTTAACCGGACGTTCCAGGATATCATTTAAAAACTTCATCGGGCTCGGGGTATGCGTTAAACAAGCCAGACCGGCGTTATGGATGGCGCTGATCAGCAGGCCCGTGGCCAGTCCCACCGATTCCCCCACATAATAGTGTTTCTTTTTACTGCCGTCGGCATTGAGGCCATAGCGCTGCTCAAAAACGGCGATCAGCCAGGGCGCCGTTTCCAGAAAAGGCTTTTGGTCATTGGTATCAAAGGGTTCCAGATCCTTCAGCCACTCTTCCGGGGCGCGCTCGCTGTAAAAGGCCCGTTCTTCCTCTTCGGCGGCCTGACGGATTTTCTTTTTAACCCCGGGATCGGAAACGGCCACAAAATGCCACGGTTGCAGATTGGCCCCGCTGGGGGCGCTGCCCGCCGTCAGTAAAAGCGTTTCGATCAGTGAACGGGGAACCGCCTTGTCCGAAAAAGCGCGCACCGAACGGCGACGGGACATCAGTTGCCGGTAGTCCCGCGCCCGCTGCTGCATTTCTTCCGGGGGATAGCTTTTAAAATCCAGGGGAATGAAGCTGTTCTTTTTCACGGTAAGCCCTCGCTATAATGGAAAAAGACAATATAAACGATTCCGTCCTTTATTTCTATGGACGACGGGCAAATTCCCGGTAATAAAAAAACAAAGCCGGGCCGTTTTTTACACGACCCGGCTTTCCTTACCACTCCTCGTACCAACCGGAAGGATTGAGGAGGGAGAGACGGCGCGCCTTAGTTGCCCCGGTTAAAGAAATTATAGATCGGGGTGAACACCAGTCCGATATAGGCGCCGATGATGGCGCTTTCCACCAGACCCAGAAAAAATGCCGATACGCTGATCCACTTAAAACCCGGTAATATACTTTCCAGAAAAGGGGCCATGGTATAACCCGCCGGCAGGATAAGCGCCGTGCTCACACACACGATGAAGCTGAAAGCGACAAAGGTGGCGAAAGTCAGGGTGTTGACTCTGATATTGCTCATAACATCCTCCTCCTTTTTTTATGCCCCGGCTTTTTTGATTTTATGCCAGGTCAGATGTTCATAATAGCTGGCCCACAACATGCCGAAGGTAAAGGCAAACAGAAGCTCTTCCACGGGAATGCCAAGAATCTCAATGCCCGAGATGGCCGTCAGGGTCCATACCCGTTCCACATAACCCGGCGAAATGCTGATCAGCGATAAAAAGTAGACCAGGTAAAAAAGGGTAAAGATGACGCCGCTGACCCATATTTTGCCCTTCAGGTCGGGGCGGCACCAAAGTGCGGCCAGGGCGGCCACAAAC
>WGCN01000049.1 GCA_015493745.1 Calditrichales bacterium
GGCGTCTCCTCGGTCATGTGGCCCAGATAGTCGGGGTCATACATATAAATATTGTCAAAAAAGACCAGGCGCGTGCCATGGGCTTTGCAAGCCTCGATGCTGTTTTTCATGATCACCGGCCAGTCGCGTTGCCACACCTTAATTTCATAGGGCAGCCCCACGGTCAGGTAGGCCACTTCGCTGCCTTCAACGGCGCGTCGCACCTGGGCGGCATCGGTTAAATCGGCGCTAAGGCATTCGTCATCGGGGTTTACCTTTTTGGGGTTGCGGCTTACCAGCCGTATCTTTTGTTTTTCCGAGGCCAGGGCCCTGGCCGTTTCACGGCCGATAACGCCGCCCGCGCCTAAAATGGTATGCATGCTCTTCCTTTCATTTAAACTTTTCTTGTTTCCGCAGATATTTCGCTCTCTTTGCTAAAGACGGTGTACAGGGTGGGCACGATCAGCAGTGTCAACACGGTACTCAGGGTCAGTCCGCCGATGATGGTCCAGCCCATGGGGGCCCACAGGGTGCCGCCGCCCAGGGTCAACGGCAGCAGTCCGCCGATGGTAGTGGCCGTGGTCAGGATGATGGGTGTAAAACGGGTTTCTCCCGCCTTAATCAAGGCTTCGTTAATATTCGCCCCTTCCGCGCGGAGCTGGTTGGTGTAATCGACTAAAATAATGGAGTTGTTGATCACGATGCCGATCAGGCTGGTCAGTCCGATAAAGGCGGTGAAGCTGAAAGAGTAGCCGCTGACCAGCAGGGCCAGGATGGAGCCGGTGATGGCCAGGGGAATAGCGCTAAAGACGATCAGCGGCTGGCGGTAGGAACGGAATTGCAGCACCAGCACGCCAAAGATGGCGATCAGCGCCACCAGGGCCGCCTTGCCCATGCCGCCAAAGGACTCCTGTCTGCTCTCCAACTCTCCGCCCACGTAGTAGCCGTAACCGCCGGGCCAGTCGTAGTTATCCAACTGCTCTATCAGTCCGGCGGTCAGGCTGTTTACGGAATAGCCGTCGGCGGCGTCGGCTTTCAGGGTCACATTGCGTTGGGTTTTAAAGTGGGTGATTACCGCCGGCGTTTCCTTAAAGGTGATTTCGGCCAGTTGTGCAAGGGGCACCGCCTCGCCTTGCGGGGTGTTGAGATAGATTTTGGCGAAATCCCGTATGTGCATCTTGTCCGGACGGGGCAGGCGCAGGGTCAGGGGATAGTCCTCGCCCTGATTGTCGCGGTAGGAACCGATTTCCTGCCCGGTGAGCGCGGCGCGTATGGTCTGGTCGATCTCATGCAGGGGAATGCCGCTCAGGGCCGCCTTTTCACGGTTGATGCTTACATAAAGGTCGGTGGCGGAGGTGGCCAGGGGATTTTCGATATTGATCATGCCGGTTGTTTCGCGCATCATCTTTTCCACATGGCGGGCGATGCGGGTCAGCTCGTCCAGATCATCCCCCAGAATTTTAATGGCGATGGGCGCTTCTACCGGCGGACCCTGCTGGAACTCCTTTACATCGATGCGGGCGCCCGGTATGCGCGCCGTTTCCCGGCGCAGGCTGTCCAGATAGGCGGCAATGATCCCTTTGTCCTCGGTGCTGAGTTGCACAAAGAGCTGGGCATGGTTGCTGCTTTCATTTTTGGGCTGCACATTATAATATATCTGCGGATTGCCGCGGCCGATATTGGAGGCATAGCCGGCAATTTGCGGGGCCCTGTCCAGCATGTCTTCCACCCGGCGGGCGATGCCATCGGTATAGTCCAGCGTGCTGCCCATGGGCGTGTTGATGTTGATGATAAACTGATTCTTTTCCGCCTTGGGGAAAAAGCTAACGCCCACCAGTGGGAAAAGGGCCAGGGAAAATATAAAGACGGCTATGGTCAGCGCCAGTATCTTTTTCGGGTTGGCCAGTACATAGTGCAGCCGTTGACGGTAGGTTTTTGTAATAAAACCATTGAACAGGCGCAATAGCCAGCGCGGTTTTGTTTCCGGTTTTTCCTTTAAAAAGCGCGAAGCCAGGTAAGGGGTCAGGGTTAGGGCCAGCAACAGGGAGGCCAGCAGGATATAGACCACGGTTACCGGCATGCTGCGGATAAACTTTCCGGTCATATCCTGCATCATGATGATGGGCACAAAGGCCAGCACCGTGGTAACGGTGGAAGAGACCACCGCCCAGCCTACCTGGCCGACCCCCTTAATGGCCGCCTCGACGCGCGCGTAGCCCATTTTCTGAAAACGAATGATGTTCTCGGTGACGACGATGGCGTTATCCACCAGCAGACCGAGGGCGATCACCATGGCCACGATGGACATCTGTTGCAAGCCGTAGCCGCTTAAATCCACAAAGGCGATGGCGATGACGATGGAGAGGGGAATGACCAGCGTTATCAGCAGCGAAAGATTGAAGCCGAAGGCCAGGAAGATGATAAAGCCCACCAACAGCATCCCCTGAGCCAGGTTGGAGAAAAAGACATTCAGACGTTTGGCCACGCTTTTCGATTGGTCGAAAACATAAAACAGATCGCTGTCGGTTCCCAATTCCGCTTTAAAGGATTCGATTTCAGCCCTGGCGGCATCAATGACGTTGAAAATATTGGTGCCTTCTTTTTGATTCATGGTCAGGAAGATGGAGCGCCGGCCGTTAAAGCGGGCTTTATAGGTCTGATCTTCATCGATAAATTCAACATGGGCAATATCGTTCAGGCGCAGGGGGCGACCCGCGCGGGCGTGGATAATGGTGTTGCGGATTTCTTCCAGCGAGGTAAAGCGCCCGCTGGTGCGGATATTGAATTTACGGTCGCCGATATCCATGCTGCCGGCCGGGATATTGACATTGGCCGATTGCAGGGCGCCGGTGACCAGCTTTAGGGGGATTTTAAGCGCCGCCATCTTGGGCATATCCAAAGAGATGCGCACCTGCTGATCCGGCACGGCCCATATCTTGGCGCGCCTGACGCCGGGAATCTGTTCCAGCTTTTTTTTCAACCGTTCCGCGTTCTTTTTTAAACGGGCATAGGAAGTGCTGTCTGAGCTGAGCGCCACCTGCAGGATATTGGTGTTGCTGATGGCCCACTTGATCAGCTCAATGCTCATCACATCGCCGGGAAGGGTGTTGCGTACCTGTCCCACTTTTTGCACCACGTCGTTATATTTTTCTCCGGCGTCGCTGTCGCCGGTAAATTCCACGGTGATCAGAGCCATGCCGTCGTTGCTTTCGGAATGAAACTTTTTGATATCATCCAGTTCATTGATGGCTTCTTCAATGGGGTCCACGATAAGCTGCTCAATATCCGCGGGCGATGCGCCGGGATAGATGACGATGATGCTGGTGGCCGGAGGCGCCACCTGCGGATCTTCCGAGCGGGGCATGGTGATAAAGGAGGCCAGTCCGGCCAGGGTAAGCAATACCACCATGACCAGGGTGAACTGATGGTTGTCTATGGCTAAGCGGGGCAGTTTCATGTCTCTTTCCTTTTTTAATGATTGCGGGTCAGAGCCGCGGATACGGCCCGTACCACGGCCCGCGGCGTAAGGCGCAGGGGGTGAATGGTCAGTTTCATTAACAGGCCGGCGATGTTGACCGTTTTGCCGCGCATCAGTCCGTCATAACCGATACGGGCCACCCGTTCGGCGCTGAGCACCATGGGGCCGCTAAACATGCGCGCGTTTTTGATGTTGGCCTGTTGCTGGAATTCGGTAACCACGGGACCGGGACACAGGGCGCTGACCCGCACGCCGCGGCCTTTCAGCTCCCGGGCCAGGGCTTCGGTAAAGCTGAGTACATAGGCCTTGGTGGCATAGTAAACGGACATATACGGGCCGGGTAAAAAAGCGGCGGTGGAGGCCACGTTGAGCAGCCCGCCCTGCCGGCGTTGCACCATATCCGGCACAAACAGCCGGGTCAGATGGCTCAGGGCGGTAATGTTCAGCTCAATCATCTCTTGCTGTCTGGCCCAGTCACTTTCCAGAAAAGGGCCGCTGTCGCCAAAACCGGCATTATTTACCAGGTAGTCGATGGCGAGGCCTTTTTCTTTTAGTTGATGGAACAGCTTTTCCCGCTCACGGGCGTCGGTTAAATCCATGGGCAGGACTTCAACGCTAATGCCATGGGTCGTGCTTAGCTCCCCGGCCAGGGCCTCAAGACGATCCCGGCGGCGCGCTACCAATACCAGGTTGATGCGGTCTATGGCAAAGCGGCGGGCCAGTTCCGTGCCGATGCCGGCGCTGGCGCCGGTGATAAGTGCTGTTTTAGACATGGTTTTCTCCTTGAATAGTTTATCTGTAGCTTTTTGGTTGTTGTTTTCTACGGATGGAGCGAAACCCGCTGACCATCGCTTAGATAGGCGGAGCCGCGTTCAACAATCCGCTGCCCCGGCTCCAGGCCGCGGCTCAGGGCGATCCGGGTATCCAGGATGTGAGCCACCTCGACCGCCTGTCTGCTTACCGTTTCCGTACCGGGATTGTAAATAAAAACATAGCCTTTCCTGCCGCCGGCTTCACTGAGTGCCACCGCCGGGATGGTGACCAGCTTTTCTTCCTGCCCGGGGAATATCTTCAGGGAAGCCACAAAGCCGGAGAGCAGTTTTTGCTCCGCGGCATCCAGGGTGATTTCGATCTCAAACACCCCGCTGCCGGGCAGCGCGGTTCCGGCCAGGCGGCTGACGTGACCGTTGAAAACCCGGCCGGGCCAGGCGTCAAAGCGCGCTTCGGCCCGGTTGCCCAAAGCCAGGCGCAGCACATCACGGTCAGACAGAGCCGTCCTGATCACCGCCTGTTGCGGCTGGTTGCCGACGATAAGCACCGGCGTACCCGGTCCGCTCATCTCGCCCGCCTCCATGGTGCGTTTTAAAACCAGACCGTCGAAGGGGGCCCGTATCTGCGCTTTTTCCAGATTGAACATGACGGCATCATAACCCGCCTGTGCCGCCATAAAGGCGGAGCGGGCGTTTTGCAGCTGCTCCAATGTGGCCGCGCTGTCGGCATATAACTTTTCCGCGCGGTTCAGATCCCGACGGGCTTTATCCCTGGCGGCACGGGCCTGTTCACTGTAGGCGCGCAATTCGCGGGTATCCAGGCGGGCCAGGAGGTCGCCTTTTTTGAATGCACGGCCTTCATCGGTAAAAAAGGTTTCGATGATACCTCCGGTTTTAAAGGATAGGGCCACTTCCCGCGCCGCGGCCAGTACGCCGCTGGCCAGAATGGGACGCTGAATGTTTTCCTGCCGTACCGTTACCAGGGTGACCGGCATGGCGGATGTTTCGGGTTTCTCCTGCGCCTGGGTTGCGCAGGAGTAGAGGAGCGCCAAAGCGGCGACGGGTAAAATCAAGAGTATGATACGACGCATTTTATTTCTCCTTGCTCAAAAAGGGTTGAAGCAGCGCGCCGGTGGCGGCGGCCAGCTTTATTCTTTGTTTGTAAATTTCAATCTGGCTTATTTCCAGCGCCAGGCGGGCCCGGGTACGTTTTTCCCTGGCATCGTTGAGGGTAAGCCATACCGCCTGCCCTTCCCGGTATTGCCTTTGGATGATGCGGAAGGCCTCTTCGGCGGCCCGGGCCTGTTTTTGGGCGGTGATAAAGGACTTCTGCCGGTTGATCAGTTGGCGGTATTGATTGTCCACATCCAGTTCAATCTGGCGCGTCAGTTCCCGCTCCCGGAGTTGAAGCTGTTGCAGGGATAGCCGGGCCATTTGCTTTTGGGTTTCATCCTGACCGCCGTTATAGATGTTCCACTGCAGCAGGGCCGAGGCCATCCAGTAATCGTCCTTATCACTAAAACGGTAGTTCTCTCCCTGAAAACCATAGTCGGCCACCAGGGTAAGGCTGGGCAGCCAACTGCTGTTGTGCAGGCTGCTCACCGCTTTTTGCGCGGCCTGTCCCCGCTGCAATTGCAGAAACTCAAAGCGGTTTCTCAGGGCCTGTTGCCGCAAAGCCTGCGGATCGGCCATTTCCACGGTGGAGAAGGGCAGGGTCTCGCTGACCCGGATGGTGTCGTCCAGAGCGCGATTCAGGAGAAAGTTGAAATAGGAGGCGGCCAGATGCTGCCGGTTAAGGCTTTCGTTGAGCTGCTGCTCCACCCGGGCCTGCTCGGCGCGGGCCTGAAACAGGACTTCCCGGGTACGTACACCGTTGCGCACCAGGGCCTGGCTGAGGGCGACATTGTCGGCAAGCAGTTTTAGGGCGCCGCGATAGATTTTTACGCTACGCATGGCCAGCATATAGTTGAAGTAGGCCAGGCCGATGTCACGGATCAGCGTATTCTTATAACTGTTGAGAGCGGCGCGGTTGGCCAGGGACTTTTGACGGAAAATCTCGGCGTTATGGTAAAGCGCCGGTTGAAAGACCGGTTGGATGAGGCGCAGCTTGGTTTCATGTTCCTTTTCCCGTAAAAAGGGTATCTGTTGATTCTCCAGCATGGGGAAATTGCGAGTGGGCTGACCCAGGGATTGAAAAATTTGATTCAGGCTGCCATATACGGGGTTAAAAAGGTCGCCGAGGGGAAAGTCGATCATCCGTCCGCCGCCGGCGCGGGAATAACGGCTGTCAAAGGTCAGGTTGGGTAAAAACATGCCGCGGGCCTTTTCCAGGGCCAGCAGGCTGATCTTATAGTCCGTCTGCTTTTGCTTCAGGGCCAGGTTTTCCCGCAGCCCGAGGCGGAAATAGGCCTCCAGGGATTCCGGAGCCTGTGCCGCCAGCAGGTTCAGCAGGCCGCTGATTAAACCGAGGATTATTAATTTTCTCATATAAAAATACTCCACTCTATCATAAAATATGACTATTAGTCATTTTTAGGGTAAAAAAAATGTTCCTATTCCGGTGTCAGTCCGCGCGCGGTCAGGCTCAGGGACGTTCCTATCAACTCCTCGATATTTACGCCGTGCACTTCCCGCAGGTGAACTTCTTTCAGGGCCAGGATCTGAATCATCCCGGTGGTATGTCCCCAAAGGATGGTGGCCACCATCAGCGGGTCGAGGTCGTCACGTATCGTACCGTCTTTCATGCCTGTGTCAACAGCGTCGGCCACTATCTGTAATGTCTGCATGCCCTGCTCCTCGCAGGATTGGAAGCACGAGTCTTCGGCCATATCCGGAATATTACGGGATTCATAATAAATCATGGCACTGAAATAGTCCGGATATTTTTTAGAAAACTCATAGTAGGCCCGGCCGATGTTCTCTACCTTTTCTATTCCCGTATTGCCTTTTTGCACCGCCTGGCGAAACATACCCTGTAAAAGCCCCATGCCGCGTATATTGATGGCCAGGTACAGGTCTTCCTTATTCTTAAAGTAGAGATAAAGGGTGCCCTTGCTCAGTTCCGCTTCCTCGGCGACCTGATCCATGGTGGTGTTTTCATAGCCTTTCTTAAAAAACAGGCGCTCGGCGGCATCGATGATATCGTTGCGCCGTTGCTGCTTCTCGCGCTCCTTGCGCTCGGCAATACCCATGTGATTGACTCCTTTGTTATTAAATGACTATCAGTCATTTCCTGTGCGAGAATATAATGGATTGTTTTTTGTATAGCAAGTTTTTCGTCCGGGAAAAGGAAAATCCGGTCTGTCGCGGTCTATAATTTCCGTTTCAGGCTAAAGGCACCGCGTACATCGCCAACGCTAAAGCCCCGCGCCCGGTCGCCGGGATAGAGTGCGTCCAGCTTTGTGCTGATGGCCGGATCGATGGACGTGCCGTGACAGGCCGTACACAGCTTCAATGTCTTTTGTGGTTTCATATAGCGGAAAACCCGGCTGCCGTCCTCCAGGGTGAGCACTTCGTAATGTTCCAGCGTATCCACATCGGCGCCTGCTTGTTGGGCGGCGATAAAGGATTGCAGAACCTTCAGTTCCCAGGCATCGGCCGTGCCGGTTTTTAAATTACGCGGTTTTTGGCTGACCCGTTTAATGTCCCAGCCCGATTTCTTGCTGAGATTTTGGGCGATTTCCGGCGCACTTTTACTGCATACATCAATAGCCGCCACGGGACCGTCGTTCTTGAAGTGTGAAACCAGTATGGGTTTCAGCGTGCCGCCAAACTCCTTGACCAGGCTTCGCGCCTTTTGAATGTTTTCCTGTACATCCGCCTTTTTTTCGGTTTGGCAGGAGGGTAATAAAAGAAAAGCGATAAAAATAAGTATGATATATCTCATGGACAGCCTCCGTGTTAAGGTTGAAACGAGACCGGCGAAAGGGTATCGGTCATAAGGCTCCGCCGGATGTTGGGTCAAGATAATATTTACAAACATTAAATGCTTATGGATTCTCCGGGGTTACACATCTTTTTACAAATTCGGTTGATATGGCCGGCAGGCGGCCCGAAAGAAGCCGGGAAAGGAATCTTGCTTTGCGATTTGTTTACATAGCATGTTTTCAATACATTTCCTCCTTTATTAACCGGAAAATTTATCATAAGGACAGGAGTGTCGTTTGGAACTGATTAAAGCTATCATTTTGGGTCTGGTACAAGGATTGACGGAATTTTTACCGGTTTCCAGCTCGGGCCATTTGGTTATATTTGCCAATATTTTAAATTTTCAGGAAACGGGGATCGCTTTTGAAGTTTTTGTTCATTTTGGAACCCTGTTGGCAACCCTGGTGGCCTTCCGTTATGAATTGACCCGCATGATTGCCGCCCCCTACAGCGTTTGGATTAAAAAAAGCCGGGATGCCGAGCTTAATGAATACCTGCGGTGGGACTTATATGTCATCGTCGCCAGTATTCCGGCCGCTTTTGTCGGTCTTTTGTATAAAGATCAAATCGAAGCTATTTTTGACAGTCTGCTCTTTGTCTTTTTCATGCTCATTTTTACCGGGACCATTATGGTGGTAACGCCCTATTTAAAGGACAAGGCTACGCCCTTAAACGGTTGGCGCTCCTTTGTGATCGGTATTGCCCAGGCTTTTGCCATTTTGCCCGGAGTTTCACGCAGCGGCAGCACCATTTTTACCGGCCTGCTGATGGGTATCGACCGGGATAAGGTGGCCCGGTTTTCCTTCATCATGTCACTGCCCGCGGTTTTTGGCGCGGCTTTGCTCAAGTTGAAGGATTTGATGGAAACGGGACTTAGTGACGGGCAGATTCTAAACTATGTGGCGGGAACGCTGGTGGCTTTTATTTCCGGTTACTATGCCATCAAGCTGCTGCTGGATATTGTGAAAAAGGGCAAGTTGCAGTGGTTCGGCTACTACTGTTATGCCCTGGCCGCTTTGGGATTGAGTTATCTGTATATCTGGGGTTAAGGAATGAGTTCCACAGGAAAAGAGACCTTTACCTCCCGCTTTGGTCTGATCGCCGCTACCCTGGGCATGGCCATCGGGGCGGGAAATATCTGGCGTTTTCCCCGTATTGCCGGGGAGTATGGCGGTGCTTTTCTGATTCCCTGGCTTCTTTTTTTGTTTTTGTGGTCCATGCCCCTGCTGATGGTAGAGTTTTCCCTGGGCAAGACCTATCGCCTCGGGGTACTGGCGGCTTTTAAAAAGGCCCTGGGTGAGCGCTTTACCTGGGTGGGCTGGTTTGTCGCTTTTTGTACCAGTGCTATCATGTTCTATTACAGTGTGGTCAGTGGCTGGAGTTTGAAGTATGCTCTTCTGGCCCTGAGCGGGAACCTGGTTTCCCTGCCCGATTCGGCGGTTTATTGGCAAAACTTCACCGGCGGCATGGAGCCACTCTATTATCACCTGGTGGCTCTGTTCATGGCCGGGGTCATCATCTACTCCGGCGTGGTAAAAGGGATAGAGCGTTTTTCAAAAGTGATCATTCCTCTGTTATATATTCTGCTGTTGGTTTCCGCCGTTAAGGCGGTATCGCTTAACGGGGCATCCACCGGCCTGTCCTATCTTTTTGCTTTTGAGCCCGCGGCCTTGCTGAACTACAAGGTGTGGCTGGAGGGGCTTTCGCAATCGGCCTGGTCCACCGGTGCCGGCTGGGGGCTGATCCTGACCTACGCCATTTATGCCCGTTCCCGGGAGAATGTGACGCAAAATGTGTTTATCACCGGTATCGGGAATAACCTGGCTTCCATACTGGCGGCCCTGGCGATTATTCCCACGGTTTTTGCCCTGAGCGCCACGGTAGCCGATGCCACCACCGCTCTGGAAGCGGGCAATCAGGGGTTGGCGTTTATTGTTATTCCGCAGCTTTTTGCCCACATGCCCGGTGGCGTGGTGTTTGCCGCCGTCTTTTTTTTGGCCCTCTTTTTTGCCGCCCTGTCCAGTCTGCTGGCCATGCTGGAACTGGCGACCCGGCTGTTGATTGACTTTGGAATGAGCCGAAGAAAGGCGGTGCTGATCATTGTGGCCCTTACCGCTGTGGCCGGCGCGCCGTCGGCTTTGTCCCTGGATGTTTTTAACAATCAGGACTGGGTTTGGGGTGTGGGGTTGATGGTCAGCGGCTTCTTCTTTACACTGGTGGCGATTAAAATGGGGGTGGACTTCTTTATGCCCCAATGGTTTCCCGGCCGGAGTAGAAAGGGTTGGTTGGCAGTTGCGCTTAAGGTGTTGTTTTATGTTGTCTTACCCTTGGAGTTTGTCGCCATGCTGGCTTGGTGGTTGTATCAGTCCACCACCTGGGATACGCATATCTGGAGCCTGAGCAATATATACAGTCTGGGAAACACCTTTTTGCAGTGGGGGATAATCCTTTTGCTGGGGCTGGTTTTTAATAAAGTTATGAATAAAAAGTTACAGGCGGAGAATTGACATGGCGGCACTCACACCGGCACAAATGCTGGCGCTTATCCGTAAAAAAGAGCTGGAACCGGTCTATCTGATCGGTGGCAAGGAAAAGTTTTTTCAGGATCAGATACTTTCGGCTCTGGATAAAAGCCTGTTTCCGGATCCGGGGGCGCGGAGTCTGAACCGCATAGTGATGCAGGGCACCGATGTTTCCTTTCCCGATATTGTAAGCGCCTGCATGGGGTTTCCCATGCTTTCGGACCGGAAGCTGGTGATTGTAAAGGATGCGGCAAAGATATCGGTGGCCGATGTTGATCTCTTCATAAATTATCTGAGTGCCCCGCAGGCGGCCACCCTGTTGCTGCTCATCGCCGATAGCGATAAAAGCGCGGCCTTAACAAAAATAGCGGCTAAAATACCACGGGTGGACTGTAAGCCGGTTACGGACTGGAAAATACAGGAGTGGATTATTTCACGGGTAAAGGAGCGGGGCCGGGAGTTTACCGGTGAAGCGGTGGCCGCCTTTAGTGATTATGTGGGTACAAACCTGTTGATGATCGAGAATGAACTGGACAAAATAAACAATTACAAGCCACAGGGTAAAATTGACTTGGATGATATTATCGCGGCCACGGGTATGTCGCGAGAGTATAATGTGTTTGCCCTGCAGGATGCCCTGGCTGTCCGCGATATTAAAAAAAGTATGCGGATTGCCACCATGTTGCTGGAAAACGGTGAAAACATCAATATGCTTCTGGTGATCTTGTTTGGTTTTTTTCGCAAGCTGAGTACCTATGCCGTTTTACGGGCCACGACGGAAACCCGTTCCTATGCCAGGGTACTGGGGGTGCGCGATTTTCAGTTAAAAAAAATGAATGAAGCGCTTAAAAGGTATAACCGTCAACAGTTGGAGCAGGTGCTGGTTCTGATCCAGGAGACCGATTGGAAGAGTAAAAGCAGCGGCGAAAAAAGCCTTCCTTTGATGCAAATGATTTGTTACAATATTTGCAGAGTATAGAAAGTACCTCTATTTTTAGGAAAAATAAAAAAAACGGGAACCACAGGTTCCTCTCCATGTTAAACGAAACGTGATTGAAATGACTATAAAAGAAAAATCGGCAAAACAGGAAACCGGTAGCGAACCCACGGATGAGCAACTGATAGCCCGTTTTCAGCAAGGCGACGCTTACGCCTATGATTTGCTGGTTAAAAGATATAAAGACCCGTTGATGAATTATATTTATCGATTTGTAGGTGATCGTACCGACGCGGAAGATATTCTTCAGGAAACCTTTCTGCGTTTGTACAAGAATAAACATTATTACCGGGAAATCGCCCGGTTTTCCACGTGGATATATACAATCGCGGGTAATCTGGCCAAAACGGAATTGCGCAAGCGCCGTCGCCGCAGTTTTTTTTCCATTAACAACTATATGTCCACCGATAAGGACTTTGAGCTGCCGGATAAAAACATCACTCCCGATCGCTATACGGATAATGTCATCACCGATGATGAAGTCCATAAGGCGATAAACAAATTATCCCCGAAATTCCGTCAGGTTATATTGTTACGGGATATTCAGGGCTTCTCCTACGAAGAAATTGCCAGTATTGTAAATATTCCTCTGGGTACGGTAAAGTCGCGGGTTAATCGTGCCAGGCTGCGCCTCCAGAAGGATTTGAAAAAAATTGCCAGAGACTAATTGAGGAGTTGGCCTATGCTCGATTGTGACAAAGCGAAGAATTTTTTAAACGACTATATAGAGGGCATGCTCGATCCGCAAACCAAAAGGGAGTTGGAACAGTTTTTGGAAAACGATCCTGAGTGTAAGCAGCTGTTCAGCGAGGCGATGAGTATTCGCCGGCAGTTACAAAACCTCCCCACCGTAAAGGCTCCGGATAATTTTGATATGGAACTTCGCCAGCGCATCATGGCTTATGTGCAGGAAGGTGAGAAACCCCTGCGCAGCAGGCGCGGATTGTCGGTGGTGTTTTCCGGAGGAATTTTGCTGGCGGCCGCCTATATGTTTATTTTTACCGACATCGGTGTGGAAGAAAATATGCTCCAGAATAATGTTGTGCCGGCTTCAACCATATCCACAACGGTATCCGGGGTAAAGATAAACAAACAGCGCAGCAGTGAAGTGTCGGATCAGGCTTCTCTGCAGGATTCGTTGAAGAAGAACCAGGCGAACGCCGATCTTCAGCAGATAAATTTGGTGGGCGACAAGCACTAAAGGCCGTCTTTTGGTTTTCATGCTGTTTATCCTTAACTTTTACTATTTCAAAGGATAAACGATGCGTAATTATATTATCGCGGTAGTATTATTCGTACTGGCTGCCTTTTTCAACGTTAGTTTTTTTAGCGCAACGCTTCTCTTTATCTTCAAGCTGGCCTTGTTTGGCGGTTTTGTATATATCTTGTATGATATATATTCCGCTGGTACGGTTCGGACGCCTGCCTCCTTGCCCGAAGAACCGCATTCGGCGGCCGTGGTCGAATCCCCCTCTTCCAAGCCCGCGCCCCGGCCGGAAGATGTAATGACGTCCCCCGATGAAACCCCCAGGCTATCCAAACTGCTTTCCTTGCAGGAAGGGCGTTTATCGGTCTATTTAAGCCGGTTGTTTGATATTGCTTTTCAGTTCCTGCATCCGCAACACGGTTATTTTTTATTGGAGGAGGAGGACACCTTGACCTTGCTGGCCTCCAAAACCGGTGATTTGCCGTTAAAACCGCGTAGTACGGATTTTACGGCTATCTTTTCGCTTATAAAAAACAGCGGACAAAATATCCTTATCGAAAATCACCTGCGTGAAGATGTGCATCTGAACAGCTTGTATGACGGGATCAACTACAAGCCCGGTTCTATCTATATCCAGCGTATGCCTTTGGATGAAGGCCATGCCCTGTACTGGATTTTTGACGCCAAAAGCAGTGGCTTTTTTGGCGCCCAGGATCTGGATGTGCCTTTAAAGCTGGAAAGTTTATGCCGGGAGACCATACAGGATTTTGTTTTTAAGATTAACACCCAAATCGAAAAAAGCCGCTGGCGCACGGAAATGGACTTATACCAGTCGCTGTTGTCCGTATCCGGCCTCGATGATGCACTGGAGGCGCTGGTGGAGCGCATTGCTGCGAGATTTGAAGCCCATAAGTTGACGATAGCCATGAAAGATCGCGGTGAAAAGTTTCCGCCCACGGCCCATATCGTAAAAACCATATCGATGGAAGAAGCGGGCCGGGAAGGACAAAAGTTCGAACTGGAAGACGGTTTGTGCGGATGGGTGATTACCAGGGATAAGATGTACCTCCTGGATGATATTGAAAAGGGTGAATACTTTATACCGCGCTTTAGCAAGGATGAAAAAACCAACTACGGATTACACGCCTTTATGGCACTGCCCCTGCATTATGATCAACAGGCGATCGGTGTTGTTCAACTGGAGCACAGAGAGCCTAAAAAATATACATCCCGGGATGCGCGGGATCTGAAAGAGATGATTAAGGTGTTTGAGGATGTTTTAAAGCGAATCGTCGACAGTGATACAAAAAAAGAAGCGGATCGATAGACCCGCTTCACGGTAAAATATCATCCTTGATATTTATTCCCTTATAGATTACCCAGATAGCTGCAATTATCACCTGAATAAATAAAAATAATTCCATCTTAGTGCTTCACGTAAATACTTTTTAAAGTTGTCCAACGATCGATATAGTGGCGCAGGTTTTTAATCTTAACCGGCTCGTTGACAATCTCAAGCATGTTATGTTCCGTTGAGTGGGCATGGTCCAGTATCTGTTCATCCTTGCCAATAAAAATAATGGGGATTTTTTCCGTTTCCGGATCATTTTTCAGACGGTTTAAGGTATCAATGCCGGCATCATCCGTAAAACTTTCATTTATGATAATCACAGCGGGTTTTTGCTGGGTTACGCGCTTAAACAGGTCGTTATTTTTTTGGATGGTTACCACTTTATAGCTGTAATCAGCCAAAAGCGCTTCCATTGACCTGGCACGGCTGTTGTCCTGCTCGCAAATGAAAATTCTCATAGGGACTCCTAATTGATATTATTCTCTTGTATCATCCTGGCCTGTATGGCCGAGGAAATAATTTCGGGTAACTCATCCATGAGCTCATTGATGCTATTCTTATTTATGGTAAGAATGTCTTTCTCCGAAAATGCAACCCGAATTGTATAATACGTACGACCATCCTGGTCATTGGTTGTACTGATTTTTAAATCACCAGACAATAAGTTTTCCAATTTTAAATCCTTTTAAATTGTATTTTGCATAATGTATAACAAAAGGCGTGCCATACGCATAAGTATATGATTTTAATGATGTTATACATGAAAGAGGTATAAGGTTATAAAAAACAGTATGTTATGGGTATTATGCATGATCGGATTGTAAAAAATGCAATTTTGTTGGCGGGTAAAGTTGCAAATAGTGCAACTGCGGTTTAAGACTGATTCTTTTTATCCAGTCGGGCGGTTAGGGTACGGTAGTTGATATTTAGAAAGCGGCAGGCCTCTTTTTTATTTTGATTGACATGCTCGTACACCGCGTGTACATACATGCGGGTCATCTCCTCAAGGGTATAGCGATGCTCCAGCGCGTGCCGGATGATGCTGTCTTCCCGCTCCTGAATGTCCGGCGGGATGTCGTCAATGGTTAGTTTTTCCTGGTTCATTACCAGCATGCGTGTGAGTGTGTTCTCCAACTCGCGTATGTTGCCTTTCCAGTTGATGCGTGACAGGTAACCGACCAGGGCCGGATCAATTTTGGGCTGTTTTTTGAGATTGTAATTTTCACTGTACCGCTTGATAAAAAAACTGATCAGGGCCGGGATGTCGTCCGGTCTTTCCCGCAAGGGCGGGATGTGAATGGGAATAACATTCAGGCGGTAATACAGGTCTTCCCGGAAGCGGCTGGCGGCGATCTCATCCAACAGGTTGCGGTTTGTAGCTGCCACCAGGCGAAAGTTGGCTTTAATTTCCTTTTGCCCCCCCAGCCGGTAAAAGGTTTTTTCCTGTAATACGCGTAATAACTTGGCCTGGGTTTGTATGGGCAGTTCGCCGATTTCATCCAAAAAAAGGGTTCCGTCTTCGGCCAGTTCAAACAAGCCATGCTTCAGGTCGGTGGCTCCGGTAAAGGCGCCCTTCTCATGGCCAAAGAGTTCATTCTCCAGAAGGTTTTCGGGCAGGGTGGCGGCATTGAGTGTGATAAACGGCTTGTCCGGTCCAAAGCTCCGGGCATGGATATGACGGGCAACAATCTCCTTGCCCACGCCGGACTCACCGGTGATTAATACCGGTTCACGTGTTTTGCGGGTTTGTTCTATCAGGCGCAGTATATTCTGCATCTGTTTGCTTACAGAGATGATATTGTCAAAATGAAGCGATGATTGAAGCTTGTGGCGCAATTCCAGGTTCTCGCGCTCAAGCCTTTGCATACGGATGGCGCGCTTGACCAGCAGGGGCAGCTCATCCTCAATATTTTCCCCCTTGAAAAAATAGGAATAGGCGCCGCGACGCTGGGCTTCCAGGGCGTGCTGATGATCCTGGGAGGAGGTGATGACGATGACCTTGGCGTCCCCCGGGGTGCTGACGATATGATCCAGTAAAACGAGACCCTGGTCTATCTGTGGGAGTCCCAGATCCTGAATGATCAGATCGGGCAGAAAGGCGCTTACGAGTTCCCGGGCTTCTTCCGGATAGGATGCAAAAGCATAGAGATAATCCGTGCCGAGCCATTTTTTATATTTCTGCTGCCAGATGGCGTTGTCTTCAATGATCAGAATTTTACTTTTCATAAGCTCTCTCAAGGTACGTTCCCACGGCAGTCCAGGCGACGTTGCTTATCCGTCCGTAATACAGACGGGTGTATTAACGGGGATAAGAAATGTAACATCGGTATGGTGTCCTTTGATGGACTGTATCTCCAACCGGCCATTGTGCGCATTGAGAATTTTCTCCGCAATGGCCAGGCCAAAACCGGGACGGCCTAAGAACTTGTCCGTGGTGAAAAAGGGTTTTTTTACATAGGGTAAAAAATCAGGAACGATCCCCTTACCATAGTCGCGTATAATGATTTTCAGCCATTTTTGCCGGATAAAAGGGGAGTGTGATTCCTCGCAGCGGGTACTGATTTCAATTTTTTCAGCCTCGTTATCCGTAGCCGCCAGGGCGTTCTTTAAAATTTCGGAAAGGGCCTCGGCCATCAGATCCACATCGATATTCAGCGGGATTGCTTTTTTATTGATGTCCAGTTTGATCTTTTCATAATCGGGACAGGCCAGCTTTATGGCGTTGTTTAAAAAGGTTTCCAAAGCCATGTCGGATTTAAACAGCTCCAGGTCTCGAACATAACGCAATACTTTTTTGTTAACCTGTTCCTGATAGTTCCAACGGTTTTCGACCTCAGCGCTTTTTTCCTGGGGAAACATCTCCAGGATGGCATGCACATCGTGTAATAACTGGGATATCAGGTCGGCATATTTATATTGGGTGCGAATATTACCCTCTATGGTATGCCGGCGCAGACTCTTGCTTAGACTCTTCCAAATCTGCATCACGGGAGAGATGACGGCGGGAGACGGAATGGTTTCGAAAGCCAAGATATAAAAAGTCGCCGGCTGTTCCGGGGCATCGGTGGAGAGGTAGCATATTCCGCTGTCACTGGCATAGTAGCTGCCATATTCATCGGAATGATGCTGAAGAGGATTGTATTGCCTAAGGAATTGTTCGCTGTCCAGGCCGGGATCCGTGGATTGAATGACCTTCAGGGGCTGTGGAATGTTTTTGTGCTGTAAAAGATGTAATTTGTCCACATGCCTGTTGTTAACTAAAAAATCAAAAACCTGCATGGCCAGCATCTCCTCGGATACGGCTCCGCTGCAAAAATCAATAAACTCATTCAGTCGCATTATTCTATTTCCTTCTTTGCCTGATCCCATAACCGATCCAACTCCTCAAGGCTCGCTTCATGTAACTTTTCAACATCATGGTTGAGTTTTTTTTCAATGTAATTAAAACGTGTTATAAACTTGTTGTTGGCCTGCTGAAGAAGCTCTTCGGCCACCCATTCTTTTTTACGGATATAATTAACAAGGGTAAACAGCATGTCTCCCAGCTCTTCCCGTTCCGGGGAGGTTTGCGCTAGCCGCTCCGCTTCTAAAAATTCCAGCCATTCTTCCCGCAGCTTTTCCTTAACCTGTGCGGCGGAGGACCAGTCAAAGCCTACGGCTGCCGCCTTTTCCTGCAGCCGTTGTGCCCTCAAAAGTGCCGGCATGGCCGGGGAAATACCTTGTAAAAGAGAACGCCGGGACTCCTCCTTGTGTTTTTGCTTTTCCCAGTTTTGCTGCACCTTTTCGGCGGTCAGCCCTTTTTCCTTATTAAACACATGGGGGTGGCGTTTTATCATTTTCCGGGATATGGCCTCGACAACATCATTAAAGGAAAATTTATTCTCTTCTTCCGCCAGGGCGCTATGGAAAACCACCTGAAGCAATATATCGCCCAATTCACATTTTAAGGCTTCCCAGGACTTTGAGTCAATGGCTTCCATCACTTCATAGGTTTCTTCCAGCAGATAGCGTTTCAGGCTTTCGTGGGTCTGGCGGGCATCCCAGGGGCATTCCCTGCGTAAACGGGACATAATATGCAATAGCTGATCTATTTTATCCATAAGTCTTTTTGTGATTGTATTTTTTACAACTTAAGCTATTCGTTAATGGTGTGCAACGGCCGGGATAAGGAAATGGGCGTGATTTCTAATGTAAATTTAACACTATCCGGGAAAAAGGTGCCTTATTTTAGGCCTGGTATAGTTTAGGTAAGAACAGGCCGGAAAAGTTAAAAAAAAACGGCTGAAAAAGACAGGGATAAAAGTTTTTTTGATAGTAGTGAATGGCTGTTTTATCTTTGCGCCTTGCATTAAAACGAGGGAAAAATGAAATCTATAGCCATACTTACCAGCGGGGGAGATGCACCGGGAATGAATGCCGCCATTCGTTCCATCACCCGCACGGCCATTGCCAATAATATTAAGGTTTATGGTATCGAACGAGGCTTTTCCGGCCTGGTGTATGAAGAGTATATTGAGCTGGAGCGCCATTCGGTATCCAATATTATTCAACGCGGGGGAACCATCCTGAAGTCTTCCCGCTGTGATGAATGGCGCACGCCGCAGGGTCGGCAAAAGGGAGCGCGTTTTCTGGATAAACTGGGAGTTTCCGGACTTATCGGTATTGGCGGGGACGGTACTTTTAAGGGGCTGTACCATTTCTCGGAGGAGTATGATATTCCGGTCATCGGCATTCCCGGCACTATCGACAATGATATCTACGGTACCGATATGACTATCGGTTATGATACGGCGGTTAATATCGGCGTGGACGCCATTGACAAAATACGTGATACGGCCGATTCCCATGATCGTCTTTTCCTGATTGAGGTGATGGGACGAAACTCGGGATTCATTGCCTTAAACGTCGGCATCGGTGGCGGCGCGGAAGAGATCATCATCCCCGAGCAGCCGGTCAATGTGGATGACATCGCCGAACGTCTGTTCAACGGACGCAAGAAGGGGAAAACCAGCAGTATCATTGTGGTGGCCGAGGGCGATGACGAAGGAAAATCCTATTCCATTGCCAATAAGTTAAAACGGCTCAGCGGTATGGAATACCGGGTGGTGATTTTGGGCCATATCCAGCGCGGAGGCTCGCCCACCGCCTTTGACCGTTACCTGGGAAGCTTTTTGGGCAGCGAGGCGGTCTTCGGTCTGATAAACGGGCGTTCCCATGAAATGGTGGGATTGGTTAAAAACAAGGTTAAATTCTCCAAGTTCTCCGAAGTGTGGAATAAGAAAAAATCCATAGATCAACGTATGTTGCGCTTGAATTATTATCTCTCCTGAAGCGAAGGGTCTAAATGATCGCACCGTGACGGGCACGGATAAACCCACTCTTTTAAGGCCGGAATGATACGTTATTCCGGCTTTTTCCCTTCCATTCGTTTTGCAAATGAATATTGTTTATCTTTTTGTGTATTTCTTATGTCCTGCTAAAATAATAGGGAGTCATTATGGAAACATTCCTTAAGCCGGAAGTTGTCTGGTTTGTAATCGGTTTGATTTTAATTATGATGGAGTTTTTAACCCCGGGCTTTTATGTCATTTTTTTCGGACTTGGCGCCTGGGCCGTGTCCGGCGTCAGCCTGTTTGCGGAAATGCCCCTCACCTGGCAACTGGCTCTGTTTCTGGTTTCTTCGGTGTTAATGCTGGTATTTATGCGCAGCCATTTGCAAAACCTGTTCGGTGTAAATACGGTAAACGATATGGATGAAAAGGATGAATTTATCGGAGAAGAAGGCGTAGTTATCGAAAAGATTACCATCAACGGGATGGGGAAAATAGAATTGCGGGGTACCCAATGGGCTGCCCGTGCCAATAGTGATATCGAGGTGGGCACGCGTGTGCGCGTAACCGCGCGCGACAGTATCCGCTTTACGGTGGAGCCGTTAAACTAAAAGGGAGGTCCCATGAACGAATTTGTTGTTATATTAATCGGTCTGGCCATTTTTGTAATAGTACTTTTTGCCAAAACCATAACCATAGTTCCCCAAAAATCCGCCTATATTCTGGAGCGGTTCGGGAAATACCGCACCACCCTGGAAGCGGGATTCCATATCCTGTTGCCGTTTATCGATAAGGTGGCCTATAAGCACTCGTTAAAGGAGCAGGCGGTGGATGTGCCCTCGCAGGTGTGCATCACCCGGGATAATATAGCCGTGGAGGTGGATGGCATATTATATATGCAGGTGGTCGATCCCCAAAAAGCCTCCTACGGTATCAACAACTACGCTTTTGCCGCCACCCAGTTGGCGCAAACCACCATGCGCAGCGTGATCGGTAAGCTGGAACTGGATCGCACCTTTGAAGAACGCGAGACGATGAACGGCGCCATTGTGGCGGCGGTGGATAAGGCCTCCGACCCCTGGGGGGTTAAGGTAACCCGCTACGAGGTGCGTAATATCGTTCCCCCGCAAAGCATTAAAGACGCCATGGAAAAGCACATGCGCGCCGAGCGTGAGAAGCGGGCCCTGATCGCCGAGTCGGAAGGGGATCGCCAGGCCAAGATCAACCGCTCCGAAGGGGATCGTCAGGAACTGATTAAGCGTTCCGAAGGGGAAAAACAAAAACGCATCAACGAAGCAGAAGGCAAGGCCCGTGAAATCGAAGCCATCGCCATAGCCACGGCCAAGGGGATACGTGAAATTGCCACGGCCATCAATGAGGAAGGGGGCATAAACGCCGTGAACCTGCGCATTGCCGAACAGTATTTGGGTGAGTTCGGCAAACTGGCCAAGGAAAACAATACGATGATTATTCCATCGGATCTCTCGGATATTGCCGGGATGATTGCCACGGCCATGACCGTGGTGAAAAAACAGTAGATTAACCGGAATAGCCGTATCTGCCGGTACGGCTGTTTTTATTCCCGGCCCGCTACCCGGGTCTCTGCCCGGCCGATATCTTCCAGTTCCATACTTAACTTGTCACCCGGCCGCAGGGGGCCGACGCCGGAGGGGGTGCCGGTAAGGATGACGTCGCCGGCGTGTAAGGTGAAAAAACGGCTGATAAAGGCAATCAGAAAAGGCAGGCGAAAGATCATTTGCCCGGTATTGCCCCGCTGACGCACTTCTCCGTTGACCGTTAAAGCCATATCCAGATGATGTACATCTTTCACCGTTGACTTATCCACAAAGCGGGGGCTAATGGGGCAGGCGCCGTCAAAACCCTTGGCTACCGCCCAGGGCAGTCCCTTTTTCTTGGCCGCGCTTTGCAGATCGCGCAGGGTTAAATCCAGGGCCAGACCGTAACCGCCGATGTGTTCCATGGCCGCCGCTTCGCTAATGGAGGCGCCGCCTCGGCTGATCAGCACGGCCAGTTCCACCTCATGATGCACCGAGCCGAAACCGGTTGGTATGGTTATCGTTTCCGTTATGGAACTGAGGGCTGTTGGCGGTTTGATAAACAGCACCGGCTCTCCGGTGGGCACGGCCCGCATCTCTTTGATATGGGCATCGTAATTGCGCCCGACACCGATGATTTTTTGAGGTTCATAGGCGGAATCATTCAACAAAATCTGCATGGGAAGCCTCCAATATTCTAAAAAACTTAATCTTGCCCCGTATCAGTTTCAGCCCCTTTATATCGGTGAGGGCCTTAAGAACCTCTCTTTCACGGGCATTGTCGATGAATATGTGGACGTAGCCGATCACTTTACCGTTTACCGTACCTACTTCAGCATGGGCCGAGGTGATATTGATGTTATGGCTGCCAATGGCATGGGTAATTTCACCCATAACTCCCGGACGGTCAACACACGGAAAACGCAGATAGTAGGAGGTGACAATCTCTTCGATGGGCAAAACCGGTTTGTTATTCCAGTTGAAATAAAAACGCTGACGTTTGGTGTTGTGGAAAATACGATTGCTGATATCCACCAGGTCGCGCAGAATCAGGCTACTGCTGGGTTTGGTTCCCACCCCCATGCCATAGACCATGTATTCCCCCAACAGATCGGTACGGATGTAACAGGCGTTGTACTGGCCGCGCACGGAGGTGACAGGATGGTCTTTTTCCACCAGGGTAGGGTGAACCCGTATCTCGAAGCCGTGGTCATGATCGCGCAGGATGGCCACCAGCTTGATCTCATAGCCGAATCTTTTGGCCCAGCGGATATCGGAACGGGTCACCTTGGCGATGCCCTCGGAGTATATATCCAGATAGTTGATGTCGATCCCGAAAGCGGTGGCGGCCAGAATGGAAACCTTCATGGCCGAGTCGGCCCCTTCATAATCAATGACGGAAAGCGATTCGCCCATCTTTTGTATATTGGGTGATTTAAGCACCTCCTTCATACCCACATCGCGGGCGCTCATTTCATCCAGAATATAATTGGATACGCCACTGACCACGCCGAACAGTTCGCTGATATTGTTGGCCACCAGATCACGTTGAACAATAGCGGCCACGGGCAGCCCGCCGCCAAAGGAAGGTTCGGTTAAAAAGTGGATAGCGTGTTCATTGGCGTAGTCGGAAATCTGATGCATCTTGGTGGCCAGCAGGGCGCGGTTGGCGGAGATGATATGCTTTTTGGCGCGTATCAGCTCTTTTATTATGGAAAAGGTGGGTTCAATACCTCCCATACAATCTATGACAATGATGATGTCCCCGTCATCGGCGATCTCCCGGTGGTCGAATGTAAACAGGGCCGGGTCTATCTGGCGAGGACGTTGAAATTTTTTATGCTTGACCAGAATTCTTTTTAAAATAAGATTGATGCCGGTCTGTTGCAGAATATGGTCATGTTTTTGACGAAAGACCTCGTAAAAACCCTGGCCCAGCTTGCCGAAACCCAACAGGGCAAAATGTATATCTCTTCTTCGGGGCATGGCGGAATCCTTTTATTGTGCGGGCATACTGGTGGAAACGATAATTTTGTAAACACCGTTTTTGCGTAATTTATCCATTACCTCGATCACACGGCCATAGTCGGCCTTTTCATCGGCTTTTAAAACGATGCTTTTATCCTTTTTATAGCTGTTCAGCTGTTTTATCTCCTTGGCCAGTTCGTTTATGGAAATCAGGTTGTCGTTTAAAAACAGGTTCTTTTCCTTGTCGATATAAACGATAACCTTTTGCGAGGTGAAGGCTTCGGAGGTTTCCGCTTCCGGTAGCTTCAGATCGATACCCGGCTGTTCCAGAAAGGTGGAGGTGACGCTGAAAAAGATGATCAGGATAAACAGCACATCGATCAGTGACGTCAGGTTAAGCGTAAGCTTTTTTGATTTTTGAGAACTCAGTTGCATGTAAGTAACCTTATGGTTTTACCGATAAATCTTTCTTATTCCTCCGTGGAGGAGGACTCCGTTTTACGGATACGGTCGATCTTCAGGATCAGATTGTTGGCATACTTTTCTATATCCAGAATCAGGTCTTCCGATTTGCTGGAAAAATAGTTATAGGCCACCAAAACGGGAATACCGATAAACAGACCGGTAACCGTGGTCAGCAGGGCCTGGGAGATGCCGCCGGAGAGGGCGGATGTCTGGCCGACGCCCTGATCCTGAATGACGGCAAAAACGTTGACCATGCCCAAAACGGTTCCCAGAAGACCCATCAGCGGGGCGATGGCGGCGATGGTTTCCAGGATGTTCAGCCCCTTTTGCAGATCGCGGATATCCTGCCGCCCCTGATCCTGCAAAACCTCGCGTAGTTCTTCCCGGGGAAGCTGGGCGTTTTCCAGGGTAACACTGACCAGGTTGGACAAAGGTCCTTCATACTTGCTGCAGATGGATGAGGCCAGTTCCAGGTCGCGCTCGGACTTAAGGTTGTCCACCACCGATATAATCTCCGGAACCAGAATATTGCGACGGCGCAGGGCCAGGCCACGTTCAATAATATAGATCAGGGCTATGATTGACGATAACAGAAGGGGATACATCATTATGCCCCCTTGTTCAAAAAATTCCATCATAAGAACTATCTCCTTTTTCTTAAATCGGGATAAACCAGAGTGGCGGTAATTCCCAGGGTCTTTTCCGGAAAATCGTCCGGCAACGGCAGAAACGGAAAGGTGGCCTTCAGGGATTCCACGCTGGCATTTAACAGGGATTCATGGCCGGAATGGCCGATTACTTTCAAATTAATAAGTCTGCCCTGGCGGTCGATTTCGATGTAGACCTTCGACCGGCCATGGATCAGCCCGAGCCGGGAATAGGCCGGGGGGGTAAACCAGACGCTTTGGTGCTTTTGCTTCAGCTTGCGGATATAGGGCGCCCAGTTCCACTTATAGGTACTCAGGGAGAGCGAGCCGACCTCCTCCACGGAGAACTTCTGTTGTTGCCACTGGCTGCCGCTGGTTTCGGCGCCGGGTCTTTGTTCGCGGGGTTTCTGATTGTCCCGCTGTTTGAGCATGGAATCTCCGTTTTCACTGGGATCGGCGACTTTACTGGTCAGCGCGTTGCGGCTGAAACGGCGCCGGGGTTTGTATTCGAACTTCTGTGCCGGTGGTTGGGCCAGGTTGGGTATCTCCGAAAAGCCTTTGTTAAAAGGCGTGCTGGCTTTGGTCTGCGTTGTACGTTCCGGGTTGCGGGCCGTGGCATTACGATCGGACAACAGATTGGCCTTGTCAGGCACCTGGTCATTAAAGTTCTGATTGTCGACTATGGTGCGCGGCTGTTCCTTGTTCTCCGGAAAGCGGATAACGACTTCGCGCTGTTTTTGCTCTTTTACGATGGGTGCTTCTCCCGCCCACATCTTGTAAAAATAAAGAAAATAAAACAAGACAATGTGAAAAAGCAGAGACAGTATAAAGGCAACTATAAGCGTTTTTTTTCGGCGATTCATTAAATCTCTGTTTACATAAAAATAAAAAACAAAATTAACAGGCAACTCTTTTATAAGCAATCGGACAAAAAAGTTTCCTCTATATTGCATATTTCCCGTCCTGGAGCTGAATACGATCCTCCCGGCTCCCGGGGCATGTCGGGCAAACGCGACAGAGATGGGGCGCGTGTGTCTTTTGCCGGCGACATTCCCTTTGGCGCATGTTTTTTGTAAAGGGTTAATAAATAACTACTTGGAGGTTGCTTTCCGGAAGTGGCACGCTTGTTGTCATATAAAGGGCAACTTACATCAGTTCCACAAATCTACATTAAGGAGAAACTATGAAGAAGGGATTATTTCTGGCAATGCTCATGCTCTGTTTGCCGCTGACGACACAGGCGCAAAGTAATCTGTTTGGCGCGGGTTCGATGGTGGCGGGCGCCAATATCGATCTTTCGGCCCTGCAATTGGGTTATGGCGCCAGCTTTGAGTATGGCATTACCAACTCTATTGGCATTAAGCCGGCCATTGTTATACACAATTACGATCTGGGGACTACCCAGTGGTCGTTTACCGTCATTGACGCCTGGGCCACCTATCACTTTAGCGGCGGTGGTTTTCTGAGCTTCATGGATCCCAAAAAGCTGGATAACTATGCCATGCTGGGCGCCAGCTTTGTTTCCTTTGGCGTGGAATCCTCCACCGGCGGTTCCGAGGAGACCTCGTCCAGTTTTGGTTTTGGCGGCGGCGCGGGCTCCCGTTATTATTTTAACGACAAGCTCTCTTTCAGCGCCGAAGGCAAGTACCGTCTGGCTTCCTTTTCCACGGACAGCTACACCCTGGCCATCGGCTGGTACACCCTCTCCGTTGGCGTTTCCTACGCCATAAACTAAGCCTTCCCGGAGCCGTTCATCTTTCCGCCTTTAGTTACCCGGTGTTAGGTAAGTGAAAGAGCGGCTCCTTTTTTTTTCGCTTTGTTACGGGGATCAGCCGATTATTCCTTCCCGTTTTCCTTTCCTGTTTCAATAACAATTTTGCCGTTGGCGCGATTTTCATCCATCAGTCTGTGTGCCTTCCTCAACTCTTCAAAGGAGAAAGTGGGGCCAATCGTCAGTTTGAGGAGACCGGATTCCACAAGGGTGACATAGTGCTGAAGCTGTTCCACAGAAATATCGGAGGAGGAACCGCTGTATGCGGTAAGTTTTACGCCGCCCGGTATCGCCTCCATGGGCTTAAAATTCCGCAGCGTCCAGGCGCCGCCCAGAATGCCCGTCATGCAGACGATGCCTCCGCGTCGCACGGCTTGTAAAGAATCTTCAAGCGTTGTTGTGCCAATAAGTTCCAGCAGACGATCAAAACCCTGAGGGTGTAGGGAGCGGGTCTTTTGCGCCAGGTTACCGTCATCAATCAATACATGCGCGGCGCCTGCTTCCTTAAGTCCGGCTGCTTTTTGCGGGTTGCGGGTAGTGGCCGTTACTTCCAGGCCTGCTGCCCGGGCCAGGGCGATGGCCGCAAAGCCAATCGAGGAGGTTCCGCCACGAATAAGGATATTCTCAGCCCTGTCTATTTCCAGACCGGTGTGCAGGGAACCGTGGACGGTTTGTAACATTTCCGGCAGGGCACCCAATACCTTCCACTCCAGCTTTGTTTGCAGGGGAAAAACATGGGCCCGGGGTACAAGAACATATTCGGCATAGCTACCGTCGTATTCACGTCCCATGCCGCCCATCATGGCTGCCACCCTCTGTCCGGGAAGCAGGTCGCCTCCCGGGGCGGCCACAACCTGCCCGACACATTCGATGCCCAATACCCTGGGGAAAACGACGGATGGTGAGGCTCCCCTGCGCGTGAACCATTCCGAGCGGTTGAGTCCGAAGGCCCTGTTGCGGATCAGAACCCAACCTTTTCGCGGCAGAGGCCGGGGGATTGCTTTTAGTGTTAGCTTCTCCGGCCCCCCTGCTTCCCTGATCACCCAGGCGCGCATGGTCTTCACTGGAAACTCCCGCAAGGCATACCGTGGTTGTGTTTCGGAGAGATAGGTGGCGGGGAGTGTTCAATCCTCATAAAAGGTATACCTTTCAAGCTTCATATTGTTGTCCGATCCGCTAAATACCAATTCGCCGAAAATGGTTCTGGTTTTATACTCCAGCACAATATCGGCCTTGTAATAAAATGGCACCGTACTAAATGTTTTGGATTGGATGTAGGACAAATCGTCCAGTAGCGGGCCATACTTCTTTTCAAAAGATTGCATCTCCCGGGAAAAATCCTGTAATGATATTTTTTGTCTTAACCGGTCGGAAAACAGCTCATTGTAAATCCTGGAATATGCCCCTTCGTGGATTACAAAAAAAAGATATTGCATATCGGAGTCATAACTTCGGCTTGAAAAGGTTAGGGGCTGTTCCCGGTCATAGCGGTTGCCGCCACAGGAAATAAACAGGAGAATCAAAACCATATATCTGATCACCGGATTTCCTCCATATCCTCTTTTACCTCATTCAGCGTAACCGGATACATGTAGGCCTTGCAAATAATCCCGTTCGGATCGATTAAAAAGGATAAGGGTCGGCCGCGCCTCATTTGTCTGAAGGGTTCATTGAGTTTATCGCTCCTGCTTACAAAGCCATTGATATAATCCGTTTTATGTCGCTTTAAAAAGGATTTTAATCTTTCTGTGTTTTCATCGGAAATTCCAATGACAACAACTTTATCCCCATAGTATGCGAGAATCTTATTGATTTCCGGAATTTCAGCAACACAAGGGGGGCACCAGGTGGCCCAAAAGTTTAGAAAAATGGTTTTCCCCTTAAACGCGCTTAATGAATGTCTAGAGGAGTCCGCGAGTAATCTGAATGAAAACTCAGCCTCCCGGCCAATGGATTCTTCAATACGGTTTTTAGCGGCTTTAAGTTTGGGATTAAAAAGAGTGTAAATCTCAAAAAGGGAGGATTTTGAGCAGGACAAATTTAAAAAAAGCAGGATAAAAGGTAACAACCTGACAAGGCGCATGGTCTTCTCCTTTAAAAAATCACCGGGCGGTAAGGCTTATAACAACCGGGAAGGTCCGCCTCCGGGAAAAACGCCCATAGGGTCTTTGTTGGCGGTTACGGCTAAAAAGCGGAGCTTTCAGAGCAATATCTAACGCTGTCCGATCGGCTTTTGAAACAGGCCTGTTTGATTCAATTCGCTTCTTTCCGAGGAGTATATCTGTTCAAAGTCCGTATTGCCGGAAACCCGGCCAAACAGAAAGAACTTGCGTCCTCCGCTGATAGAGAGCAATTCTGCCGGAATATCCAGGGATTCTCCGGTTTCATCGTACAGCCAGATTTCATAATCAAAATAGGTTGACCTATTGATGGGGTCCTTAAAAAAACTTTGAAAAAAGGGTCTGGTGATTATTTCAGATGGCTGGCCGTGCAAAATAAGTATCCGGCCGCGGTCGGTTTTCCATCCCGGAGTATAAATATCCGTGAATTTGCGGTTGGCAAAGGCGACACGGTTGTTAAATTCCTCCCGCATACTGTTCCCCCGGCCATCGAAGGCATTATGCTTTTCCCAAAAACCTTGAATATACGCCTGCCGCGCCTGTTCGGAGGGCAGATTGACAAAGGTTTCCATTGAGTCGGGAGGAAGCAGATATTTCAGGGCGAAGGAGGATGAGTCTTTTTCGGTAAGACCATTTCTTTCATCCGTGTCCTTAAGCCGGTCATAGGTATATTTTCCCACGGCAAATACGACAAACAGCACCATCACCACTTCAACCCAACTTGATTCCTTGCCATCGTAATTTCCATTGGCGTGGAGCTGTTGGGGGGGAAGCAGCATGCTTGTCAGCAAGGCCATTATTAACAGGCCAGTTTTGATAGATTTAAATTTGATAACTTTGTCCATTTCCTGTTCCTTTGAAAGTAATCGCTATTGAAGCGGCGATAATATTCCGGAAAAGGGGCTCCTTTTAAAAGCAATCCCTGACTGTTTTTTTGAAGGTTATGTTGGGTTCCTGTGAAATGATAACCTAAATTTTCTTACCTATAATAAGAAATAATCATTTGTAACTCAAAACAATTATCCCGGAATTTGCGGAAAGTCCGGGAGAGAAATGCCGGTTGTAATGATTTTTCCCGGGTCACTTCCGGCCGGTTGATCTTATTAGGCCGGTTCATACACGGCGCCCTTTTACATGAGCGCTGTTAGCCGTTTACCCGCAGCACCACCATGGTCATGTCATCGTGCTGCGGCGCGTTGCCGGCAAAGCGCTCGATCTCGGCCAGGGCGTGGCGAATGGTGGCCGCCGCGCTCAGGCCGCTGTTTTCATGCAAAAAGCGGATAAAGCGCTCTTCCCCGTATTCCTCGTTATTTTCATTCATCGCTTCGGTAAAGCCGTCGGTGTAAAAAATAAGCGTTTGGCCAGTGCGCAGTTGAATTTCACCCTCGGCCAGGGTTTTTTCGAAGATGGGGCCCTGTTCCAGCCCCAGGCCGATACCGTGGGATTGAAGGAGTTGCGGGTCATGGCTGCCGTCGCTGAGCAGGATGGCCGGATTATGGCCGGCGCGGGCATAACGCAGCCTGCGGTTTTCGGGATCGAGCACGGCGTAAAACATGCTTACAAACCAGGAGCGCTCTATGGTGCGATACATCAGGCTGTTGACCTTGGTCAACACTGATTTCGGCGACAGGGTCGCCTCGGCGTGGGATTGCAGAATACCCTTGGTCAGGGTCATATATATGGCCGCCGGTACCCCCTTGCCGGAAACATCGGCAATGGCAATGCCCAGTTTGCCGTCCTGTAAGCGGATAAAGTCAAAATAGTCGCCGCCCACCTCCAGCGCCGGTTTACAAATGCCGGAAAGTTCAAAGCCGGGCAACCGGGGCTCCTCGCGCGGCAGCAGGCCCAGTTGCACCCGCCGGGCAATCTCCAGTTCCTTTTGCATGCGCGTACGCTCCTTAATACGCCGGATATGTTCCGGTTCGCTTCTTTGTTCCGGACGAAAGACGCGGCCGAAATAGAGGGCGTACAAGCCGGCGCCGGTCAGGGCCGTCAATAGGAAAAGGGCGCCATAAACCGTATAGAGATAGCTGTTGTTTCCGGTAACCCACAAACTGCTGCTCTCCATCAAAATCTGCATGGAGAAATTGGAGGCCATGGCCGCCAGCAGACCGTAATGCCAGAATATCCAGCCCTGTACCAGCCCGATGGCCAGATAGGGCAACAGGGTGTAATAGGAGGGCCATATGTCGAACATATTGCTGAAAAAGATGGCCGACAGCGCCGAGACCAGGGCCGAGAGCCCCACGGCCATAAAGGGCGAAGCTTTCAGACGATAAAGGTAGCTGATGAGAAACTTGCGGAAAACCACATCATGAAAAAAGATAGCATACACGGCCGTTGTCAACAGCGTAAGCAACGGCCAATAGCTATTGTAAATATCCGTGCCGCGCGGCATCAGCGGATGGGCCAGCCCCCATTGGTTAAGCAGATAGATGACCAGGTGAATGATGCCGTACAGAATGGCCCCAAAGGCCAGGCCCAGCGGCAATTCCCGCCCCACATTGCGGGTGAAGAATTTTCCGGCGAACAGGCTGTCTATACCGGACATCCACCGGGCGCGTTTGTCGCCGATATCCAGCTCGCTGGCCGACCAGGCGGTAAAGATGTTGATAAAGATATACACATAGCTGACAGTCATCTGTATGCCCAGCAATATCCATTTGGTATAATAACGGCTGATGATACCGATGTTGTTACCGGTGCCCCAGGGATCCCAACTGTTGATGACGGTAACCACCAAAGCCACGTATACGATGACGGCAACCCATAAGCCGTGCCGGACGGCAATGGTGCCTTCGTGGTAGCGCCGCAGAAAAAGGATGAGAGTCAGCAGGCTTAGGGAGAGATAAACGATGATGGAAATGGTGTTGAACAACAGGTTGGCTCCGCCCACCGAAGCGATATTGCTCTGGGTCGGTTCCTGAAAATAGTGGTAAAAGCGGGTTATGCGGCCACCGCTGACGGTGATGTTTATGCGGTCCGCGCCTTCGGTGCCTTTAAGCCTTTTTTCAAAAACAAAGTCCATATCCAGGCGGTTGGGGTGTTCCGTCTGGTTACTGCGTACCAGGGTGTAACGGGAGGCATCCACGTCCGGCCACTGTTTCAGATAGTTTTGGGCAAAGACCAGGGCGCTGTCACTGTTCTGGCTGTCGCTGACGGAGTCGGGCAAAAAGTATCTATAACCGAGAATCCGGCCGCCGGCGGAAACATAAACCTGGAACAGCTCTTCTTCCTTGTCCCGGGGAACATTTTTATAATAGAGTACCTGCCAGTAGCTCAGGGGCACGCCGGTGGTATCGCTAAACCTGAAAAAGCCGTCGATACCCAGGCTGTCGATCAGGGCATTGGCGCCGGTCTTGTCATAGCTGTAATAAGCATATTCACCAAAGTTCGTATACTCGAAGCCGTACTCCTGCAGAAAATGTCGGGATTTATCCTTGGCCTCATCCATAGTGATTTGCGGCGGCAGATGCATGGCCGGCTGGGTTTGGATGGAAAAATGGTAACCCGCGTATATGGAAAAGAGGGCAAAGATGAAATAAAACAAAACAGGGGTACGGATATTCCTGGCCATAAGTCCTCCGGTTTCAACACATCGGTAAACATAGTCATACGAGCCCGCTAATCAAAAAGTTTTAAAATTTTAACTTTATGCGGGCGGACGAAAGCCCGGGCCGTTGCTCCCGGTGTTCAATCAAATTTAGGTTTCGGCGTCTGCGCGGCTACAAAGTATTTTATAAATGTGAAATAAGTGCTCCGTTTTTTCCGTTAAAGAAATTTAAGGTCTTTTAATTATTCATCTCTTCAAAGTTCATATACCGTAAATGATTACGATATAGACCATACCATTGCCAAAAAAAGGAGGCATGTGATGGAAATAAATAATGAGAAAAAATGGATGCCCTTAACGTTAATCTTTCTTTTTATGATAGTGTTTGTTTCGGGAAACCTGTTTGCCGGGGGGGATGACGCCCGTACACCGTCGCTGACGCAGGGGACTACTGAGAATTCGAGCCCGCGGGCTTTTTTTAAACAATTCCGTTCCACCGGTGATGTGGATGTTGTAATCATCGAAAGCCAATCGATAAATTCGGGGCACAGTATGGATACCGTTTGGCAGCGCACGGCCGGCCGGCTGAACCTGAGCAGCCAAATATATTCGCAGGCCTATCTGGACAGTTTAAGCCGGGTACCGGCTCAAAGTGTGCTTATTATCGCTTCCGGCCTTATAGATATCTCCGACGCCCGCCGGGATTCCATTCTCACTTTTGTTCGACGGGGCGGAAATGTCTATTTACAGGCCGAATATACCTGTACTTATACCACAAATCTGGCCTTTGTGGCTCTCGTGGATTCCCTCGGAGGTATGTTTGAGACGGAGGGAACGGTTTCCGGGCAACTGGTTCCCATGCTTGTTAGCGGCGGGTTGAATTCAAATTACAATAAAGTGGATACGCTGGATTATTTCTGGTACGGCTGCGCGGGCAGCGGTGATTCGACGGTAACCCCTTTCCTTACGTATAACGGACAGCACTTCGGTTATGTTTTTACACCGCCCGATGATCGTTACGGCAAAATCATAAGCACCACGGATCAGGATTGGATCCGCACCCTGGCCAGCGATGAACTTATGGAAAATATTCTTTACAGCTTATACAGCCGGGCCACAACGATCCGGGAAGAAAACAGACCCGGCGCTCCCTCGGGCTTTGTGTTACGCCAGAATTATCCCAATCCGTTTAATCCCGTTACCACCATTAGCTATGATTTGTTTATAGACAGCAAAGTCACGCTTACGGTTTATGATATGACCGGCCGGGAAATACGTACCCTGATCAACGGACAGAGTCAGGTTCCCGGCGCGCATATGGTTCGCTTTGAAAGTTCCGGTTTGTCATCGGGCCTCTATCTGTATAAGCTTGCGGTGGATAATCGTCAGGGCAGCTTTACCCGGACGCGGGCCATGATTTTGCTTAAATAATTGAAACAGGGTGATACTTTAAAAAGGAGCCGTGCATGCTGTCATTTAAATATTCTTCCGTTTTAGGCGGTCTGGCGCTGCTGGGCCTTGTATTTCCGGCGCGGGCGCAATTTATCGAACATACCGTGGCCGGCGGCGATCATGCCACCGTCGGCGCCTATTGGGTTCATGCCGCCGATGTGGACGGCGACGGCGATTTGGATATCCTCTCCGCCTCCAAGTATGATGACCGTATCGCCTGGCGCGAGAATGACGGCCAGGGTAATTTTATTCCGCACACCATCAGCCTGCACGCCCACGGCGCCCGCTCGGTTTACGCCATCGACATGGACGGTGACGGCGACATGGATGTGCTTTCCGCTTCCCGGGAAGATGATGATATCAGTTGGTATGAAAACGACGGCAACGAGCATTTTATCGAACACACTGTCAGCGATCTGGCCGACGGCGCCTATGACGTCTATGCCGCCGATGTGGATGGCGACGGGGATGTGGATGTGCTGTCCGCCTCGCGCTATGATGATACCGTGGCCTGGTACGAAAATGACGGCAATCAGCTATTTACCCGGCACGTGGTCAGCGATAGCGCCAACAGTGCCCGCTCGGTTCATGCCGCCGATATGGACGGTGACGGGGATATGGATATCCTTTCCGCCTCGGTAGGCGATGACAAGGTGGCCTGGTACGAAAATGACGGCAATGGCCTCTTCAGTGAACGGCTCATAAGCGATCAGGCCAACGGGGCGCGCACGGTTTATGCCGCGGACGTGGACGGCGACGGCGACCTGGATGTGCTGTCCGCCTCGGTTTACGATGATAAAATCGCCTGGTATGAAAATGACGGCAACGCCGCTTTTACCGCCCATACCGTAACCACCGGGGCGGATTATGTGTACAGGGTTTTTCCAGGGGATGTTGACGGTGACGGGGATATCGATCTGGTTTCCGCCTCGCGCTATGATGATACGGTGGCCTGGTACGAAAATGACGGCAATCAGAACTTTACCGCGCATATCATCACCACGCAGACCAACAGCGTCCGTTCCGTTTTTGCCGCCGATATGGACGGCGACGGGGATACGGATATTCTTTCCGCCTCGGTGAATGACAACAGGCTGGTCTGGTTTGAAAACGATGGCAGCCAGAATTTTAGCGACCACACCCTTAGCTCCGGCCCGGCGGGCGTTTATGCCGTTCATGCCGCGGATATGGATGGCGACGGCGATGTGGATATGCTTTCCGCCTCCATCCGGGATGATAAGGTGGCCTGGTATGAAAACGACGGTAGCCAGGGATTTACGGAACATGCCATTACCGAAAACGCCGCCGGCGCCCGCGCCGTGTTTGCCGCCGATGTGGACGGCGACGGGGATATGGATGCGCTTTCCGCCTCCGAGGATGACGATACCATCGCCTGGTATGAAAACGATGGCACGCAGAATTTTACCCCCCACGTTATAGTGAACAATCTGACGCGGGCTAAAAATGTCTATGCCGCCGATGTGGACGGGGATGGCGATATCGATGTGCTTTCGGCCTCCTCCGGCGACGATATCGTGGCCTGGTACGAGAATGACGGCAGCCAGAACTTTGCCATGCACACCGTCAGCGACAGTGCCGATGGCGCCCGTTCGGTTATCACGGCTGATGTGGACGGCGACGGCGATATGGATATTCTTTCCGCTTCCCGTTACGACAGCACCGTGGCCTGGTATGAGAATGACGGCGCGCAAAATTTCCGCCGCCATGTTGTCACCAACAGCGCTGGCGGCGCCTATTCCGTGTTCAGCGTGGATATGGACGGCGACGGCGATACGGATATCCTGTCCGCTTCGATGAATGACAATACCGTGGCCTGGTATGAGAATGACGGCAGTCAGAACTTTTCCACCCATGTGATCAGCGACAGCGCCTCTTCGGCCCGTTCCGTTTTCGCCCTGGATATGGATGGTGACGGGGATACGGATGTGCTTTCCGCCTCGGCTTATGACGATAAAATCGTCTGGTATGTCAATGATGGCGGCCAGACGTTCAGCGCGCATACGGTGAGCATGCGGGCCGTGGGCGCCCGTTCCGTTTTTGCCGCGGATGTGGACGGCGACGGTGATATGGATGTGCTCTCCGCTTCCTATGATGATTCCAAGGTGGCCTGGTATGAAAACACGGGTGTTACCGGCCTGGCCTACAAGAGCGCGCCCGGTATTCCCGTCACGGCGGCGCTGCACGTCAACTATCCCAATCCCTTTAACCCGCAAACGGTGATCCGTTACGATCTGCCGCGCAAAAGTGTGGTAAGTCTGGTCATCTATGATCTGACCGGGCGCCGGGTTAAGACTTTGCTTAACCGCCTTCAGGAGGCCGGACGGCATTCCCTGGTGTTCAACGCCCCTTCCCTGGCCAGCGGTATCTATATCTACCGGCTTAGTACCTCGGACGGTTTTCTGCGGAGCCGTAAGATGATCTTGCTGAAATAGACATGGCCTCATGTGCCGCCGGAAATCTCGCGGTTTCCGTTTGTGATCCGTGGTGAGAAAAGTGTTGCCCGGCCCGTCTTATTCCGGCGGGCCTTTTATACCTGCCGCGGACACGGCGGCCGGGAAAATATCCCCGGTTTGCTTTACCCCCGGAATGTGATATATTGCCCTCATATTCAAACCGGGCGGATAAAAAAGTCCGGTGAAAAAGAGACCGGCTCACAATCATTTTACCCTTACCGGGGAGGAGAGGCTATGAAACTGTTTATTGTCATCCTGACATCATTGCTGTTTACAATGTGCTCACAGCGGGAGGTGAAGCAATACTCCATAGAGCAGTTCTATAAAAATAAACAAATTTACGGTGGAACCTTCTCTCCCGATAATTCCACCCTGCTGGTCACCAGTAACCAAACGGGAATCTATAATGTTTTTGCCCTACCGGTGGACGGTTCTCCGGCCCGGCCGCTGACACACTCGGAAAAAGAATCCTTTTTTGCCGTTTCTTACCTGCCCGACGGCAACGGTTTCCTCTATTCCGCGGATGAAGGAGGAAATGAAAACAATCATCTGTTTTGGGTGGACAGCAGCGGACGGACAAGCGACATCACCCCTTTTGACAAATCCAAATCCGCTTTTTTCAAATGGAGCCATGACGGAAAAAGCTTTTTTCTGACTTCCAATAAAAGGGATCCGAAATTTTTTGACCTGTATGAAAAGAAAATAAGCGCCCTGGATGATGCCCGGGCCCTGACCATGATTTATCGTAATGATCAGGGATTTTCCATCGGCGCGGTTTCGGAGAATAAAAAGTATCTCGCCCTGTCGCGGGCTGTCACCACCAGCATGAATGAGTTATTCCTGTATGACCGGGAAAACGGCGCTTTAAAGCGTATTTCCACCGAGGGGGAGGATGCCTCCTACGCTCCCCAATACTTTGATCTGCAAAGCGCCTATCTGTACTACCTGACCAATGAAGGGAGCGAATACACCTATCTGGCGCGCTATAATCTTAAAGATGGTGGCAGGGAAAAGGTTTTTTCCACCAACTGGGATGTATGGTACGCCAATACCTCGCATAATGAAAAATACCGGGTTATCGGCATCAACGAGGATGCCCGTACGGTGATACATCTCTTCGAGCGGCAAAGCGGCCGGGAGGTGAAGGTGCCGGACATAGAAGGGGGCAGTATCAGCTCGGTCGGCATCAGCCGTGATGAACGCCTGTTGCGGCTGACGGTCAGCTCGTCGGCCATGCCCGCCAATATTTATGTGTATGACCTTGGGGCGGGCACTCTGAAAC
>WGCN01000050.1 GCA_015493745.1 Calditrichales bacterium
ATTTAAGAGCATATTGTCTTTTATATGTGTAAACATTTAATCCCTTCAAGTCTTAAATATAAAGTGATAGGTATTAACCACCTGCGGTCAATTTCATCAACTTTTTATTATGTAAAGCGAGTATTACAACCGTAACCGCACAGAAGCGGAAAGTAAAAAAAAACGATTTCATTAACGCGGAGAGCAAAATGAAAACAAAAGATATAGGGAATTATCTGACGCGCGCCATGCTGTATCTTATTCTGCCGGGAATGGTCGGCGGCCTGTTGGCTCAGTCCAGCATTCGCATCAGCGGCTATGGTAATACGCATCTCATGGATCATGACGGCACGCCCAACTTTACGGACCGGGAACTGGATAAGAGTTTTATTCAGCTCCGTGAATTTTCTCTTTTCTTTGACATGGCCATAACGGACGCCATAATCGCCTCCACCGAACTGGAGGCCAGCAACAACGGTAACGACTATACGGCTAATTACGCCTATGTGGATATACAGGCCACGGATAACCTGAGTTTCCGGGTTGGAAAGCTGTTGGTTCCCTTCCTCTCTTACAATGAAAACAAACCCAACTTTAAACAAAACCTTATGAGCCAGCCCTTTACGGCATGGAATCTGGCCCCGGTCGTTCCCGTACCCGTTGAGTTCCACGGCATCGGCTGGTCAGACGCGGGAGCCATGGTTAACTGGAATACCTTTATTGAGGATGTCGGCCTTTTAGACGTCAAGCTGGCCGTGATCAATGGTCTGGGCTCCGAATCCAATGTGCTGGACGACAACGCGGTTCAGCTCAACGATGGGGCGGGACTGCCCTATGTACGTCCCCGCGACGGCCTGATACAAAATGATGAAGCTTCCGAGTTGATCGACAACAACGGCAACAAGGCCACGGTTGTCAAGATATCCTTTAAAACCCTTGCCTTTCCCATGGATGCCGGCCTTTCCTGGTACCGGGGTAAGTGGGATAATAACGACAGTAAGAATCTGGAAATGCTGGGGGGACATTTTAACTGGCTGTCCAGAAACTGGACATTCAAGGGGGAATATGTGGTTGCGGCGGTTGAACAGGACGCCGGGCTGGATCCGGTGGCGGCGGCGGGGCTTTCCGGTCCTTCCTCCATAAACACCACCGTGGGTAATTACAACATGAGCGCCTATTATGCCGAGGCATCGGCAACCCCATTCCACTGGGATAACAACCGCTATCTGAAATTTGTGGCCCGCTATGACGCGGTGGACACAAATGACAAAGCCGTTTTTAACCCTTTTGACCGTTCACGGATTACGGTGGGGCTGGAATGGCAGTTGGGGAAAAATACCCGTCTGCGCTATGAATACCAACGCAGCACCATCAATGACTTTGACAAGGCCCCGGCCCCTTATAAAAAGGCCGGCGGAAACGAGACCATTGAGATGCACATGCCGTCCCTGATCTTCTCCTTCTAATGGTCCGTGCGGAAGATTACCTAAAAAAACAGGAGTCCAGAAAATGAAAACCTTTTTAAACAAAGTCCTCGTCGCTTACTTTGCCATGGCCGCCGGGTTAATCCTTTTAAACGAGCCGGGCTGCGCGTATCTGTGGGCCGGACAGGGAGGAACGGACGTCTATATCGTTCATTCGGGTAAAGACAAAGAGGAAAAATCAGCCCTAAAAAAAGCCCTTGGCGGCGATTTTAAGCTAAAGTTTTATAATGTGGATCTTTTGGCCCTCGCGGATTATTCGGGAAAGCAAAAGGCCATCATAAAGCTTGAAAAGGCCCGGATTGTCATATTCATAAAGGACGCGCCCCACGAATTGCTGGAAGGTTCCACGCTGAATACAAAGGTTATCATTTTCAACAGCGGCAAGGACAACCTGAAATCCAAGGTTAAAACTCTCTATCTGGTTGATAAAACGATTGCGCCGCCCGGCGGAAATACAGTACGCGCCTCATCCGGGAGCGATCTCAACAAAGCGGAGGCGATTCGAAACGCGGATGCCGTTGTCGTTGACGGCGCGCTGGATATATACAAGGCCGCCGCCCTTGTCGTAGCCGCCCTGCTTTAAATTTAAAGGGATGAATGCCCATGCGTAAAAAGATATTATCCATGATACTCATAGCCTTGCTGGCCACCACGGGATCGGTGGTGTCGGTTTTGATTTTCATGCAACAAAAAGCCACACAGCGATCCTTTGAGGAACAGCTCGGCACCCTGGTGGGCTTTTCCACGGACAACGTGCAGTTAGGCCTCACTTCCGGAGAAATGGCCGCCGTCCGCGCCACATTGGAGCGGCTGCAAACCTTCACCATTTTTAAGGGCGCCGTTCTTTTTGATGAAGACTTTACGCCTTTGCTGGCCATGCCCGCCGAGTTTGAACTCCCTGAATCCCTGGTGCATAAAATTGACCAGAACGGAAAATTGGTGATTGACGATCTCTCCTATGCGTCAGGTACTTTATATGACGAAGAGCGCGAGGTGATCGGTCACCTTTTAATCGCCTTCACCCTGGAACCTCTCAATGCGGAGTCCACAAGGGCAATCCTGCTGGCCTCCGGAACGGGATTTTTAATTCTGTTGCTGGTCATTGGCATAGTTACCCGCAGGGTAAGCCGGCTGATGGCGCCATTGACAAATATGTCCGGCATCGCGGAACGGATTGCCCTTGGCGACATTTCTCAATCCATTGACCACCATTCGGCGGATGAAATCGGCCGGCTGGCGGATTCCTTCCGTTCCATGATAACGGCCCTGAAGGAAAAGGCGGAAGTCGCCCATAAAATTTCACAGGGCATCGTGGATGTTCAAATCGAGCAATCCTCCGGAAGCGATGTTTTGGGGCAGGCCATGATCGAAATGCGGGATTCGCTTAAATCCAAAGCCGAGGCGGCCAATCAGATTGCCGGCGGCAATCTGGACGCCCGGGTGGAAATTGCCTCCCGGCAAGATGTTTTAGGCAACGCCATGGTTAAGATGGTAGAGAACCTTAAAAAGGGACGCCGGGAAGTCGAGGAGGCCCTTAGTAAGGTACGGGGAAATCTGGAGGAAGCCCGGACGGTTTTCGAGGAGGTAGACCGGGTTGTGGCCCTCATTGAGGAAGGCAGGCTTCAGGAACGTATTAAAATTGATGATAATGCCGACGAAACCTACAAAAAACTGGTTCACGGTTTTAACAATGCCTTAAACAATATACTGGAGCCGGTCACCCAGGCCATCAACGCCATGCACAGAATCGCGGAAGGCGACCTGGCCTTTGAGATGCGGGCAAACTATAAAGGCGATCTGGGCCGGATGACCGGAACGATAAACGACACGCTGGGTTCGTTGAATGACATTCTCTCAAGGGTATCGACGGTGGCCGGCCAGGTAACGCAAGGAGCGCGGCAGGTTTCGGAATCCAGCCAATCCCTTTCGGACGGTTCGCACAAGCAGGCCAGCTCCATGCAGGAAACAAGCGCCTCCATGCAGGAGATAAGCGCTCAGACCAGGCAGAACGCCGAATATGCCTCACAGGCGGACAAACGATCCGGCGAGGTTTTAAACAACGCCCGCGAGGGAAACCGTCAGATGAAAAAAATGTTGGCGGCCATGGACGAAATAAAGGAAGCTTCCGCTGAAATATATAAAATCATTAAGACAATCGATGAAATTGCCTTCCAGACAAATCTGCTGGCTTTAAACGCCGCCGTGGAAGCGGCACGCGCCGGAGGGCATGGCAAGGGCTTTGCCGTGGTTGCCGAGGAGGTGCGCGGTCTGGCCCAAAGAAGCGCCAAGGCGGCCAGGGAAACCACGGAATTGATAGAAAACTCGGTGAACAAGGTTGAGAACGGCACCGGCCTGGCCAATGAAACCGCCAGGGCGCTGGAGGAAATTGTGGATGGCGTGACTAACGTAACGGAATTGATTGGCATGATTGCCGGGGCCAGCAACGAACAGGCACTGGGAATTGAACAGGTTAATACCGGGCTGGGTGAAATTGACCGGGTAACCCAGGCCAATACGGTCAACGCCGGAGAAAGCGCGGCCGCCGCCGAAAAACTTTCCTCCCAAGCCGTTCAGTTGAAAGAACTGCTGAATCGTTTTAAGCTAAAAAAAGAGGAAAGTCGCTTTTCCCCCAACTTACAGACCTCTATTGGAGCAACCCCTGACACGGAGACAGAGCCTTCCTCCGGCTTCATGGAAAACTAAACCGGTCTGTTTGATTTTTTTATTCCCGGGGAAAGTTCGTCACGGCTATGCCCGATACACGTATACGCGTAGTCTTTATAACGGCAATCGTATTTGTCCGCGCCGGAGACCCGCCTCTTAACAGATACGCGGCAGCTGCTCGCCCACCAGCGTATCGACAATACGCCAGGAACCGATACGCGTGCGCATGACAACCTGCCCCTGCTGCTCTTCCACCACGTCCCCGATCAGGGCGCTGTCCCGGCCCAGGGGGTGGTTACGCATCGCTTCCAGAACCGTTTCCGCCTTATCCTCCCCGACAACAGCGATCAGTTTGCCTTCGTTGGCCACATACAGCGGGTCCAAACCCAAAAAGGAGCAGGCGCCTCCCACCGCCGGTTTTAGCGGTAAACGATCTTCGCTGATACGCACCGTCAACCCCGAGGCAGCGGCAAATTCATTCAGGGTGGCCGCCACCCCGCCGCGGGTGGGATCGCGCAGAGCGTGTATATCCGCTCCCCCCGCCTGCAACAGCTCTTCGATCATACCGTTCAGGGCCGCCGTATCACTTTGGATGCTACTTTCAAAGGCCAGTCCCTCCCGTTGTGAAAGAATGGTGATACCGTGATCGGCTATACTGCCGCTGATGAGTACCTTATCGCCCGGACGAATACGGTGCATCCCGATATCCCGTCCCTCCGGCAGCAGACCGATGCCGGCCGTATTGATAAATATCTTGTCCCCCTTACCCTTGTTGACCACCTTGGTATCACCGGTAACAATGGCCACACCGGCCTTTTCCGCCGCCCCCTTCATGGAGAGCACCACCCGTTCCAGTTCCTTTAGCGAAAAACCTTCCTCGATGATAAAGGCGGCACTCAAAAACAACGGCCGGGCGCCGCTCATGCTTACATCGTTCACCGTGCCGTTTACCGCCAGTTCTCCGATATCCCCGCCGGGGAAAAAGAGGGGATCCACCACAAAGGAATCCGTACTGAAAGCCAGACGCTGACCTCCGGCCTGTAGAATGGCCTGGTCTTCTTTTTTATTGAGCTGGGGATTGTCAAAGGCCCAGAGAAACATCTTGCTGATCAGGTCGTCCATCATCTTACCGCCGCTGCCGTGGCTAAGCTGCACCGTATCATGACGGGTGATGGGCAGGGGACATACGGGACCGCTGTAGGGTTCTTCAGGATTCATGGCTTTTCCATAAACTTAGGGTGATTGTTTTTGAAACCTTGAGATATCAGGTGTGTGCCGTTGCAACCGGCCACGGGATTCGCCGGAGCCGGACCGCCTTCAGCATTATCCGCTATGCTTCCGTTTTTTTAAAGCCGCGGTATGAGAAGTAGGCGGCACAGGCCCCTTCGCTGGAAACCATCGGCGCCCCCAGGGGCGTTTGCGGTGTACAGCTTTTCCCAAATGCGCTACATTCATAGGGCTTTTTCAGGCCCTGCATCACCAGACCGCTGATGCAGGCTTCCGGCTCGTTCACTTCAATATCGGCCAGTTCAAACACCTTTTCCGCGTCATAGGCGGCAAACTCCGGTCTCAGTACCAGACCGCTTTGCCCGATTTCACCCATGCCCCGCCATTTCCGGGCTCCGACCTCAAACACGCGGTTTACCAGTTCCTGCGCCGGGCGGTTGCCCTCCCGTTTTACCACGCGGGCGTATTGATTTTCCACCTCATGACGCCCTTCTTCCAACTGGCGCACGGCCATCAAAATACCTTCGATGATATCCATGGGTTCGAAGCCGGTAACCACAATGGGCACCCTGTACTTTTCGGCAATGGGCAGATACTGTTCCCAGCCCATAATGGTGCAGACATGCCCCGCCGCCAGATAGCCCTGTACCTTGTTTTGCGGCGAGGACAGCAGGGCCTCCATGGCCGGCGGCACCAGCACATGGGAAACAAGCACCGAAAAGTTATCCAACCCCAGACGGTGGGCCTGCCAAACGGCCATGGCGTTATTGGGCGCGGTGGTTTCAAAGCCGACGGCAAAAAAGACCACCTTTTTATCCGGATTCTCACGGGCCAGATTCACCGCATCCAGCGGGGAATAGACGATGCGCACATCCCCGCCCTCGGATTTAACCATGAACAGGTCTTTTTCACTGCCGGGCACGCGCAGCATATCGCCAAAGGAGGTAAAGATCACATCCTCGCGCCCGGCCAGCTTTATGGCCTTGTCAATCTGCTCCAGCGGCGTCACGCACACCGGACATCCCGGCCCGTGCACCAGTTCGATCTTTTCCGGTATCAGTTGATCTATACCGTTTTTCATGATGGAGTGGGTCTGGCCGCCGCAAATTTCCATAAGAACCCAATTACGACTGGTTATGCCGTGCAGTTCGTCCACCATCTTTTTCACAATGGCCGGATTGCGGTATTCATCAAGATATTTCATAAAAACGCCGCCTTGTTAAAATTATAATCCCGTAATGGATATATCCTTGTTTTCAATCGTCAAAAGTACCGTGGACCATTTTGACGTAACCGAACCGATGAGTTGCCCGTTCTCATAGCGGCTGGCTTTAATTACCACAGGTTCATCCTTTGAGTAACACTGAAACAACATGACGGCCGAAGAATCATAGACGCTGAAGGTATAGGGCGCAAACTTTTCAATGATCTTCCTGCCGTTTTCATTCTTGCCGGGAAGGTTGGCCCGGAAAAGTACCTTTCCCTGGTTATCAACCGGCATCACCTCGATATCAATACGGAAAGCGTCGGGCCGGGCATGACCCCGCACCAGGGTAAAGGATGCGATAAGCGTCACCAAAAAAGCTCCAATAATAAATCGTCGCATAAGGACTCCTTTAATTAAATAGATGAAAAATCATAGTTTTTTACGGTTGTAAAAAACTCAATACATTAAAAGACGCATACCCGTTTTTTTTGTTTCGTTATCAAAACGGTTCCCCCGATGTTATCAATGATTTTTTCTTTCTTTTTCATATATCATTTGTCATTTGCCTGCCCGCCTCCGGCGGGTCATTTGTCATAACCCTCCTTATCCTCCTTCTTCTCTTCCAGCGGCATACCGAAAATATCCTCTCCCTCTTCGGCGGCGGCCTGGATCATCTCGTCCCAAACGGCATAGGTTTTCCGTGCCTCCTCCTCATCGATGATGTTGATGGCGAAGCCGGCATGGACGATGGCATACTGTCCCAACTCAATTTCCGGCACATATTCCAGGCAGGCCTTATTAAAGGCGCCGGCAAAGTCAAAGCGGCCCATCTTCAGTCCGCTCTCCTCAAATATTTCGATCAACTTACCGGGTATGGCTAAGCACATAATCTTCCTCGCTTTGTGTTTTGGCTTTCAGATGCTCTCGGGCCACCACAATCTGCCCCAGGGCCAAACCGCCGTCATTGGACGGCACAAGCCGGTGTTCATATACGGTAAAATCTTTTTGTTTTAAACGCAAGCGTAAACGGGCGCTGAAAAACCGATTCTGAAAAACACCGCCGCTCAACACCACCTTGTTCAGCCCCAATTCCTCACGCGCCCGGAGCAGCGCCCGCAGCCACAGCTCCGCCAGTTCATTCTGAAAACGAGCCGCCAGTTCCCGCGGCTCCTTCCGGCGACGTATCTCCCCCACCAGGGCAGCCATCAGCGGCGCCCAGTCCAGTTCCCCGTCAAAACGGCCGGGCCGGGCCGTGGCGCCAAATCCGTCCACCACCGTCCTGTCGGCGACCATCTCCAATCGAATGGCCGCTTCGGCTTCATAATCGATTCGCGAACAGAGTCCCAGCAGGGCGGCGGCCCCGTCAAACAACCGGCCGCACCCCGAGGAAAGCGGCGTATTGATACCCCGGCGCACCATCACGGCCAGATTTTCCAGTTCCCGGGGGTCACGATCCCCGGGAAACGGTAAATCCTTTCCGGCCTTCGCCGTACCCTCCAGGCTGTAAAGAATGGCCCAGGCGATACGCCAGGGGTTGCGTATGGCCGCCTCCCCCCCCGGCAGGGGTATGGGCCGCAGCCAGGCCCGGCGGCTGAAGCCGCGCCGGTCACCGGCAAAAAGTTCCCCGCCCCAGATGGTACCGTCCTCGCCAAAACCGGTGCCGTCCAGGATCAGACCCAACACTTTTTCCCGCAATTGATGTTCGGCCATCACCGCGGCCATGTGGGCATGATGATGCTGAACCTCTATCACCGGCAGGCTTTGGGCGCGGGCCCATTTTGTGGAAAGATACTCCGGATGCTTATCGCAGACCACATACTGCGGCTTTATTTGCAAAATCCGTTGCAGATGATCCATGCTGTCCCGGAAAAAGGCGTAGGCGCGTTCATTATCCAGATCGCCGATATACTGACTGAGGAACACCTGCCCGCCGCGGCTGAGGGCAATGGTATTTTTCAGGGTGCCGCCCACGGCCAGCATGGCGGGGGCGTCGTTATCCCCGATGATGACCGGCGCCGGCACATAACCCCGGGAGCGGCGCAAAATCCGGGTCTGTTCTTCATCCACGCATACAATACTGTCATCGCAACGTTGCAGGATTTCCCGGTCATGTAACAAAAAATAGTCGGCGATACCGTTCAGTTTTTCCAGAGCTTCCGCATTGCCGGTAACGATGGGTTCCTCGCTGAGATTGGCGCTGGTCATTACCAGCACCCCGCCAAAATCGTGTAACAGCAGGTGATGCAAAGGGGTGTAGGGCAGCATAAAGCCCAGATAGTTCTGTCCGGGGGCCACATTGGCGGCCAGCCCCCCATTTTCCTTTTTTTCCAGCAAAACGATCGGTCGGCGGGAGGAGGTCAGCAGCTGCCGTTCCCGGGATGAAATCCGGCAATAAGATTGCACGCTGTCCAAAGTGGCGGCCATCAGGGCAAAGGGCTTGGCGCCGCGTTTCTTACGCCGGCGCAACAGGGCCACCGCTTCGGCGTTGGCGGCATCCACCACCAGATGAAATCCTCCCAGGCCGCGTATGGCCATGATTGCCCCCTCCCTTAACAGGGCGGCGCTCTCCCTGATCACATCTTCCGCCGGCAACTTTTCGCCCCCGGCGCCGCAGAGCCATAGCCGGGGGCCGCATTGGGGACAGGCGTTGGGCTGGGCATGGAAACGGCGATCGCCGGGATTTTCATATTCGGCGCGGCATTGCGGGCACAGCTCAAAGCTGCTCATCGATGTATAGGGACGGTCATAGGGAATGCGGCGGACAATGGTATAGCGCGGGCCGCAGTTGGTGCAATTGATAAAGGGATAGCGGTAACGGCGGTTGTGGGGATCGAACAGTTCACGCCGGCAATCGTCGCAGGTGGCCATATCCGGTGAAATAAAGGTGCTGGCCTGCCCGTCCCGGTCGGTGGTGATGATCCTGAAATCCTCCTCTTCACCCGGGGGGGCGGGTTCCACGGAAAAGTTTTCGATAACGGCCAGGGGCGGCGGTTCCCGGCGCAGTTTTTCCGTGAAAGCCGCCACCTCCCCCGGCGGCCCCTGCGCCTCGATATAAACGCCCTGCCCTCCGTTGCGCACAAAGCCGGTCAGCCGCCGCTCACCGGCCAGGCGGTAAACGTGGGGACGGAAGCCCACCCCCTGAACAATGCCGTTTATACGGATGATTTTCCGGACATGCCGATTTCCGTTCATATGTTCCATCTATCTTAAATATCCCGAGCCCGGCTTAACATGCGCGGGAGCGGACTCAGGCCTTCTTTTGTTTCACCTGCTCCTTAAGCCAGGCGTACCACTCCTCCAGACCTTCGCCCGTGCGGCAGGAGGTTTCAAAAATTTTCAGATCACCGTTGATGCGCAAGGCATTTTCCCGCACCCTTTCCATGCTGAAATCACACAGTTCCAGCATATCGATTTTGTTAATGACCATCACCGAGGAGCGGCGAAACATGGAGGGGTATTTCAGCGGCTTGTCATCCCCTTCGGTCACACTGATCAGCACCACCTTCATATCTTCGCCCAGGTCGTATCCGGAGGGGCAGACCAGATTGCCCACATTTTCCACGATAAACAGATCGGTATTATCCAGATTGATCTCCGGCAAAAGGCGATGAATCATGCGCGCATCCAGATGGCAGGAGCCGCCGGTCACCAGCGGTTTAACCTGTTCCCCGCCGGCGGCGATCAGCCGGTTGGCGTCATTTTCGGTTTGCACATCCCCGGCCACCAGGGTAATGTTCAATTCATCTTTCAACTCTCTCAGGGTACGTTCCAACAGGCTGGTTTTCCCCGAGCCGGGCGAGCTGACAAAGTTCAGGCTGAAAATACCTTTTTCCCCGAGGGTGGCGCGCAACTCCGCGGCCAGGGCGTCATTTTCCGACAATACCTTTTTCTTCAGTTCGATGGTCTTGCTCACAACAAACTCCTTCCGTTATAAGCCCAAAAACAGGATAGCCATGCCGCTGAGGAAGATGACAAATCCGGATATGGGATGGATATATTTTTCCATGGCCTGCCAGCGTATTTTGGAAAGCCCCCAAACGCCCGAAAGCACGACAGCCATCATAGTCAGAATGGTCACCAGGCCAAAAACCAGGGTCACCAGAAAAACCAGGCTGTAATTATGGCGCGCCGCCGGATACATGAGCAGGGGGATCAGCGCCTCGCAGGGCCCCAGCACAAAAATGACAAACAATATCCAGGGGGTGGTTTCCTTTTTTTCATGATCGGGATCATGCTCCTCGGCATGGTCATGGTCGTGGTAGGCGTGTTTATGGCTGCCGAACAGATGCGTGTGTCCCGCCTTGCCGCGCAGCAGGCGGTGCAGGCTCCAGATAAAATAGCTGAGGCCGAAGATAACCAGCATCCAGGCGGCAAAGTCACCGCGCATGGATTCGATCGATTCCAGATTAAGAATGGAGATGGCAAAGAGGATGCCTATCGCCCCCAGCAATACCGAGCTGAGCACATGCCCGATGCCGCAATAAAAAGTAACCCACAGGGTTTTCAGATAGCTCCACTTTTTGGCGCGGGCCATCATGATAAAGGGGATGTAGTGATCCGGCCCGAACAGGGTATGGAAAAAGCCGATGGAGGCCGCGGTTCCGATAAGAATAAGCTGTTCACTTGACATGCCAGTCCTCCGTTTCTTCATCTATTTCAATATAAGCGATATCCAGTTCCTGTCCATGTTTTAATTCTATGGAACCGGAAGCGCAAAGCGGACAGGCAAAAAGCAGCTCCCGGACATCAAAGACGTGACCGCATTGATGACATTGCCCGCGGATGGCCACCTCTTCAATTTCCAGCCGGCATTCTTCCAACGGTGTCCCCTTTTTGATGGCGTCGAAACCGAACTCCAGGGAATCGGCATAAATACCGCTCAGGGCACCGATCTTCAGACCAACGGCCACTACGCGGGCCGGTTTCTGTTTTTCCGCCTCCCTGAGAACGATTTCCAAAATAGATTGGGCAATGGACAACTCATGCATGGTTCAACCCGTCCCTAAAGGTGATTCACGGAGACCGACCGCGGAGGCCGGCTCTCCGTTTTATTGGGAAACAGTACCAATTTACTGAATTTCCATTAATATTGTTTTGATTAATTGGGGAAGATTTTTATTAATTTCCGGGGAAAGATCGAGAGACAGTCCGCCACTCAGGGGAAGGATGGAAACGGCAAACAGGATGACCTCCGGTACCCGGCCCATAAGATAAAAGGCATCCAGCACATCCTTGAGTCCGATATCATGGGCCGTCAGCGCAACCGGATAGTCCCCGGAGAATTTAGGCACTAAACGGCATACCCGGCCCGGCGGCCCGCCGTCCATCGTGGCGTCTATGATGATAATCTTTTGCGCTTCCTGCATGGGGCCCAGCAGCACCATTCCGCCGGTACCCCCATCCAGGCAGCTCACATGGGGTGGCAGTTTTTTCTTTTGCAGGGCGCGCACGGCATGGACGCCCACCCCTTCATCACCCATCAGCACATTTCCAATACCCAGAATCAGTGTTTTAGTCGTTTGAATTTTTCAAATCCTCATCTTTTTCAAATTTCCACCCGCCCACCATGGAGGAAGTGGTTCCGCGTCCCTCGATATAATCATGGTAAAAAACAAGATAAAGATGAATGATAATAAAAACGATAAAAAACCACATAAAGACATGGTGCCATTGCCGCACGGCCATATCCCCGCCAAAGAGGGGAATGACCCAGGTAAAAAGCCGGGGAAAAAAGGAGGTGCTGTTGGCCGAATAAAGGGCAAAGCCGGTAAGGGATTGAAAGGCAAAAGCCAGAAAAGTCAGGAAATATACAAAACCGGCCAGACTGTTATGCCCCACGCTCATGCGTTCCGACGGATCGGCCAGCAGAATATCCACCTTAAGTACCTGACCGATTTCCCGCCATTGTTTCTTCTTAAGCGGTATAAAATTACTCCAGCGGGCAAAGGTATTACCAACAAATCCCCAATAGATGCGCACCAGAAAATTAAAAAAGAAGATATAGGCGGAAACGAAATGAATAAAACGTACCGTGCCGAACCAATACTGTTGGTAAGCTTCGTTGGCGTAAAACAACCGGATGGGATTACCGATCAAAAACCCGCTGATGATAAGCAGGGTAACGGTGATACCGTTGAGCCAGTGATAAAGCCTTACGGGAAACTCCCAAACATAAACGCGGTTGTAAAGCGCCTTTTGCTCTGCTGTCATCGTATCCCTCCTTACACAACACGTATTTTATGGATATGCTTTCCCCGGGGATCGTACAGATGTACCGAACAGGCCAGGCAGGGATCGAAGGAGTGAATGGTACGGATGATCTCCAGGGGCTGGTCGATATCCGCCACCGGCGTACCGATCAGCGAGGCTTCAAAGGCGGACATGCGGCCGGCCGGGTCGCGCGGAGAGGCATTCCAGGTGGTGGGCACCACCATCTGATAATTTTCAATAGCGCCATCGTTAATCCGGATAAAATGGGCCAGCGCGCCGCGCGGGGCCTCGGACATCCCTACCCCCTGGCAGCTTTCCGGCCAGGTGGAAGGTTCCCATTTATCACGGGTAAAGGTGGCCGTATCACCCGCCTTGATATTGGTTATCAGGTCATCGTAGAATTCCTGCATCCATTGAGCGGCCAATATGGATTCCAGCCCCCGGGCGGCGGTACGGCCCAGGGTGGAGAACAAAGCCCCCACGGGCACGTTCAGCCGTTTCAGGGTATCATTGACCAGACTTTTTACCTCCGGCACCCCGGAGGCGTAAGCCACCAGCATGCGGGAAAGCGGCCCCACTTCCATGGGTTTATCCCGCCAGCGGGGTGTTTTAATCCAGGAATACTTTTGCGTTACATCCAGATGCTCAAAGGGAGGCTTGGGCCCCGTATAGTTCAGTTCCGTCTCTCCTCTCCAGGGATGCAGCGCCTCATCGTCACCCACCGAGTAGTTATACCAGGAGTGTTTGATATATTCCCTGATCTGTTGCGGGTCGCTGCTGTCCACTTCATGCACTTCGTTCAGGTTCCGGTCCAGAACAATCCCCCGGGGATATTTAAAGGCCGCGGGCTGGTTATATCCCCGGGTCGGGAAATCACCGTAGGAGAGATAGTTTTCCAACCCTCCGCCGATGGCGCCCCAATCCTTATAAAAACCGGCAATGGCTATCAAGTCGGGAATATAAACCTGGTTGACAAACAGATTGGCCTCTTTTATAAGCCGGCCAACAAAATTCAACCTTTCGTTATTGATGGCATTGACTTCATTCAGGTTAATGGAACAGGGCATACCACCCACCAAATAATTGGGATGCGGATTTTTCCCGCCAAAGATGGCATGGACCTTAACGATTTCCTTTTGCCATTCCAAAGCTTCCAGATAATGGGCCACGGCCAGCAGGTTCACCTCCGGCGGCAGTTTCATCTGCTTATGCCCCCAATAGCCGTTGGCAAAAATACCCAGTTGCCCGCTGTCCACAAAGCGCTGCACACGATTGCGCACATCGGAGAAGTATCCTTTCGAGGATTTCGGCCACGAGCTGATGGACTGGGCAATTTTTGAAGTTTCCCCGGGATCGGCTTTCAGCGCCGATACCACATCCACCCAATCGAGGGCATGCAGATGATAAAAGTGCACCACATGGTCATGCACATAAAGCACGGCTTCCATGATATTACGAATCAGTTCCGCGTTTTTGGGTACGGTTATGCCCAGGGCATCCTCCACCGTCCGCACGCTGGTAAGGGCGTGAATGGTGGTACACACCCCGCAGGCGCGTTGGGCAAAGGCCCAGGCGTCGCGTGGATCGCGTCCACGCAGGATTATTTCCAAACCGCGCACCATCATACCGGAACTGTAGGCGTCTGTTATCACACCGTTTTCAACAACAGCCTCCACCCTCAAATGACCTTCGATGCGGGTAATGGGATCAACTACGATTCTTTTGGTTGCCATCAGCTGTTCCCTCCTTCATTGTCATCATCGTTTATCTCCACCGATTCATCCTTGAGTTTTTTTATAAGGCGCCGTTTGCGGATATTGGTGGCCACGGCATGGGCCGTCACACCGGCCGCGGCTCCCAGGCCGATAACCGTTCCGACGGTATCGGCCGTCGATTCTATGCCGAAACCGGGAAATGAGGCCAGATGCTGGTAGAACGGCCCGTTATCCCAAAACCCGTTTTCACTGCAACCGATACAGCCATGACCGGACTGGATGGGATAGCTGACCCCGCCGTTCCAACGGGTTACGGCGCAGGCATTGTAGGTCACCGGACCACGGCAACCGACTTTATAAAGGCAATATCCCTTGCGGGCATTTTCATCATCAAACGACTCCACGAAGAGACCGGCGTCATAATAGGGCCGGCGGTAACAGGTATCATGCACGCGGCGGGAATAGAACTCTTTCGGTCGCCCCTGGCTGTCCAGATCCGGTGTGGTGCCGAAGACCAGCAAATGGGTAATGACGCCCGTCATCACATCGGCGATGGGTGGACAGCCCGGCACATTGATAACCGGCTTGTCGATCAGTTTATGGATGGGGGTGGCATTGGTCGGGTTGGGTTTGGCGTTTTGCACGCAGCCGTTGGAAGCGCAACTGCCCCAGGCGATAACCGCCGCGGCATCCCGGGCCGCTTCCTGTAAAATGGCCTCGGCCGAACGGCCGCCTATCATGCAATAAACACCGTCATTTCCGGCGGGTACCGAGCCCTCGATCAGCAATATGTACTGACCGGCATACTTTGTTATGGTATCCTTGTAGCTTTTTTCGGCCTGAAAACCGGAAGGAGCCATCAGCGTCTCCGTATAGTCCAGGGAAAGATAATCGAAAATGACGTCGGCCACGATGGGATGGGTGGAACGGATAAAGGACTCGCTGCAACAGGTACATTCCTGAAAGTGCAGCCAGATCACCGGAGGACGCGGCTTGGTTTCAAAAGCGCGCACCACTTTGGGTATGCCCAGGGTTTCCAGCCCCACTATGGCCGCGGCGGCGGAACAATATCTTAAAAAATCTCTGCGTGAATACCCCTTGCTTTCGATGGCTTCACGCATGGTTGGCATTTTTTCCGGCATCTCTACCTCCCCCACTGTAACATGAATGGTTAATTTTTCATTCTAAAAACGTTTTCCGGCACAGGGATCGCCGGGGAAACCCGCATCATTCTTCCGGATACGGGAGATGGTGTATTCACAGGTAATATCCAGCTGATCGCCCAGATGTATATCCGGCATGTTTTTCAGAGGCACATCCAGACAAAAAGGTTTTAGCAGTACTTTGCTGTAAACCTGTTCCCCGTGCTTACGGATTTCAACAATGTTGCCGCTAAAAACAGTTTTCATTGTTATAATTTTTAATGGAATGATACAGAGTTAGCATTGCTTTAATGCGCAAAATATGTGCCAATAACAAAAGACCGTTAAATGGGGGACCAGGCCGTTTGCGACAAGGCCTGTGTACGGAATACCACAAGTTGGCCTGCGGAAATCCGCAGATTACAGAGAGTCGGAGAGGAGAATACTGTGTTTTTTCAGTTTGTCCCGAAAAGTGGAAAGGCTCATTTTCAGGTGACGGGCCGCCTGCGACTGGTTAAACTGATTGGCCGCAAGGGCCTGCTTTAACAAATTGGCCTCCAGGCAGGCCATCACCTGCGAGAAGCTCATGGCATCTTCATAAAAACAGGTCTGGCATTTTTTCAACAACACATCCAAACCACCGGAATGGGCTATTTCGGCCGGCAAATCCTTAACATCGATTTCCTTTTCGGCAAACAGGGCCAGGCGTTGGGCCACGTTTCTGAGCTCGCGCACATTGCCCGGCCAGCTGTATCTTTGCAGAGCGCTCATGGCCCGCGGGGTGACCGGCAGCGGTTTACCGTTGCCATAGTTCTCAAGGAAATAGTTCATCAACCGCGGCACATCATCGCTCCGCTCCCTCAGAGGCGGGATATGCATGGGCACCACATTAAGGCGGTAAAACAGATCGGAACGGAATTTATCACGTTCGATCAACAGTTTCAGGTCTATTTTGGATGCGGTTATCAACCGTACATCCACGCGGATGGGACGGGTAGCCCCGACGCGCATCAGTTCCCCGGATTCCAAAACCCTCAGCAGTTTGCTCTGGATGGGCATGGGAACATCATCAATATCGTCAAGAAAGATGCTGCCGCCATCGGCAATTTCAAACAAGCCCTTTTTTTCGGCATGAGCGGATGTAAAAGCCCCTTTCTCATGACCGAACAGTTCGCTTTCCAGTAAGTCCGCCGGCATGGCCGCCAGCCCCACCTTGACAAACGGCTTATCCCGCCGCTGACTGTAACGGTGAATATAGTCGGCAAAGACCTCCTTACCTACACCGGTTTCTCCGACCAGAAGGACCGAGCTGTCCGATGGCGCTATTTTCTCAATCCGTTGCATCAGGCTGAGAATCTTTTCGTTCTGTGAAACAATGGTTAACGGTTTTCCTGCATTCATGACAGCCGTCCTTCGGTTTCGGAACCTTTTGAAACCTATAAAAAAGGAGTCATTTCGATACCCCCGTTGCCGGAAGCGGAGAATTCTCACTGAGAGTTCTCTCTATTCGGAATGACGATAACTATAGAAAACTGATTTTCAGAAATCCCCTATTACCAAATATTCTGAGCTGAGTTGAGGAAGTTGATTGACGTAGAATATTGAAAATAAATCATTCATAGTCAAGCCCGGCATAAGCGGGATAAAAGCCGCTGTCATCACGGAGCCTCCCCTTGTCAGGGACGGGGCATATGCAGGTTCTGTCCTTTTCCACGGTCACGGCCAGGATAATTTATACAGTTTTGCTATAAAGTGTTCAGGATAAAGGACGAAATTGATCATCCGTCCCTAAATATAACCCAAACACAGCCTGGACGGACAAAGGAGAGATTGATGACAGAATATCCGTTTAAAATTTCGGCAATGTTCCTCGAGTACGTCTTCTTCAGGTCGAAAAGAATGATGTTACAGCTTTAAGCTGAGGGATAGCAGGAAATTTTATGCAAACAAAGATACTATTTATATCTGATCATCTAAGTGACTTTAGTGAATTTCTGAAGCAGGAACCCGAATTCGGTCAATCGCTGGAGATGATGAGTCACCCCGAGGCGAACCGGCGGCATGTCTATCAGAATTATTATGACCTGTTTATCATAGACCTGAAGGAACCCTGGCTGGCCATTCCTCCCTGGGTATACGAACAGGCTCAGCACCACTATTTTTTCCAGGTACTCTTTATCAGTGACGAACCTATTTCCCAGGAATTGGATCAGCTGTTAAGTGTTCGCATTTTTAAGGTCATCAGCCGCTCCGCGGCTCAGGATCATCTCAAAAAAATCCTCGCCGAGATTTCCAGTTTTGCCGATCAACACCGTTTTACCACGGTTAAGCACAGCTCACCGGTCACCCAGGGTATGAATGCCCTGATCGGCGCCCATAGCAGCATTAAAGGCATCAACAAATTCATCGATATTGTCAGCCGTACCCGCAGCGCCCCCTGTCTTATCCGTGGTGAACTGGGCTCGGGGAAGCATCTTTGCGCCGAACTGATTCATCAGAAAAACGGTCTGACACCGGAAAGCCTGTATACAAAAAGCTGTGAAAACATCACCACCAACGAAATGCTGGGCGATCTGTTTGGCGTGGAAGGGGATAATGAGGTTTATGGTCCGCGCCGTAAGGGCTTGCTGGAAACCTACAGCAACGGTACCCTGATCCTAAAAGATATTGAAAAGCTGCCCCTGGAAGTGCAAAACAAATTGTTGCTCTATTTGGAAAATCATGTTTTCATGGTGCCCGGCTCCAAAAGAATCGTGGAAAGCCAGACCCGTGTTATCGGCATGACTTCCCATAACCTGGAATGGTTTGTCCGTCATCAAAATTTTAACTCCGGTCTTTTTTACCGGCTGAACGCCTTCGAAATCATCCTGCCTCCCCTGCGGGAGCGCCGCGATGACATCGAGCAACTGGCCAATTACTTTTTACAATACTATAACAATCAACTGGGCAAGGAGATACGCTCCATTTCCCCCGTTACTCTGCAGATGATGCGCGAATACAACTGGCCGGGAAATATCACCGAGTTGAAAAATATCATGGAGCGGGCGGTCATCATCTCCTCCTCCAACCAGATTTTACCCGAAGACCTGCCCGACAACCTGCAAAACGATCTCAGTATGCGCCAAAGCAGCGAATATATCGGCAACTGCACGCTGAAAGAACTGGAACGCATTCATATCCACCATGTGCTGTTGAGAACAAAAGGCAACAAATCCAAGGCGGCCGAAGTGCTGGACATCTCCCGCACCACCCTGCGCGAAAAGATGCGTATTTACAGCATAGAAGTATAATTCCCCCTTAATAAACAATCACTTTCCATTGAACAATAATTTCCCCGATTAACAGATTTGGTAAAACATGCACTTGTAAAACCGACAATATCATTTATAAATGTCTTTGGAGAGATCTTCACGATGAACTGTTTAAAAAAATCTTTAATACTATTCTGGACTATTTATTTTTTATTTTCAATAACCCCAGGTCAGGATGTCAATGCAGACAGACCCGGGTTTAGCACAGGCACATATACAGTTGACCCCGGTTTTATAAATATAGAAAGTGGATTCTCCGTTGACTACGAAAGTAGCGGATCCCGTTTTAACAATTTTACCATTCCTTACCTGAACATACGTTTTGGAATTTCAAAAAGCATTGAATTAGGTGCTCTTTGGGATGGTTCAACCATATCTACATCACCTCAAGGCAGAATCACAGAACTTAGTGATTTAAGTTTTGCCGGTAAGGTGGCACTTAAGGAAGAGTTAAAATATAACCTTACCCTGATGGGAATAGTGACCATACCTCAAAAAAAGGAAATTTTAGGTTCATATAACCCTACTCTTGCTCTGTTGGGAGATTATAGCATCTCATCGGATATTTCTGCATCAGGGATGATTCAAATTGCCGCGGAAGAAGGCAACAGTTCAACAAAACTTTATATTCAACCCGCTCTGGGCGTGACTTTTTCCCACTCTTCGGAATTTGATACTTTTATAGAACTCTATATGGATATTCCATATTACAGCAATGATAATAAAAATCCTTACATCATATATATTTTTGACGGAGGAATTACATATTCTATCTTTTCTAATATGGTTATAGACCTAAGTAGTGGACTTATACAAGGCAATGGGAGTCAATTTTTTATCAGTGGTGGAATCGCAATACGCTTATAAGCAAAATATATACTTTTCAATTTCTTTTTTCCTAATTCCAAATTGCTATCCCTCCAACACAGAACCACTCTGTCCCAATTAATGTCTGGATAAAAAATCGTTTAATAATTTTTTATACGCATCACAGGAAACCATTTAGCGAAACGTTTTATTTGTGGACTTCTCTCCTTCAGGCGTAACAATAAGCTATATCCGAACCAGGGATTCAAGAAGTTTATTGTTCACAACAAACATCGTGAACGGCTTTTAATCCTGACTTGCAGGTACCGAAACAAGAAACTTTCTTCTTTCAGTTATAGGCTTGAATGTCTTTTTATCTTTACAAAAAGCTATACACTATAAATATTACCCTAATAACTATTGTTTTTTAGTGCAATATTGAGTTTTTCAGATCAGACGTCAAGGATCATGACACTCTCTATCAACAACAAAATTTATAATACAAAACCCTCCCGACAGGGGAGGGTAATTATCTGTATATACTCTTTAATTTAAAAAGAGCCAAAGTCATTGTCATCAAGGCAAATATTGGGGTCTTTTTCCTCAACTTCTTCAATAGATTTTTCAATATGAGGGTCTGATTCAATGTTATTCGCTATTCCCACGGTATCAAGAACGGAATTCAGTTCCCTGGTATACTCTACGTCCAGTTTAAACTTTCCAATCATCTCCTTAAGTAATACGGCCTGACTTGAAAGTTCTTCCGAAGTGGCTGCCGTTTCCTCCGCATTGGCCGCGTTAATCTGTGTTACCTTATCTATCTGGCTGAGCGCGTCGTTTGTCTGATCCACGCCTTCTACCTGATGCTTGGAGGCAATTGATATTTCGGCCACAAGGCTGCTTACCTTTGAGATTCCTTCAATTATTTTATTAAGTGATTCTGCTGTTTCATTGGCAATTTTTGCCCCATTTTCTACTTTTGCCACGGAACCTTCTATTAGTTCCGTTGTCTCCCTTGCCGCCTTCGCGCTTCTTTGAGCCAGTGTTCTCACCTCCTCCGCCACAACGGCAAAACCTTTTCCGTGCGCTCCGGCCCTGGCAGCCTCAACTGCCGCGTTCAAGGCCAAAAGATTTGTTTGAAAAGCAATTTCATCTATTACCTTTATAATCTTAAATATATGATTCGAGGAATCATTTATCTCACTCATAGCATTGAGCATTTGAGTCATCTGTTTACTGCCGACCTCCGCTTCCTGCTGAGATTCACCCGCAACCTTATTGGCCATTTCAGAGTTTTCCGCGTTCTGCCTGGTTTGACTTGCTATTTCGGTAACCGTAGATGAAATTTCCTGCAGCGAACTTGCTTGCTCGGTCGCCCCCTGAGATACATTCTGACTCGAATCGGAAACCTGCCTTGCTCCCGCAGTAAACTGATCCACTGCCGAAGCTACCTGTGCCAATGTTTCATTCATTGACCTTATGGTTTTATTTACCGCATTCTTAATTATAGCATGATCACCCTTGTAGTCCCCCCTGACAGTTACCGTTAAATCTCCTTGGGACATCTTATCCAATACCTCAACGGTTTCGTCAATGGGCTTTATTATCATTTCAAAAGTATTATTAAACTCCCCCACTATTTCCCTAAAGGCCCCTTCAAAGTTATCCGCATTTCCCCGTTTCCTCAAGTTGCCTTCTTTTGCCGCGCCGGCAAGGCTACCTACTTCATTGATCAAGGCCTCAAGATTACTTTTAATTGTATTAAGCCCCTCGGTTATTACAAATTGCTGCCCCGGTAAGTCGGGCATATCCTTCCGTAAATCACCCTGAGCGTACTCTTTTAATATCTCAACAACCTTAAGAATAGGACTAACAACTGTATCCAGTGCCTCATTGATACCCATTAATAAGGAAGAATAAGACCCCTTAAATCCGGCGGTTTCACACCGGGCATCAAGATCGCCAAGTTTTTGTGACTCTATCGTTTTTGAAAGCTCGCTCTGCATGTTTGTCAGTGATTGTACCATGGACTCCATGGCCTTGCCCAGTGAATCGTCATTGGAGGCAATTTTTACATTAATCTCAAAATTACCAAGAGCAATTTGTCTGGCAACCTCCTCCTTCAGTTTTAGTTGCTTATTCATTTTCCTAAAGGAGTCAGCCAATTGCCCTACCTCATCTCTCTGGTCTATTTCTATCTCATGCTCCAGGTCTCCACCCGCTATCTTTTCCGCCATTTTATTTATTTTATTTATGGGATTACTAATTTCCCCGGAAATAATAAGCCCTAAAACACTTGCAAAGATTAATGCAAAAATCAATA
>WGCN01000051.1 GCA_015493745.1 Calditrichales bacterium
CAATACGAAGTTTTGAACAACCCCGGCCAAGTTTCGGCCGCCGTTGCCAAGGAAACAGCCTTAAAGGAATATGAGAAATTCCGCGTTATTCAGGACAAAAAATTCATTTCGGATTTCGATAGAGAAGTAAACAAATTGCAAAAGAAGAACAAAGGCAGAAAGAAATAAATGGCCATACCTGAATCTCAATTAGAAATCTGGTCTCATCAAGGTTCAATAACCAATTCAGCCAATACAGGTAATTCCATTAAAAATGCCATTGATAACTATCATGGATTCCCTGCCGGTATAAGTTATAATGTATATCTTCAAGGCTCTTATAAAAACAGCACAAATATTTATGGCGACAGCGATGTGGATGTGGTTGTTGAACTAACCAGTTCATTCTATAATAATCTCACTGAAGAACAAAAAGCCTATCTCAGATTGACATCTGCCAGCTATGGATATTTTAATTTTAGAAATGATGTCGAAACTTGTTTGCGAGAGTATTATGGTTCAGAAAATGTTGTAACAGGGAATAAAGTTTTTAAGATAAAGCCAAACAGCAATCGCTTACCAGCCGATGTTTTGGTTTGTTCAGAGTATAGACTTTATTATGGTAGTCTTCAGGATGTCAGATATTATTCAGGTATCGCTTTTTATACACGTAATCCACAACAACGAATCATTAATTTCCCCAAACAGCATTCAGACAACGCAACGGCAAAACATCAGTCTACATATAATCATTTTAAGCCTACAGTTCGAATTTTTAAAAATATGCGTAATCATTTAATTGCTCATTCATGTTTTAACAAATCAACAGCTCCTTCTTATTTTGTTGAATGTTTATTAGCCAACATTCCTGATATTAATTTTGTAAACAGCCATACAGATACATTTATAAACTGTTATGATTTTTTAAACAATAACTCAATGGATGGTTTTATGTGTTTGAATGGCATCCGTCCGCTTTGGGGCGATACCACAGAAAATTGGAATCAAACTGACGCACGATATTTTTTAGATCAACTAGCAAACTTATGGAATAACTGGTAATGCACCCTTATGCAATAAATATAAATGATAAAGTAAAGGTCTACTGGATCATCATTCCTTTGAGTCTTATTGCCGGATATTTTGTAAATGAAGGTTTGAAATCATTTGCTTTCTACCAAACATATTCCTGGATTATTGATGTTCCTTCTTCCGGTTTAGCTTTCTTTGCCATCTTCTATCAACTGTTTGATAAGTATATTTGGCAGTGGTTTGCAAAAAATAAATTTTGGTTCAAAACCCCTTTGCTTAGAGGTGAATATACCGGCGTGCTATTAAGTTCAAGGGATGGGATGAAAGAACCAATAGAAATTGAAATAAAAATAAAGCAGACATTAACACGTATTATAATTAGTTTACATACAAGTCAATCAACATCCAAAAGTGAGATGGCGTCCATAACTGTTGATGAACCAGATGGTCCACTTTTGATTTTTGAATATATAAATGACCTTCGAAAGGTAGCTGACCCGGCTTTAACAATTCATCGCGGCACAACACGCTTAACCTTCAATGAGAATAATAAAACATTAATTGGCACATATTACACGTCACCGGAAAGAAAAAACTATGGGCAGATTAATGTAAAAATGCAATAGGCTATATATCAAATATACCAGGCGGTGGCTAACACGTCGCTGCAGCGGAATTGTTGCGGAGGACGAAATAAAACACCGGCCCGCCGCCGGAGTTTGTGTTCAAAGGGCGGACTCAAATAAAAAACAGATGAGATTACCGCCCGGAGGAATGCCCCCAGGGGTAAGATATTAATTGCTATAGCTAAATTATCCATCAGAAAATGCCAGGCCAGGCTGCGGCCCTATTGTCACGATGCCGGCTTCCAATGAAAAGGCGGGAAAGGGCGGCGGCCCGTCTCGATCTTTTTCCGCTGCTCAATCAATACGACGTTTAGAACAAGGCCGACCGGCTGTCAACGGGGCAGATACTCCCGGTAGCTTTGTCGATGCTTGCTGTCTATCTCCACCAGGGCATTAAGCACATCAGGATGATCCTGAAAGAGCGCCGCCATCTGTTTATGATGGGCTTCAAAGAACAACCGCAGATATTTGTTGTTGGGCTGTTGCTTATAAACCTCGCGGATACCCTGATAAACTTTTTGCGCCAGTTTATAGGCGGCATCGAAGTTGCCTTCCTCATATTCATACAGGGCTTCAAAAAAATCCGGTTTTACCACGCGTAAGGGACGGGTGCGGATGGATGTGATTTTCTGGACATCCTCGGCCCGTGCCGACCAGCCGCGCGAATACTGACTCAGCAGAGCCAGGTTGGCAATATCCAAAGCCTTGTCGTAATAGGGCGTGCCCTGCAACAGATCATAGGTATCCAGCTCGCCGGCCAGAACCATATAGGCGTAAAAATCCAAAAAGTGGGTAAGCGGATCAAACTGACCGCTGTTGTGGCTCAGGCCCCGGCTGCGCTCGTAAGGAAACTCCCACACTTTATCATAAAAGTTTTCCCCCGAGGAGCTGTTGATGACAAACTGGGCCTTATAAAGTTTTTCAAAGGTTTTTTCGGTAACCGTTTCAATGATGATGGTTACCGAACAGTCCACATCCGTCTCATATTCATCATCCACCCAGTCGTAATTATTAAAGTAGGAATCGATCTTATCGGCCAGGCCCACCAGGTTCTGCTTTTCATCATCATTCAGATGATCATATTCCAGCTTAACGCGCACGTTAAGAACCTGGGCCTTAACGCCGCTGAGCGCCAGAAATGAAACAAACAGGAATATTAAAAATCTGTAATGCATAATTTTTTCCATATTTTATGGGTCTGATTGGATATAAGCCTAAAATAGCTATTTCCCGAACAAAAAGCCATGCCTAATATCGGTGCCGGCGGGGAACCCGGCCGGAAACGGAACAGGTTACTTCATAGGAGATGGTTCCGGCCCAACGGGCAACTTCATTTATGGAAATAAATTCATCCCCCTGGCGGCCGAACAGCACAACCTCGTCCCCCGGCTTTACGGTAGTACGCGCTCCCAGGTCGATGACAAGCTGATCCATGGTAACGGTACCCGAAACGGCCAGGCGCCTTCCACCGATCAGCACAAAGGCCTTGCCGGTCATTGCCCGCATGTAACCGTCGGCATAACCCACCGGCACCAGGGCCAGATGTGTTTCTTCCGCCGTCACATACCGCCGGTTATAGCTTACGGTACTGCCGGCCTTTACCTTTTTGATCAATGAGACATAGGATTTAAACTGCATGGCTTCGCGCAAAGGCCACTCTGTAACAAAATCGGGAGAGGGGAGGTTCCCGTAAAGCATAATTCCGGGACGCACGACATCGGCGTAACTTTGCGGAAAGCGCATGATGGCCGCCGAGTTGGCCATATGTTTTAACAGATGAGCGTTTTTGCCGGCGGCGGAAGCCATGGCCTTAAACCGTTCGATTTGCTGCCGGGTGTGGGAGGCATCCTCCTCATCGGCGCTGGAGAAGTGGGTATAGAGTCCTTCCAGCCGGAGCATGGTTTCCTTTGCGCACTTTTCAAGGGCCAGGGGCAGATCACGGGGCAGCATACCGGCGCGCCCCATGCCGGTATCCACATTGACATGACAACGCATTACCTTGCCTGACCGCCCGGCGCGGCGGCTCAGCTCATCGATGGCGGAAAGCTCATTAAGGGTCAGAATAATATCGTTTTGAATCAGATCCGGCACGGCGGAAAAATCATGGGCGCCGAAAAGAAGAATATCCCCGGAAATATTGTGTTGGCGCAACTCCAGGGCTTCATCCGGCGTGGCCACGGCAAAGCGGCGTACACCCATCCGGGAGAAGGTTTCCGCCAGTTCCACGGCCCCGTGGCCATAGGCATTCGCCTTGATAACGGCCATCACTCCGGCCGGGGCCACCCGTTTTTCGATAAGCCTTAAATTATGGCGGATGGCCTGATGATCGATTTCAACCCGCGTGGCAGCCATCTTACCACTCAAAGCGTTCCGCCAGCTCCACGGGAGACAGGGCGGGGCTGATCTTTTTGATATGGTCTCCCTCCACAAGATACTCGGCCACCAGGGGGCGTAAATTGTAAAAAGAAGCCTGTGACTGGCCATACGCTCCGGCGCCGCCAATGGCAATAAAGTCACCCTCATGCAGTTCGGGCATTTCCATTTCACGGGCCATGAAATCGCCGGTTTCACACACCGGGCCCACCACATCGGTCGTCCACCTGCCGGCTTCGGATTGAACCAGGGGCACAATCGGATGACGCGCTTTATACAAACTGGGACGGATCAGGTTATTCATGGCCGCGTCTATGATGGTAAAGTTTTTTACCGGCGTCTTTTTGGTGTAAATCACCCGGCTTATCAAAACTCCGGCACTGCCAATCACCGAACGGCCTACCTCCAGATAAAGCTTCAGCCTGCGCCCGGCAAAAACCTGCAAATAGGATGAAAGGATCGAGCGAGTAAAACTGCGGGCCTGTTGTGGGCGGGCAAAAGGATTTTCATAGTTAATACCGATGCCACCACCCAAATCCACCGTATTTATCTCTATCCCGGCCGCCTTCAGGCGGTCGATAAACGACAGCAGAAAACGGGCCGCATCCACAAAGGGCTGCTCGTTTTCGATTTGCGAGCCGATATGCATATGAATGCCATCCGGCTCTATCCACGGATCGGCATGGGCCTGCCGGTAAAGTTGAAAGGCGGTCTCGGCATCCACGCCAAACTTGTTGCTGTGCAAGCCGGTGGAAATATACTCATGGGTCTTGGCGTCGATATCGGGATTGATGCGAATGGCGACGGACACCTTGCGCCGCAATTCCGCGGCCACCCGGCTTAAAAGATAGAGCTCCGCCGCGGATTCCACATTGATGGAAGCAATCCCGGCCTCGACGGCCTGGCGCAGTTCGGCTTCCGTTTTACCCACCCCGGCAAAAACGATACTGTCGGCCTTAAAGCCGGCGCGTTGGGCAAAATAAAGCTCGCCGCCGGAAACGATATCCGCTCCAAAGCCTTCGTTCAGAATGATTTTCAACAGCGCCGGGTTGAAGTTGGCCTTTAAGGCATAATAGGGCTTAAAGTCATACCCCTCTCCGCCTTCACGGATAAGACGGCAACTGTGCTTTATTTCCTCTTTGCTGTAAATATAAAAAGGGGTTTCCAGCGAGGAAGAAATCTTTTGCAGATCCACGTCTTCACAAAACAGGCGCCCCTGGCGATACTGAAAAGGATAGTTCATGCCGCCTTCTTTTTATCTTCGGGCAAAATGATTTCCTGTTTTTTGTGAGCCGTAAATACTTTAAACTGTCCTACATCCAGGCTTTCATCCTTGACCATGGTTATCTTCATCCAGTATTTCCACATCAAACGCAGACGTTTATTGTAGCGCCCTTTGTTCATGTAGCTGTAAACATCCGGCGTTACATGGATAATCACCCGACGATCGCCCCGGGAAGCACGGTAACGTTGCAGCCAGCGCTCCATGCGCGAAACGGTGGTGGCGATGGTGGGCACCAGTCCGGTACCGCTACAGGTAGGACAAGCCTGGTAGATGGAGTGGATCACCTGCGGCCGCACGCGCTGACGCGTCATTTCAATCAGGCCGAAGCGGCTCATGGATTCGATCTTGGTGATGGCGCGATCCTTGGCAAACTCCTTGCGCAGCTCCAGAAATATCTTTTTCTTGTTCTCCTGTTCCAGCACGTCGATAAAGTCGATCACGATCAAACCGCCCAAATCGCGCAGACGGGCCTGACGGGCAATTTCGCGGGCTGCTTCCAGGTTGATTTTCAGCGAATTGGTTTCATGATCCTTGCGGCCGATATACTTCCCGCTGTTAACGTCAATGGAAACCAGGGCCTCGGTGGGATGTATGACGATATACCCCCCGTTCTTCATCCAGGCCTGGGAGTGGGTCATTTTTTCCAGCTCTTCTTCCACCTTAAAGTGGTCAAAGATGGGTTCCTTGCCCTTATAGTAATTGATTTTATGCACCAGATGCGGCGCGACATCCTTAACATAGTTGGAGATATCGCGCATCATTTTACGCGAATCCACATGTACCTGATTGACATCGTTGGTAAACAGATCGCGAATAATACTGGAAGCCATGCTCAGGTCCTTATAAACCAGCGAAGGGGCCTCGGCCTCTTTTATCTGGCTTTCCATTTTTTTCCAGGTGGCCATCAGGTCGCTGATGTCACGCTTAAGTTCGCGTTCACTTTTGCCACCGGCCACCGTGCGGATGATTAAGCCGAAGTTGGCCGGGATAATCTGACGGGCCAGTTCCTTCAGCCGCCGGCGTTCCTTGGGGTCTTCGATCTTGCGCGAAATCCCGATATTGCGTTGGTAGGGGATCAAAACCACAAAACGCCCCGGAAGGGTAATCTCCGAGGTCACCCGGCAGCCTTTTGTGCTGATGGGCTCTTTAACGATTTGCACCATGATGTCCTGCCCCCGGCGCAGTTCGCGGGCCGGGTCAAAATCCCGGTAGGAACGGCGACGCCTGGGCGGCTCTTCCTTGTCACTAAAAAACGATTTATAAAAAGAACTGACATCCGAAAAATGCAAAAACGCATTCTGATCCAGTCCTATGTCAATAAAGGCGGCCTGCATACCGGGCAAAACCCGGCTGACCTTGGCCTTGTAAATATCGCCCACCATGCGCTCATGCTCGGGGGCCTCCACAAACAACTCCACCACCTTTTCATCTTCACGTAAAACAATACGCGTTTCTTCATTGGTGGAATTGATGATAATTTCCTTGGTCATTGTATATATTCCTTTTCCATTAAGTAGGATATCATCCAATCGTATGTTGATCCGGAAAAGGTCAAAAGGCAGGGGGGAAGAATCTGAAAAAAAGCAGAGCCGGGGCTCTGATGTATAAAAAAATCGTTTGCAGCTTGCATGCTGAGTTTAATTATCGGAGCATGTAAGGCGCCTATGGCTTACAGCCGCGATAACAAACTAAAATGATTTCATCCTAATTCCACACCACTGTGCTTATATTTCCGGAAGTTAAAAAAATATCTCCTCTGTTTGTTTCACTTCTCAATTTCTATTCTTTGATATAATCAAACGGACACCGGTATCGACAGCCACGGGGCCTTTACTCTTCAGGCCGTGGTGTTTATGAAAACCGGTATGTCAGGTCGTAAAAAAATCTGTTTCGGCCATCGGCCTTTTTTTGCTTTCATTTAAAGCTAAAAGAGAATATTTTGCCTGACAACACTTGTGAAGTTATAAATCTTTTAACAGACAAGCAAACCGGAGCGTTTTATGACAAAATTAACCGGCCTGCTGATAGGCCTATTATTCCTCGCGGCCTGTGACGGCAAACCCGCCAAAAACGATACGGCGGCCGGGATAGACACCGCGCCGCAAATTCAAGAGGCCACGGCAGATAGTCTGCTGGCTTTGCAGCTGCGGGTTCAACGCCATCCGCGGGATTTGGTTCTGAAAGAACGCTGGAAACGTTCCGCCCGGCAAAAGAACTGGCTGTACGTTTGGGGCGTCGCCCGCAGCGGGCAGGCCAACCGCGCCATGCTGGAACGGGCGCTTAAAACCGACGCCAAACGCTGGGTGCTCTCCGGACAGTCAGCCGGTGCGCAGGAGGGTACATCCCTGCGCGGAACGGTTTCCGGAACGCTTCTGGAACTGCGGCGGGTTTTCCGCGGGGATTCGGTCTGTGTGTTATACGCCTATAAAACCGGCAACCCATAACGCTTTTTTATAAATTCCCGCAAGGAATACGGAAATATGGAAAAGGCCGCGCCTTGTTATTAGTAAAAGAAAACCAAAACCCGAAGGAGAGTACAATCCTTAACCGGAGAATATCATGGGAAAACAAGAATTACTCAATCAGGGCTTTCAGCACTTTGCCCGCCGGGAATACGAGCAGGCCCAACAGCTGTTTGAACAGGCCATTGCCGAAGATGAAAAATTTGAAGCGGCCTACAGCGCTCTGGCCGAATGCCTGAACCGCCAGGGTGAAATTGCCCGGGCGGTGGACATCGTACAGAAATGGATCGCCATCAATCCCAGGGATCCCCTGGCCCACACCGCCCTGTCCCGGCTATATGTACAAAAAGGGATGATTCAGGAAGCGGAAGACGAGATGGCCATATCCAACCGGCTCTCCATGGAAAACTCCGGCCTGTAAATGCGCAGCCTGCACTGGCGGCAGCGCTACCGGGCCATGGAAAAAGCCCTGCCGTACAGCCCCGCGCAAGCGGTGGTTTTTCTTGGCGACTCGCTGACCGAGCAGTTCGACCTGGACTATTTTTTTAAAATGCCCCGTCTGGTTAATCACGGTGTTTCCGGGGATCATATCGATGGTGCGCGGGAACGCCTGCATCTAAGCAAAAAAACCGGGGCGCAACAGCTTTGGCTGATGATCGGCATCAACGATCTGTTTGACGGGCGGGATGACGCCTGGATGTTTTCCGAGTATCAATGCCTGCTGGAAGGACTGGATTTTTGCCCCCGCGTCATGGTGCAAAGCCTGCTGCCCACGGGCCCAAGCTGGCAAAAGCTGGCCGGCGGGCGCGTTCCGGAAATGAACCGTTTTCTGGAAAAGGAGAGCCGCAGGCGGAGCTTTAGCTATATTGACCTGCATACACCTTTCCGGCAGGCCATTGCTGACGGTGAGAATCTTTTTCAGGATGACGACATCCACCTGAATGACCGGGCCTATACCTTATGGAGCAGCCTGATCCGGGATTCCATATACCGCCCCGGTTCCTGACGGTACCCTCTAACGGCGTCTGCTATACAAAAACATGGTCAACCCCGTACCGGCCAGAGCCATAACCGTAAACAGCACGGCCCACATGGTTTGGCCATAGAGCCATTTCCCGCCGGCAAACAACCAGGCATAAACGGCAAAGGTGCCCGTCACCATCATCAAAATGCCACGGGGCACATCCCAGTCGCCCGCGTCATAACCGGCCAAACGCCCGGCATTGTGTTCATTTTGCAAAAACCGCTTCCAGCCCGGGCCACCGGGGTGAACCTTCTGGTAAAAGCGGCGCAGGGTTTCACTCGCCGACGGCGCCGTTAAAAAAGTTACCGTCAGCCAACAAAAGGTGGTAAAGGCCACACCGGAAACAAGCTGAAAGGAGGATGAGGGCACGGCTCCGAAAAGAAGAGGATGAAGGAACTGAAAATAGAGCGCCACAAAAAATGAAACGATCATGGCCGTAAGCTCGCTATAGGGATTGATGCGCCACCAGAACCAGCGCAGAATAAAAAGCAGCCCCGTTCCGGCGCCCACCTGCAACAGGATATTAAAGGCCTGCAAGGCATTGCTAAGCATCAGAGCAAAGATACCGGCCACAATCATCAACAGCAGGGTGGTCAGCCGCCCCATCCGCACCAGCTCTTTTTCAGCGGCTTCCGGCTTGATAAAACGCTTGTAAAAATCGTTGACCACATAGGAGGCGCCCCAGTTAAGGTGGGTGGAAATGGTGGACATATAGGCGGCGATCAGCGAGGCGATCACCAGACCAAGCAGACCGGCCGGTAAAAAGGTCAGCATGGCCGGATAGGCCAGGTCATCCTTAAGTACCTGGATATCCACGGAAGGAAAAGCCTGGTGCAGGGAAGCAAGATCGGGATAAACGATGATCGAAGCCAGGGCGATCAACAACCAGGGCCAGGGTCTTAAGGCATAATGGGCCACATTAAACAGCAATGTCGCCCCCAGGGCATGGTCTTCATTTTTAGCCGAAAGCATGCGTTGAGCGATATAACCGCCGCCGCCGGGCTCCGCCCCGGGATACCAGACGCTCCACCATTGCACGGCCAGGGGAAGGATCAGCAGGGTCATCAGCGCATCCGTATTGGAAAAATCAGGCAGAAAGTCGAGCCGGGGTTGTACGGCAGGATGTTGAAAAAGGGCGTCCAGGCCTCCCACCTGCGGCAGGTTGACCACCACATAAGCCGCACCGATACTACCGATCATGGCGATGATAAACTGAAAAAAGTCGGTAATCAGCACACCACGCAATCCCCCCAGCATGCTGTAAACCACCGTGACCGATGAAGCAATCAGGATGGTAGTCAACGGCGAGAGCCCCAGCATCACCCCGCCTATTTTGATGGCCGCCAACGATACGGAGGCCATGATCAGCACATTAAAAAAGACGCCCAGATAGATGGCGCGAAAGCCCCTTAAAAAAGCCGCGGCCCTGCCCGAATAACGCAGCTCATAAAACTCCACATCGGTCAGCACTTCCGAACGGCGCCAGAGACGGGCGTAGATAAAAACCGTCAACATCCCCGTCAGCAAAAAGGCCCACCACAGCCAGTTTCCGGCCACGCCGTGCGTACGCACGATATCCGTAACCAGGTTGGGGGTATCGGCGGAAAAGGTGGTGGCCACCATGGAAACCCCCAGCAGCCACCAGGGCATATTGCGTCCGGAAAGAAAAAATTCACTGCTGCTTTTTCCGGCCCGCGCCGAGACCAACAGCCCGATGGCCAGGGAGATAAGAAAAAAAGAGGCTATTATCAGCCAGTCAACCGTGGAGAGTATCATAATCCGTCCCGAACAGCTTAGTTCATCTTCTCAAAAGAGTTGTCAAAAATCATATTCATTTTTTTCTCTTTAAAACCGGCCGGCGGCTGAAACATGCTCTCATCCAGGTCTTTGTTTTCCACGGAGGTCACTTCTTCCATGCGGACCTCATCGTCACTGACCGCGGTTTGGGCCACAGGCCACCCCTCGGGAAGGTCAGACCAGGGATTATCCTCTTCGCGGGAGATGGCTGTCATCATCTTGCTGATGTCCTCGAAAGCCTTGCGCACAAAGGGCTTTTCCATGGTGATCCAGTATTGCATGCGCTTTTCATCCGTCCGCGCCCGATATTCAACACAGCTCATGCCGGCCACGGTGCGCCGGCCGTTAGCCTTAACGGGCTTGACTGCCTTTTTTGTTTTTTTACCAAACATCTTTTCCATGCGCGCCCTGGCCTCCGGCGGCAGGTTCTTAAGCATCGGCCCCATCTTTTCCATCTGGGCCGAAAGGGCGTCGCTCATACGGGCCGCCATTTTTTGCATCTTATCCCAGTCCATCTTCATATATTCCCGGGAGTCCCATAAAATAGTATACACCCATTTTTTTCCCTTGCCCATCCATAAAATGTGCGAGGCCTTGCGCCCGTTTTCCGTGGTATTTACGCGGATTTTATTATTGGAATAATAAAGTGTGTTTTCCCTTACTTTTATGTCCGGCTTCTTTTTTTGCAACAGAGCGGCCACGGCTTCAATATCCCTGTTAAAAACCCAGGCGGCCACTTTATCCGCGGAAACACCGCCCGCTTCACCGGAAATCAGTTTCGGAGAAAAGGAAAGGCTTTTTTGCGTACCCACAAAACTTTGTCCCCATAACAGTCCCGCGCTTAAAAACATCATCATACATATTTTCATAAATACCCCCTACGGTTAAAAAAAGGTTAAGGCATCGCCCCGCCCACATGTTCCACTTTTTTCAAGGCCTCTTCCACATCGGGTGTTTTTTCGATAAACTTTTTCAACGCCACCAGCCCTTTTTTATACTGCGGCCCGATATTCATGTCCATGCTCAAATTTCCGTAACGCATAAAATAGGAGTCGATAACCGATTTGAATATCCAGGTAACGCGGGTTTTGTTTTCGCCCAATGGCTCGAAGGTCCATATATCATCCGCGAAAAAAACCATCGGCTTTACAAACTCCGTTTTAGCGACAATCTTTTTATTCTCCTCCAGGGAAACCAGGGTCAGGGTTCCCTGCCCTATTGTATCGCCCTGCCACATCCAGCGGCTGCCCACCTCGCCGGGCTGGCCGTCGACCGTGGTGCGCGCCCCGGGTTCTTTTTGCAACCAGGGATTCCATTGATCAAAATAATCATAGTTTTTAACAACATTAAACACCAAATCCACCGGACGGTCAATAACAATCGACCGGGACACCGTAACATCCGGGCTGATAAAAAGAGGTATTAAGGTCAGGCCACCGATGACCACGACTATAACCACCACAACGCCGCTTATGGTTTTCATGGAATCTTCTCCTTAAATATTATGGCGGGAAGCGAAAATATAGAAGTTTTCACTTAAAGATAAAAATTATCTTGATACACATGGCTACAGCGGAAGAGTACCGCTAAACATTAAGAATTGACGCACGATGATAAGAATGATATACTTAAGGAGGAAAATCATGGAAAAGCGGCAGATGTATCTGTTATTAAAGAAGGAGAATATCAAGGCCTTCAATGAAGCGGTAAAGGATTTAAAAGATTATGACCTGCAAAATGTAAACCTGCGGGGGCGCAACCTGATCAGTGCCAATTTAAAGTACGCCGACCTGCGCGGAGCCTACCTGGCCAACTGCAATTTGAAGGGAGTCAATATGAGTTTTGCCAAAATGGAAGGGGCCAGTATGCACCGCGCCCGCATCAGCGGTACCTATTTTCCCAAAAACCTGCGGGCGGACGAGATACTCAACTCGGTAAACTACGGCACCCGCCTGCGCACCGTCGACGAACCGATACACGAAAGCGACGCCTTGTTTGTTGAGGAATCCTAAACCGTTTTCTCCTTAAAGCTACAAACTTCCAAAAGCGAACAGCCGGCACACAACGGTTTGCGCGCCTTGCATACCTTACGTCCGTGCCATATCAGCCAGTGATGCGCCTGCGACCATTTCTCCACGGGGATGTTTTTCATCAGTTGTTTTTCCGTTTTCAGCACATCTGCCGCCGTAGCCAGCCCCAGGCGGTTGCTGACCCGGAAAACATGCGTATCCACCGCTATGGCCGGTACATTTTTCGCGATGCTTAAAACCACATTGGCCGTTTTTCGTCCCACCCCCGGCAGCTTAACCAGCTCCTCCCGGCTATCCGGAATGTCGCCGTTATACTGTTCGGCCAGAATTTTACTGGTCATGGCAATATTACGGGCCTTGGTTTTGTAGAGGCCCACTGTTTTTATATAAGATTCGATCTCCTCCACGCTCAGCCGGGCCACATCCTGCGCGCGGGGATGATCACCGAAAAACTTTTTATTGACGATATTGACCCGCACGTCGGTGGACTGGGCGGCCATCAGGGTGGCAATCAGCAACTGAAAAGGAGACTCATAATTCAAAGCGGTACGGGTATCGCCATACTCCGCTTCCAGAATATTCAGGATGCGCTCGATACGTTCTTTTTTTTTCATGCCTGTTCCGGTTTGGATTTAATTCTTCAATTTTCTAAAATTAGCCTTTCAAACCTGTCTTTCAAAATTCCATTCCCAGACGCCGGAGAAAAACGTGCAAGAAGAAAAACTTATCCGCGGCAACTCGCCGCAACTGGACGCTATTTTAGGTAAAAAATTCAAAGTGCTCAACGACGGCTTTGTCCGCGTAGTCGATTACATGGGCAACGACGGCGCCATCGTGCAGGCTGCCCGGGTCAGCTATGGCGCCGGCACCAAAAAGGTCAGCGAAGACCGGGGACTGATCCGCTATCTGATGCGCCATCTGCACACCACCCCGTTCGAGATGTGTGATATCAAGCTGCATATCCGCATTCCCATGGATGCCTGGCGCCAGTGGATACGGCACCGTACCGCCTCGGTCAATGAATACAGCACACGTTACTCTATTGCCATAGACGCCGCCCAGGAGACGCTCCCCCATGAATGGCGCAAACAATCGGACGCCAACAAGCAGGGCAGCGCCGGCTTTTTCAGCGAGGACGAAGGACGCCGCTTCAGCGAAGAGGAAAAGGCCCTGCATGAGCAGATGCGCCGCGTCTATGAGGAGCGCCTGGCAAAAGGCATGGCCCGCGAACAAGCCCGCAAGGATCTGCCCCTGGCCACCTATACCGAGGCCTACTGGAAGATTAACCTGCACAACCTGTTGCACTTTCTGGCCCTGCGCATGGATAGCCACGCCCAGTATGAAATCCGTGTTTATGCCGAAATCATCGGAAATGAGATCGTCAGCCGCTGGGTACCGCAGGCCTGGGAAGCCTTTTTGGACTACCGTTTCAAGGCACGGCGCTTTTCCGCCCTGGAGAATGACATCCTGCGCCTGATCATTTCCGGCGACAGGGCAGACGCCACCAAACAGATGGAAGAGTGGGGCTTATTGAAATACCGTGACGGGAAATTACTGCGCAACCGCGAGCGGATGGAAATGGAAGAAAAACTCCGGCAACTGGGGCTGGACATCCCCTGGCGCTCTTAACTTATCCCTGTCCGTAATAAAAGCCTGCCTCCCGCTGTATAAGGAGAAGCAGGCTGAACATAATAAGTCCCGCGGAACAATCCACCGATACAGGGCCGGTGTTTGCGGCTTTTATTTTCCTTCCTCCGCCGTTCCCGGGGTGACCTGACCCAGTTTTTGATCGAACAGAAACAGGGCGCTTTCACTGTCGCCAATCATTTTACACTGCTGAATAAGTTCCGTGGCCTCTTTTTCCTCTTCCACCTGCTCCTCGATAAACCACTGCAGCATCACCTGCGTGGCATAGTCTTTTTCGTCCAGAGCCAGGCTGTAGAGATTGTGAATCAGGCCGGTCACCAGTTTCTCATGCTCCAGCATGCTTTCAAAGATATGGCAATGGGATTTAAAATCCGCCGGCGGTTGGGCAATGGCCTGTAACACCACCCGTCCTCCCCGGTCCAGTATATAGTGGTAAATCTTCATGGCGTGGCTGCGTTCTTCATTGCTTTTCAGGGCCATGAAAGAGGCCATGCCCGGCAAATCATTTTCCTCGCACCAGGCCGACATGGCCAGGTAGTAGTATTCCGAATACAATTCATCGCGCACCTGATCATTCAGAGCCTGTACCATTTTCTCGCTTAACATCATTTCCTCCCGGCTTATCCGCCATAAAATACTTTTTCACCCAGATCTTCCATACGCAAAATATAGGCGTCGGCACGCCCATCAAACTCCGCCCGCAATCCGGCATCGATCACTTCGGCCACAAAAATATGATGATCGCCCTGTTCGACAACTTCAACCGTTCGCAAAACCACATACGCGGGGCAGGCGCTTAACAGGGGAACACCCTGTTCATGGTTTTCAAAGGCTTCCCCGCCGATCCGGTTACCGTCCCGTTCCAGGGCTTTAAAAAAGGTAAAAGCCTGCGCCTGCTGCTTTTTACCCAGCATGTTCAGGGAAAAGAGTCCTTTTTCCCGCACCAGGGTATAGGTCAGGCTGTCTTTTTTAATGGCCACCGCCAGCAGGGGCGGATCAAAAGAGGTTTGTGTTACCCAGTTCACGGTTGCCGCCGCCACCTTGCCCTCATCGTTTTCCGTCATCAGCACATACAGCCCGTACGGTATCATCCTCAAAACGTTCTTTTTATCCTCCAAACCCATAAAACACTCCTTGGAAAAGTTACTTTTATTCCACACCCACAACAGGGGATTCTTCCGGTATAATTAAAATTAAGCGTGAGATATTCCACATATCGTCACAGCGGAAAATATATTGCCTTTTGCACAAAGTTAAAAATATAAAGTGGCGCTATTATACAGGAGAAGCTGTTGGTAATCCGTCAAAAATTAAAGCCCCCGGAAAAGCGCGACGATATAGTAGTTCCTTATGGGGCTACCGGGCGGCGCGTCTGATCCGCAGCCATTTATACTTGATTCGAATATAGAATATTGTAAATTGTTCCATGCTGCAAAAAGCGAAACGACTATGAAAAAGATTTTACTCATCGCCCTGATAACTGTGATACCGCTGCTGGCCGGCGGGGATGTTGTATTTACCGAATACAGCGCCCAGCCCGAGGCCAACAAGGTGGTGGTGAGTTGGGTGACCAGTAAGGAAGTGGGCGTAAAATCCTTTGTAATCAAGCGCAGCATGGACAACAAAACCTTTATCGAACTGAGTACCGTGCCCGCCAAGGGGCCGGGCTATCGCTACGAATATATCGACAACGATGTTCTGTTTAAAGGCTCCAATGTTCTTTATTACAAAGTGGCCGGCCTGTCACCCACCGGTGAGGTCATCTCCGAAACAACGACCATGAACGTGCTGCCCAATATTTCCGGATTGTTCAGAACCTGGGGAGCCATTAAGGCCGTCTTTCGTTAAACCTGATAAAATGTCAACCGATTTTCAACCCTTTTCATTTTCCGTGAAAAGGGATTTTTTTTGCCAAATTTTTATTTTGTGACCAATAACCAAAAATAAAATATGGGAAACAAATACATCAAGGCTATATCATTGATACAGCGAATATCAAATAAAAAACCTTTAAAAATGTCGACTCCCTTTGTGTCAATTTTTGTAAATTCGGGGACGGAACAGGTAAGTTTTACTTAAAAAAATGTCAACCATGAAAAATATCATCGAAGAACTTAAAAGAATTACCGCCCCGGAAAAGGTATTAACATCCCGGGAAGACATGCTCAGCTATGCCTATGACGGCACGCCCCTGTTACAGCAGCTCCCCGAGGCAGTGGTTATCCCGGAAACCACGGAGCAGATCAGCGCCATTCTCAGGCTGGCCAACCGGGAAGGTTTTCCCGTTGTGCCCCGCGGCTCCGGCACCGGTCTCAGCGGCGGCGCCATCCCCGTCAGGGGTTCGGTGGTCATCCTGATGAGCGACTGGAACCAAATTCTGGAAATCGACAAGGCCAATCTGACGGCCTGGGTACAACCGGGTGTGCGCACGCAGGATTTTCAGCGGGCGGTACAGGAACAGGGCCTTTTTTACCCGCCCGACCCCGGCAGCCAGGCCATTTGCACCATCGGCGGAAATGTGGCCGAAAACGCCGGCGGCCTGCGTGGGCTGAAGTATGGCGTGACCCGCGACTATGTGATGGGCGTGGAGATGGTTTTACCCGACGGCACGGTGATGATGAACGGCGGCAAGAATGTGAAAAATGTGGCCGGATACAACCTGCGCGATCTGATTGTGGGCAGCGAAGGCACGCTCGGTATCTTCACCCGCGTCCTGTTAAAACTCATTCCCAAACCGGCCGCCTCCAAAACCATGCTGGCTCTTTTCGACTCTCTGGAACAGGCCGCCCAAAGCGTCTCCGATATCATCGCCGCCCATATCATCCCCTGCACCATGGAGTTTCTGGACGCCACCACCATCCGCTGCGTTGAGGATTTCGCCCATATCGGCCTGCCCACGGACGCCGGCGCGCTGTTATTGCTGG
>WGCN01000052.1 GCA_015493745.1 Calditrichales bacterium
GGCATCATCCGCGGGTTGCAAAGCCTGGGGGTACGGGCCCGTTTTCGTCGTAAAAACGATATTGAGGTTGAAGGTCGCAAAATCGCCGGTCTGGGTATTTTCCGCGATTCTTCCGGCGGTCTGCTGTTCCACTCCTCTATTTTGGTGGATATGGACATTGCCATGATGCTTAAGGTTTTAAATACCCCGTTTGAAAAGATATCGGATAAGGAAATAGCCACCGTCGATCAGCGCATCACCACCGTGCGACGCGAAAGCGGCCGCTCGCTAACTTTTGAGGAGGTACGCCAGGCCGTGGCCGAAGGCTACCGCCGGGTGTTTGAGACGGAACTGATTCCCTCGCGCTTTACGCCCGGGGAATTGCGCCTTATCGATGAAAAAAAGCGCCAAAAATATGAAAGCAGGGAGTGGATTTATCAGACGCCCCAGGTACGGGACGCCGTTGGCATGGCCCGCATAAAGACGGAGAAAGGGCTGCTGGAAGTCCGGTTGACCCTGGCCGGGCGACAGATTAAGGCCCTGTTTATCCGGGGCGACTTTTTTGCCTCGGAAGCGGCCGTGGCCGATGTGGAAGGTCATTTCCGCTGGCATGCCGCCCGCGCGGAAGCCATTGAGGCGACTTTGTCTCATCTGTATCAAAAACACCGGGATAATCTGAGCTCATTGCCGGGGGAGAGCCTTTCCCAGGCCATCACGCAGGCCTTAAGCCGGGCCCGGGTGATGGAAAAGAAACATACTTTGGAACCATACGGCTGTTTTGTATCGCCGGGAGGAAATCTACATGCCTGATATTTTGCCCCTGTATGCCCCCAAATGGGAGCCGCTGACCATAGAGATCGATCCGCGATGCGGGCGCATACGGGAAGACTATTTTGATAACCGCATTACCTTTTACGCACCGGGGTTGAAAAACTATAAAACTTCCGAGTATTGCGGCCATTCGGCCCGGGAGTTTGTTTCCATCAGCGTAACCGGCGAGAACTGCGCGCTGAGCTGTGAACATTGCAAAACAAAATCGCTGCATGGCATGCTGGATGTGCGCGGCTTTGAGGGTGGTCTGTTTGGTATGTGCCAAAAGCTGGCCGAAAAAGGGGCGCGCGGCGTGCTTATCTCCGGCGGCAGTGATATCCACGGCCGGGTGCCGCTGATGAAGCATATTCCCGATATGATCCGCGTGCGCCGGGAACTGGGACTGGCCATCCGCGTGCATCCCGGCATCCCGGATGAAGAAACCTGTGCCGCCCTGGCTAAGGTGGATGTGGATGGGGTGATGCTGGACATCATCGGCGATCAAGAGACTATCACGGAAATCTATCATCTGGATAAAACACCACAAGATTACGAGGATGTGCTGGAACGCCTGCATCGTTATAACGTACCGGCCATACCGCATATTATTCTGGGGCATTATTTCGGAAAAATGAACGGTGAATGGGCCGCCCTGGAAATGATAAAAAAATATCCCCCCAAAACCATGGTTTTGGTGGTGCTGATGCCCCTGCAGGGTACGGGTATGCGCGTGGAGCAACTGCCTTCGCTGGATGAGATGGGGAAGTTTTTTGAGCTGTGTCGCCAATCCCTGCCGCAAACACCGATCATTTTGGGTTGTGCCCGCCCCATGGGGCCGGTAAAACTGGAGATCGACAAGCTGGCCATCGACGCCGGACTGAACGGCGTGGCCTATCCGGCGGACGGCATGGTGGAATATGCCCGGCAGCGCGGATTGGAAACCGACTTTATCAACGCCTGTTGCGGGGTGAGCTGGTAGCGGGATAAAAATAAAATTTATAATTGAAAATGGGAGAACAGAGATGAGTAAAGTAAAACTTCCCCTGGCCCAACAGGCAGAAGTGTACCAGATCAGTCCGGAGTATGTGCGTATCAGCATGGCCGCGGCCATCGAGCTGGGGCTGAAACCGGGCCGCTTGATGCGCGGCTGCGGCTGCGGCTGCATCAATCTGCTGCAAAATTACCCGGAAGGATGCTATGCCAATTGCAGCTATTGCGGTCTGGCGCGGGA
>WGCN01000053.1 GCA_015493745.1 Calditrichales bacterium
ATTGTTTCCGGGCTTAAACAGGTAAGGCCGGGCGTCTTCCCGCTTTTCGGTTTGGCCCATAAACCGGGCGATGGCGGGAATAAGTTTCTCATTGTCCTCCATAAGCGGCCCGTATTCGAGGGTATATATATTCTGTTTTTTAAACAGGCCAAGGTCATTATCCAACTGCTGTTCTATGGCCCAAACCTGCCGGGCCACCATTTCCGTTTCCGGTAGGGAGAGAAAGCGTTCAAACCCCGGAGGACGAACGGACCACCACTGATTTGGCCGAAGCCCCAGCTTTTTCCGCGCTTTTAGTATGGACTGCACCGTTGCGGCCGGATCACGCCGAACCCTTAGTAGGCGCGCTCCGGGCCATAAACGGGAAATCAATTTTAGACGCATTCCCAGGGTCAGATTTTTAAAAACCCATGGCCGGGCATACTTATGGAACAAGACCGAAAATATGCGCCTTATCTGCTCTAAATGTAGCGTATTCAGGTCGTTTTCATCCAGATAATGTTTTTCCTTTGGTAAAAAAAGTCTCCAAAAAGGGCCGCACTCACTGGGGGCGTGCAGACCGCAGGAAGAGGTATCGCCCAGCTTAGAGGTGAAACAGTTATGGGCGTTCTCCCGGTAAAGGTTTTTGCTCAGGGCAACGCCCACAAGAATATCCCTGTAAAAAAGATGCGAGAGGTTGTCGAAATAGTTCACCCGCAGCTCATTGGTAATAATTTGATACAATATGGTGGTACCACAACGGGGCGGGCCAACGATAAAGAGCGGCGCGTTTTGCGGCTCTCTTTCCGGTGTCCGCGATAACATCCTGGAATGTACGGGCTTTAGTAAAGGGTGCGCCTTTTTTATAAGCGTGGCCGCTATCTTCATTTTATGGCGTCCCTTTTAAAGTGGAAAAAAGATTGCAGGCGATAGGAAAAGTTTTTTTCCGGGATAAAGCCGTGGTTGTGCATATCGGCAATTAACCGCTTACCGGTATAGTCGGCATATTCCAGTTCCCAGTGATGGTTGGGGGTGGTGATGCGTTTTTTGGGTAGTGTCACTATCCACTCCCGGTTAAGATAGCGGCCAAGACGAATTTTAAACTCGAAGACCACCTTTTTATTCAGCGGCAGGCCGAGAAAAAAGTGTTTTACGTTCCCTCGGGACATTTTTTGAACCACGGTTAAAAATTCCCCATAGGGCAGATGCTCAAAAATGTTAAAAGCCAGAATGACGTCGAAATTGAAAAAGGAGTCGTCGCAACTGACAATGTTTTCCAGGATATCGGGCTTTTTTCCGGCGTCGATATCGACGGATACTATATTAAAACCCTTGGCCTTTAAGTAATTATAGGTGAACTTGGAGCCGACGCCAATCTCGGCAATGCGGTCATTTGGCGACAGGACGCCCTCCATCAGCTTTTGCTGATGCCAGTACCATTCCCAGTGCAGCTTACGTTCCAGCCGGTTAATCCAATCATTATCATAGCGATATTTTTTTTCTGTCACGTTCCATTCTCCCGTGGATAAGCTATCCGGTTTGATATTCATGTTTGAGCAGGTGGCTGTATCGAACAAGATTGAGTTTATGGATAAAGCGCCTGTTAGGCAACTCCATATCTCCGAAAAGCCACATCAGTTTCAGGCTGCCCAGCCAGTCACCCGGCCCGTATCGGCGGAACCTGATATCCCGCACCCAGCCGTGCTTGGTAATTTTATTGGGAGGGTAGTCAAGATGCGGATGCATGGCATTGATATGCTCCCGGTAGAATTTCTGGCCCTTGCGCAACTCTTTGGGGAGTTCCAGAAAAAAGTCAACAAAGGCGTTGTCCCATAGCGGAAGGTGCCATTCATGACCTAATACATCAAAGGTGCGCATGGCATTGACCAAAAACTTGGCCTGCCGTTCCCGCCATACCCAATGTTCGTACATCGTTCCCCTGTCCGCCGTATTGACGGGCAATAAGCTCCGCAGATGCCGCCGCATTTCCATCAGCTCTTTCCCGGCGGGTTTGTAAATGCTGTATTGTAAACGTATGATATTGTCTATCACCTGTTCGGTGTTTAACGTGTCGCTGTCCGGTTTCAGATTGTCAAGATGGCGCCCGGACACAAAATCACCGGAATGGCCGCTGATTAAAATAGCGTCATCGGGTATCCGCCCTTCCTGCTTCAAACGGTAAAGAGCGGGCAGATCCTGAATGTTGGGCAGGGATATGAGGTTAAAGGCCTGTTCATCCAACCTTGCCCGTAAAGGAGAATTGTAGATACGCCGATGGGGAGTGTGGTAGCTGTTTACAAAATGAATGGGCAGGCCTAAGTAACCGGCTATGCGTCGCGCGGTAACCGCGTCATAAAAATCGGGGCGGCCGTATGTAAAGCAGATCAGGTTTTTAATGTCCATTTCACGGGCCATGTAAGCCAACAGGCGGGAGTCATATCCTCCGCTAAGGGGAAGAACCAGCGTACGGCCCGCGGCCCAAACGACCAGACGTTCAAACGTTTCCCGCAGAAGCTCTTTAAAGCGCCGGTGCCGCTCTTCGACGGAGATATCTTCCGGTACGGTTGCATGAAGATACTCAAAATATGATTTTTTATGGGGTTTTCCGTTGGCAATTTCCAGAATCTCTCCGGCCTCAACGGGGGCAATTTCTTTTCGTAACGTGCGCGGTCCGCTTACATGACCCACGGCAAAAAACTCACGGATTGCGCCGGCGTCCCATTTTTCCGTGGGTAATGATTCTGAAGCCAATAGGGCGTTATCGGTAATTATCGCGCCGTTGCGGGTGTAAAACAGCGGTATGGAACGGATACGATCCACGGCGGCAAGGATTTTATCCCCACGTTTGAGGATAAGAGCAAAATAACCGTTGCAGCGGTTTATCTTTTGCTCAAACTGCTTAAATGTGTTGCATGGTTCAAAAAAGGTCTGCCAGGATTTTCCCACCAAAAGGCGTCCTTCCGCCCAGGCATGGCCCGTTGCCCAAATGTTCTCTCCAATAAACCAACGTTCCTTATTATATATCTTTATTGCGGTCATTTATTAATAATCGAGAAAATGAGTTTAAGAAAAATAAAATTGAAAAACAGTCCGGTTGCGCTGAATAAAATCAGCGAGGCTACCGGGTCATTAAAGAAATAGTATCCCCCGAAAATAGCTAAAAACCGGAAAATAAGCAGCATGGCATTGTAAACAAGCAGCAGGTGTTGCTTGTTCATGATCGAAGGGATGGTGCTAAGCGGCATATTTAAAAAGACCATGAACAGCCAGGGGATGATGATCTGAATGTATAAACCGGCCTGTTGCCATTTGGCCCCGAACAGCGGCCCAAACACCAGCGGAGCCAGGAAAAAAGCCGCGATAAAGGGAAGGATGGACAAACGTAAAACTTTAAGGTAGTTTTTGCGGATGAGCTTACGGGTAAGCGTGCCTTCGTTAAAACGTTCGCTCAGCCGTTGAAAATATACATCGCGTATGGATTGGGCGATCAGGTTCAGCGGCAGGATGATCAGGCGATAGGAAAACGCATAAAGCCCGGCAACACCCGCGTCAAACAAGGCGATAAGCATAAAGCCCGGCAACTGTACCGACAGGGCGTTTAAAAAACCATTGGCTACGCTGAAATAGGGGAAAAAGCGGTAGCGTTTAATCAGCTCAATGGCTTTTGTCAGCGTATAGTTTCCGTTTTTAAAATTTTCTTTTAAACGAAAACTGAGATAGAAACCATTTTGCAATAATCCGCTTAATTTGCCAACGATAAGTTGAAGGCTGCCGGCATGTCCGCTTAACCCCAGGCCTAAAATTACGGCGGAGGAGATGGTGGTTTGATAAATTTTGCTTTTGGCGACGCGCTTGAATTTTTTAAGCCGGTTGTTTAACACCAGCGCTGTTTGAACCAGGTTTTTTAAAACGATGGCCACGGGCAGGAAATAAAGCCAGTTGGCCGGCGCCCGCAGGTTAAAAAGAGCAATGATCTCTTCCTTAAAAACAACAAGGATAATGGCGCTGACAATGGAAAAGGAAAAGCTGAAAAAATTGCTGATAAAAAACAGGGTGTTGGCTTCTTCCCGTTTTTTGGGCAGCATAATGGCCATGTCATAACGCAAGCCCGCGGCAATGGCTAGTATGGTATATGTGCTGACAAAAAGGCCCTGTTCGCCAAAATGTTCCGGCAGATAAATACGTGAAATAATGGGCGCGATTAAAACGGGTACGGCCTGAGCCAGGGTTGAGCCGGAAAAAAGAATGGTTACATTTTTTAAAAACTCATTTTCAGAGATTTTAGCCCATGCGCGACGGATCATAGGGGAAGTCCTTTCATCGCGCCGGGTGTAAAAATGTATGGATTTTCACGGATAATATCGTCTAATATCGTTTTGTAAAAGTCCCAAACACCGGGATGGTCTTCTTCGTTGAGATGATTGTTGTGCCATAGAAGGGTGAAAATCCCGCCGTATTTTTTGCAGACATGTACCATTTTCATTATATGCTCCCGCGTCCCCTTTTCATCCAGTCCCATATACTCCATAAAGGTAACATCCATGGCGTTTAGGGGGATTTCCAGGATGGGCAGCATTCTGTTCTGATTAAGATCAAAGGGATGAAACGGATGACAGTAGCTGTTGCGCCAGCCGCAATGTTCGGCAAAGCCCCAGGAGCTGTCCATCTCTATCCGGTTTTCCGCCAACAGCTTTAAAGTATCGGGGTAGCGGAAGCGCAGCCAATGTTGACGGGATATGATGACGTCGGCCGGGCTGAGTTGCCGGACTTCCCTCAGGGTACGGCGCATCTCCGCCGGGTCTGTCATGGAGTTATAGACGCCATGGGCGCCGATATGGTGACCGTTGTCCGCTATTTTACGGGCCAGCTTTTTTATGCGCTCTTCTTTCAGGTCGTAATAGGCGTCAATATGTTTTATACCCCCCGGCAGGAAGAACCAGGTACTTTTTATATTGAGCGCATCCTCAACGGCCATCATCCTGTCAAAATTCCAAAAGCTGTTATTCCGTCCGAAAAAATTCAGTTCATGGAATATCGCCGAAAGTTTTTGCCGCAGGCCCCGGTGTTTTTGGGCGATTTTAATGCGTCGCTTAACCTCGGCGGAAATCCAGCGATCGACCCGGTCGATATCATGGGTCAGAAATAAAGCGAAAGGATGGTTGCCCCAAAATGATTTTTTTTGAAAAACAAGTCCGTGTTTTTTCGCAAAAAGCTCTAGCGCCCGGCTTATGATATCAAAATAGATATTAACCAGAGGCATCTCCGCGATATTCAGCCTGTAATGAATTGATGCCGTGAAGGGAAAGCGTCCCCGCGCGTCTCTCTCCCCGGTCTGCCATTCCTGATAGCCGGAAAGCAGGTAAAAAGCGCCTTTTAACAGGTCGTGGTCAAAAATAAGGTTGTTGTTTGAGTCAAAGTGAAAAAAACGATCCTCGGAGGCCAGGGGGTAAAGAACGGGAATATCTTCAATACGTCTGTTTTCGTTATGTGGCTTGTTTGAGGAGGGGAAAAAAACAAAAGGCGCCCGTGTATCATTCTTTTCAAACAGAAAAAAACTGCTAAAGGCCGGCAAATTAAAGTGCCGGCTTAGATGATACAAAACATACTCCCTTTGTTCCGTGTTCAGTTTATCCTTCACGGCTTTCCCAGGAGGCATAGTGTTTTAACATATCTCTGATGGTCTGATCCCAAAAGATGGGTTCGCGGTTGATAAGCGCCGCCGCGTTGCGGGCAATTTCCGCGCAGCGCTGCTCATAGTTTTCGGCCAGGCGGATGATGGCGGCGGCACAGCCGCGGACGTCGCCGTGGTTAACCGTGCAGCCCAGGTCGTTTTTCGTAACGAAATCATGCATCATTTTGGCCTCGCTGGTCAGGATGGGCTTGCCCATGGCCAGATATTGATAAATCTTGGTGGCGATGGTGTTGTTAATTTCGTCACGCGTGGCCGGCGGGGTAAAAACGCCCACCCTGGCCGCGGCAATATAGGAGGGCAGCTGCTCCACGTTAAGCCAGCCCACAAATTCCACAAGGTGTTCCACGCCCCGTTCCCGGGCCAGGGCCAGGGGATCAAAACCCTTGCTAAAGCGTCCGGCCAGCACTAGGCGCACATGCGGCACTTTTTTTTCGATCTCGGGCAGGGCGTCGATAATCATATCCAGACCGCGCAGCACATCCATGGCGCCGGCATAAAAGAGCACAAAATAGTTTTTATATTTTTCCACAATTTCCGGGTTGACATTCTCCCGGCGGAAAATATCGCGGCTGGGGGTATTGGGGACAACAATAACCTTTTCCGAGGCCAGACCCACTTCTTCCAGATACAGCGCCCTCAACGGCTCCGTAACGGTAATCACCAAATCCGCCTTGCTCAGATTCTCCCGTTCGTAATGCTTCCAGTCACTCAGGGCCTTAACCACCTTGCCTAGTCCCCGGTTATAATGGCCGGTATTGACGATCCAGTTGCTCCAGTATTCATGCTGGTCGCATACCACCCGGCATCCGTGGCGCGCGGCCAGTTCATGGGCGATATCGGTCATGGGCAGGTCATGCATGTGGATAACCTCGATGCGGTTTTCCGAGACAAAGCGTTCCATCTGCCGTTTCCACAAAGCGCGGTAAAAGGGTTGCACCAGGTAGGCGGCGCTTAACTTTTTATAGACCTTTTTGCTTATGGGAAAGCGGGTGATATGGATGCCTTTGTAGTTTTCATAACGCGGCCGGTTCTGCCAGGTAAAACAGAGAAGATGTACTTCATAACCGGCCTTTATCAGGCTGAGCGCCTCCTTTTCCGGGCGATCGTCGGGCGGGAAATCCCGCTCCAGTATCATGCCGACCACCGGTCGTTTGTGTGGCCTTGCGCTCATTGGCTATTGTCCCGCTTGTAAAGTATAAACAGAGGTTCTTTGGCAAAGGTACTTTCCAGCTTTTTATACTCCTCCGGTTCAAGCTGCAGGATGTTGATTTTACGCTCGATAAGTTTTTCCGTTTTGGCGCGTACCCGTTCAATTTCCCTGCTGTTGAGATTTTTACCCACCAGGGTCAGGTCAATCAAACCGCTATCCTTACCCCGGGCGTAATCGCCGCGGATAAAGGCCAGTTCCAGATCGCCCACCTTGTTGATGATGTTGTTGACCACCTTATCGATGCCGGTACTTTTTAGAACGATATTACGGATCTCCGTAAAGAGGGGGTGGGAAACGTTGGCATTGTAAACCTTGTTCCGTCCCTCGCTGCTCACGGATAAAAGACGGGCCTCGGCCAGCTTGTTCAGTTCCAGCCGGATACCGTTGGTGGACTCGCCAAACTCCGCCGAAAGCTGCCGCAGGTAACCGCGGGTATCCGGGTTAAGAAAGAACTTCAGCAACAGCTTTATGCGCGTTTGCGATGTAATCAGAGAGCTTAACATGGCGGCCTTATGTGGTTAGATGTTTGTCCAGTTCCATCCACAGCTTATTGCGGTAAATGGAGTTGCCATTGGGTTTAATATCTTCCAGGCTTTTTACGGTGGTGTTCTCCCAGGCCAGTTTGCTCATAAATTCCGGCGCGCGCGAGGCCCCTTCACCCACGTTGATCAGTACGATATCGCCGTCACGAATCATGCCCCGGCGCAGGGCCTTAAACAAGCCGGCCACGGGAATGGAGGCGGCCGGGCCGATGATGGTTGAGGTTTCCAGGGCCACCATGCGCGCCATCAACACGGCCAGGTTCTCCTCGCCGGAGATAATCTCCCCCCCGCTTTCGCGCACCAGTTTGGCGATCACCGGGTAGGTGGTGGGGTTGCCGGTGGATAGGGTCTGTATTTCCGTTTCGGGGTTTTCAATAACGGGATAGTCGTTAAGCCAGTTTTCGGGAAAGCCCAGCTTTTTGGCCTTTTCCCAGGCCTGGGCCATGGGCGCGCATTTATCGGACTGTACCAGGATCTGGCGCGGCGGTTTGAAGGAAAGCCCTGCGGTTTTAAGCTCGTCCAGTGATTTTTGAATGCCGATCGGTCCGGTTCCGCCACTGAGGGCCTGCATGTATACGGTGGGCATCTCATCCATCTGCCGCAGCCATTCATAGACCATGGTCTTTTTGGCTTCCACGCGCATGGGGTCAAAATTTCCGGCCGCCAGGGGGATGTTGTTGGTGGCGGCAAACTCGGCGGCCAGGGTTTTTGCCCGGGAGTAGTCGCCCTCCACCCGGTAAACATGCTGTCCGTAACTTTTTATGCTGGAAACCTGAAAGGGAGAAGAGCCCTTGGGGATAAAGGCAAACAGCTCTATGCCAGCGCTGGCCAGGTATTTGGCAAAGGCGTTGGCGATGTTGCCGGTACTGGCGGCCACATATTTGGTAAAGCCGTTTTCCTTGAGAACGCTGGCCACCATGGTGCCCGCCAAATCCTTAAAGGTGCCCGTGGCGGGATTCTGGTCGTTGCGATGGGCGTAGACCCGGCAGTTTATACCGTAATGCTCGCGGGCAAAAAGCTCCACAAAATCCCAGCGATCGATATCGACAATACCTTCCTGGTAGGAAACGATGTTTTCCGCGTTGTACAGCGGCAAATAGGGCAGGTAGTGCCAAAGGCTCTGGGGATGCCGGTCGCGTCCGGTTAGTGTTTTAAGTTGCCGGTAACCGTCGCTGAAATCGCATACGCCCTGCCTGCTTGAACAGTGCGGACATTGTTGTCCTTCGGAAAACCAGGCGCGCATATCGGGTAATGTTGTGCCGCAGGAGACACAGCGCATGGTAAACTTGTCGCTCTTCATGGTGAAACCTTTTGGGTTTTGAGTTAAAAAAGTTACTCTTTATGAGTAAAAAAATTACTCGTATTATAAAAGATTATCTTGAGCAAGGCAAATAAAATAATTCCCGCTCCTGTTTTCCGCCGCGGCAGGGGAGGCGATGCGTTCATTTTACAACTTCCGTCACAGACCCGGGCCGCTCCACCTGTTAGTTTGGCCCGTTACTTGCATAAATAGCCGTATACGGATATTCAAGGCAAAAACTGCTTTGTAAGTGTGGAAATTTTATACAGGGGATACCATGAAACGAATTTTTCTGTTTTTATTGATGGCGGCAATGGTTCACGCCGCAAATTATTATGTGGACAACACGGCCTCTTCCTCCGGGGACGGTTCCAAGGGCGCGCCGTTTAACAGCATATCCTCCGCCATCGGTAAGCTTTCGGCGGGCGACACGCTTTTTATCCGCGGCGGTTCCGCGGATAAACCTCAGATATACAATGAGAGTTTGTCCTTTTCCGATAACGGCCCCAACGGTAAACCGGGGTTTCCCATCGTTATGACCGCCATGCCCGGCGAATATGTGACCATCCATCCCAAAAGTAAAATAGGCGTCTCCTCCAGCTACTGGGTTTTTGAAAACCTGACCTTTGACATGCAGGAGCAGGCCAATGATATTTTTCGCGTTTACGGCGATAACAACACCTTCCGTAACCTGACCGTAACCAACGGCAGCCGCGACGGTTTTGATATTTCCAATGCCTCCCATACCCTGGTGGAGAATTGTAAAATCTATAACTTTACGCGCAACGATGAATACGACGCCCATGGCATTATCATGGATGGCGGCGAGGGCAACACCTTCCGCGGCAACACCATCTGGAACTGCAAGGGCGATTGCATCCAGATATACAAGGCCAATATCAACCATAACACACTGATTGAAGACAACATCCTGTACACCACCTGGGGCCCGGGCAGTGAAAATGCCATCGACTTTAAGGGCACCACGCGCAGCATCATCCGCAACAACACCATGTACGGTTTTGCCCGTACCACCACCTCCGACGGTGTGGCCCTGAAAATAAGCAAGGATTCGGACAGTCTGCTGATCGAATACAACACTATCCATTCCAGCAACGGCGGTATTCGCATCGCCGGCGGCAAGGCCGACCATTATGAAATCCGCTATAATGTGATTCATGACATGGAAGAGAGCGACTCCCCCTACACCGACGGTTACGGCATGCAGATTGACGGCGTAACCGATCTGAAAATCTATAACAACACCTTTGCCAATATGCCCGGCCCGCTGTTCTGGATCGCCGACGGCGCAAAGGATGTGATGATTAAAAACAATATCTTTTACAGGGCGGGGAACTACAAAGGCAGCTCCAATGACTTTACCGGCAAGGTGGATATCGACTACAACGGCTGGTATCAGGTATCCAAACAGATAAACGGCAACAATGATGTTATCGGCAATGATCCTTCCTTTACCGATGAAAAAAACTGGGACTATACGCTGAAAGAGGGCAGCAGCGCCATCGATGCCGGTGATCCTTCCTTTGGCAGCGATTATCCCGGCAGGGTCATCGATCTCGGCGCTTTTGAGTTTGACGGTAGCATTACCGGCCTGAGGGACGGCGATCCGGCGGCCGTAAGGGCCTTCCGCCTTAATCAGAACTATCCCAATCCGTTTAATCCCGTTACGCGTATTGCCTTTTTTGTGGAAAAACAGCAAAAAGTCACCCTGCGGGTCTATAATATTTTAGGACGTCCGGTAGCCACCCTGCTTGATGAAACGGTGCCCGCGGGCAACCGGCAGGTAACCTTTAACGGCGCGAGCCTGAGTTCGGGCGTCTATTTTTACCGCCTGCAAACAGAGTCCGGTCAAAGCCTGACCCGGCAAATGATGCTGGTAAAGTAAATCACCGGTTTTGGGCGGCCATCACCCGTAAAAGATTGCCGCCCATTATTTTTTCGATATCCGGGGCGGCGTATCCGCGCCGCTCCAGTTCGCGTATGATTACCGGCATTTTGGAAACATCCCGCAGTCCGTACGGAGTCAGCGAAATGCCGTCAAAGTCCGAGCCGATACCCACATGGTCAACGCCAATCAGCTTAACCACATAGTCGATATGGTCAACCACCGTTTTGTAATCGGGGTAAAGGGGTTTTACTTTTTCCAGAATAAAGGCGGAACGGTCAAAGGCGTTATAGGCCTCCCGGCCCAGGGTTTTTAGCGAATCCTGAATCACATCCGCCCGTTTGCGGGCCGCCTGATATACCCGGTTAAAATCCTTTACCAGATAGCCGGGGTAAAAATTTATAAAAACAACCCCGCCGTTTTGAGCCAGGGCCTTTAGCTGGGCATCCTTTAGATTGCGAAAATGGGGACAGAGCGCGTAAACCGATGAATGGGAGGCGATAACCGGTTTTGTGCTTATCCGGAGTACATCATAAAAGGTTTGTTCGCCGCTGTGGGAGAGGTCTACCATGATGCCCCGTTCGTTAAGACGCCGGATCACCTTGCGGCCAAAATCATTCAGACCCCGGTGTCCCCGCCAAGCGGGATTGCTTTCATCCTGGGCGCTACTGGCCCAGTCGGGACTGTCGTTCCAGGTAATGCCCCAATAACGGATACCCCGCCTGTAAAAGTAGTCGATATTTTCCAATTGGTTATCCAGGGCGGTGCCGCTTTCCAGGGCCGGGATGATGGCGGTCTTTCCTTCTTCCTTTAAAGCCAGAATCTGTTCGGGCGTCAGGGCCAGGCCGGTTCTCTCTTCATTGCGCCGCAACAGGGCGTCCAGAGTATCCAGTATCGTTACCGCCTGTTTGAACATGGAGGTCTTTTTATCGGGGTTGGGCCAGATGACGAAAAAGGCGGCGTCAACGCCCCCCTTCCGCAGGCGGTCAAGATCGACATGTCCCCCCGGGCTGTAGTGCTCGATATCCCGGCCGCTGGAAAAGTAACTCTCCAGCACATCCTCGTGCAGGTCGGCGATAAACAGTTTCCGGGGATCGAGGGCCTGTCCGTAAAACAGGGCGGGCAACAGTGTAAGAAAGATAATGTAACGCATAAAAAGTCCTTTAAAGATGTTCCCGGGCAATATAAGCCGAAAGGGGGTGATCTAAAAACGGATTCGGGCGTATAGTAATTTTTATGCGCTTTAACTTGAAATAAATAAAGAAGCGCTTATATTGAAGAACCGGCAAGGGATAACAACCCGGTACTATTTTCCTTTTATTACACAGATTTAACAATAGATGGCCGCAAAACAAAGGTCAGCGTATATCCCGGACTTTACGCAGAGGGATAAATGTTATTAACCAGACAATTCGAAACCGGAGAGAATTTATGTTGAATGTTAAATCCTTTTTAAGGTCACCCTACAGCACCAGGCTTAACCATCAGGATCTGGAAGACTTTAAGAAGCTGACAAAAATATTTCCCTTTAAGGTCAGCAAATATGTTTTGGATGAGTTGATCGATTGGTCCGCCTACCGGGATGATCCCATTTTCCGGCTGGTGTTTCCCGTTCGTGAAATGCTGGAGGAGCGCCACTGGGAGCTGTTAAATTCGGCGAACAGCCCGGAAGAGGAGCGGGAGGTCATAAAAAGAATACGTTATGATCTCAACCCGCATCCCAGTGGACAGCAAAAAAACATACCCCGCTGGAGGGGACGGGAACTGGGTGGCTTGCAACATAAATACCGGGAAACCGTGCTGTTTTTTCCGGCACAGGGGCAAACCTGCCATACGTATTGTACCTACTGTTTCCGTTGGGCCCAGTTTGTTAATCTGGATGAGCACAAGTTTCGCAGCAAGGATGCCGCCCTGTTGCGCGACTATCTGGCGGCCCATACGGAGGTAAGCGACCTGCTGTTTACCGGCGGCGACCCCATGCACATGAGCAATAAACATTTTTTTGAATATCTCGACATCCTGATGGACCCGGAGCTGGAGCATGTTCAAAATATCCGCATCGGCACCAAGGCTCTGGCCTATTACCCCATGCGCTTTTTGGGCGCGGAGGGAGAAATCTTTTTACAGAAACTTAAATCCCTCAGGGAAAGCGGCCGTCATATCGCCCTGATGGCCCATTTCAGTCATCCCCGGGAGCTGCAAACCGCCACGGTGCGCCAGGCGGTCGAAGCCATCCGGCAGGCGGGTGTGACCATCCGCACCCAGTCGCCTCTGGTGAGGCCGGTAAACGCCAATGCCGATGTTTGGGCCGATATGTGGCGGGAACAGGTTAAGATGGACATGATACCCTATTATATGTTTGTGGAACGGGACACCGGCGCCCACGGCTATTTTTCCGTTCCGCTGGCCGAGGCTTTGGAGATATACAACAAGGCCATGGCTTCCGTATCGGGGTTGATAAAAACCGTGCGCGGTCCTTCCATGTCGGCCGATCCGGGTAAGGTTCTGGTGGACGGCCTGATCGAGGTCGGTGGTAAAAAACTGTTTGTGCTTAAGTTTATCCAGGCGCGCAACCGTGATGAGATCAATAAGATATTTTTTGCCGAATATGATCCGCGGGCGACCTGGTGGGATGAGTTGAAGCTGATAGATTTTGACGCCGTGACCGAAAGGACATTCCAGCCGGCTAAAAGGATGCGCCGCCACTTCCTGCCCCGGCATTAACCCGCGGGGCGGCCCGTCTGCCGCTTATGGGATGAAGAGAGCCTTGCTCCGGAGCGGAATATGCTCCCCCCGGACGGCAGCCGTCAGCAGATACATACCCGAAGCGGCCCGGATACCGCGCTCGTTTTTTCCGTCCCATACAAAATAATAATCATGGAACAGGGTGCTTGTCCGGGGCTGCAGCGTGCGCACAAGGCGGCCCCGTATGTCGTGGATTTTTAACAGCGGCTTTCCGGAGTCCCAGTAACGTAGACGAATGGTTGTTTGCCGACTAAACGGGTTGGGGTAAATTGTGGTATGGGAAATACCGGCTTGGTATACCCCACCGGAGATATCGCGGACATTCTTTAAAATCCAGTTGTCGGGGTCCAGCTCCAGGCTGACGGGCTCCGCCGGAAGCATGAGGGTGTAGCTTTGCCGGCGTTGATTGTTGCGCAGCCGGATGAGCGTATCCGGGCGGTCGATAAAGTGAACGGACAGGGTCACCGGCATGTCGTATACCGGTTGCTGTTGCTGTTGATTAATAGTGAGTAACAGGGAAAAGAGGCCGGTGGCGCTTCCCTCCGGGACGGTTTCCCACTTTATCTCATAAAAGGGATAAAGCGAATAGTTTAGCCACTGGTCAAAAAAGGTCTCCAGGCTTTGGCCGTAAACATCCTCAAACACCGTGCGCAGATGCCGCGTTCTTACCGAAGTATAGATCAGTTCCGGGTCTTGCGCGTAGCGGCGCAGGGCTTTAAAAAAGAGGGAGTCGCCCATAACCCCGCGCAGAATGTGCAGCACCCAGGCGCCCTTGTTGTACACAATGCGGTTGAAGATGCTGCCCACGGAGCTTGTGTCGCGGGTAATGGTTCCCTCGCTGTAATATAGTTTACTGCCCATATAAGCGTGATAGGCTTCCCTGCCGGGAGGCAGGCCGCCAAAGCCGCGCTGTTCGGCATAGAGGGCCTCCGAATAGGTGGCAAAGCCTTCGTTAAGCCAAATGTCCGTCCAGGAAGCGCAGGTCAGGGCGTCCCCAAACCATTGATGTCCCAATTCATGCACATAAAGATAGGTCAGTCCGGAGCGGATATCGCCCACGCTGGTGATGGTTTGGTGCTCCATGCCGCCCCCCCAGCCAAACTGGGCCAGGCCGTATTTTTCCTTTTTAAAGGGATAAGGCCCGAAAAGGCCGGACAGCACATCCAGTTGATCGCGGGTTTGGTTTAAGACCTCTTCCATCTGTGCCGCCCGCGAGGGATAGGCATAGATATCCAGGGGCATGACGCTGCCGTCCCCGTGGGTATATACGCCGGACAGATGCTCGTAGGGACCGATGGCCAGGGAGATAAGATAGGTGGTGATGGGGTAGCGTACCTGCCAGTGCCAGGCGTCGCTGCTGTCGTTGACAAGCACGTACCTTAATGTGCCGTTGGAGACTGCCTTTAGCCCGGAAGGCACATTGATGATGATATCGGCGGAATCGGCCTTGTCGGCCGGGTAATCCTTGCAGGGCCACCAGTCGCGCGCGCCATAGGGTTCGCTGAGCGTCCATACATGGCGCGGGTCGCCGTCCATGGAGTCAAAGGAAAAGCTGCCGAATCCATCGGCGGCCGGCACCCCGCCATAGCTGATGCTGACAGTCACGGTATCGCCGCGGTTGTAGCTTTTTTTGAGCGTCAGGGATAAACGATCCGCCTTATGGGTGAAATCCGCCGCCGCCGCGCCCACGCTGTTCACCTCGAGAGCGTCGCTAAAATCAAGATCAAAGGAAGAGAGGTTGTCCGTCCGGCTGACAAAGCGGGCCGTAACCCGGCCGTTAAGTCTGTTGGGGTTAAACCGTATGTACAGCTCCAGCCTGTAATATTGCGCGTCTATTGTTGTGGAAGCCTGGCTTTGCCCCCCGGCTCTTTTAGCAAGGCGCGGGAACAGGCCGTCCTTATGCTCCCCCGGCGGGGTGTTCTGCGCCAATGCGGAGATAGCGGTCAGCAATAGTAATAGCGATGTAACAGGCTTCATGTTTTTTTCCGGTTATATTCGGAGACCCTGATTATGGCACGTCATACCCGCGCGCGGCGCGATAGAGCCAAAACCAATCGTGCCTGCTCAGGTTAATGCTGCGTCCGTCGATCGCTTCGCGCAGCCGCTCAATTTTTCCGCTGCCGGTAATGATGCGCGCGCCGAAGGGAACGCGGGCTATCCAGGCAAAGGCCAGGGCGGCCGGGCTGCTTTCATATTTTTGACTCAGTTCGCGCAATACCGTTACAAGTTGCGGCTTGCTTTCGCTGAACAGACGTCCCCCGGCCAGCGGCGACCAGATCATCGGAGCGATGTTCTGCTGCTGAAGATAATCCGACATGCCGTTTTCCAGCGCTTCCCAGTGTAGCAGGGAAAGCTCTATCTGATTGGTTTGCAGGGGCATGGTCAGACGGCTTTGCAGCAGTTGCATCTTATGGATACCGAAGTTGGAAACCCCAAAGTGGCGCACCTTGCCCGCGGCGCGCAGATGCTCAAAGGCCCGGGCCACCTCGGCGGCATCCATCAGGGGGTCGGCGCGATGGATAAGCAGCAAATCCAGATAATCCGTTTGCAGGTTTTTTAGTGAACGTTCCGCGCTGGAAACGATATGATCAAAGGTGCTGTTGTAATGGCCGATACGCCGGGCCGGGTTGTTTTCCTGTTTGGGCACGATGTTGCACTTGCTGACGAGTTCCATTTTGTCGCGCAGGGAGGGCTCGATACGCAGGGCTTCGCCGAAGAGCGCCTCGCAGGAAAAGCCGCCGTAGATATCGGCATGATCAAAGGAGCTTATGCCCATTTCCAGACACCGGCGGATAAAGGTATGCCGCTGTTGCGGACTAAGGTTCCAGCGGGACAGGCGCATCATGCCGGCGACTACCGGTGACAGGGTGAGGGCCGGACGGTGTGAAGTCATACTTTCTCCTGCTTATAAGAATACCCGGGCGGTTATGGCCGCCAATATAAAGGAGAGCAGGGTGCGCTCCAACCAAATCCATAATAAATCGCCGATTTTAAGCGGAATATGCGTGGAGAGGATACAGGGGATGGACGCCGAAAAAAAGAGGATGGAGCTTACGGAGGTAACCCCGATGATATAACGGGTAATCAAATCCGATCCGCTGACCAGCAGGGAGGGCAGAAACATTTCGCTGATGCCCAGCGACAAGGCCTTGCCGGTCAGATGAGGCTCCGGCAAACTGAAAAGTTTGGCCAGGGGTACAAACAGCCAGGCGCTCCAGTCGAACAGGGGGGTATACTTTGCCAGTAAAATTCCCAACAACCCCACGGAAAGAATCATGGAAACGATGGAAGCGGCCATCCTCAAGCCGTAGTTCAGGTTTTCGGCAAGGGATTGTTTGAGCGGCGGGGCCTGGCGGGCCGCCCGCAGAGCCTTGCGCCAGGCCTCTGCCAGCGCGTTGTCGGTGTGGGTTTGCTTGTTGCTCTCCTTCTTTTGCCCGGCCGGACGCCTGTCGGGCATCCGCCTTAGCGGCCACAGACGCACGGTCAGGGCCGTGACGGCAAAGGTGATCAGCAGCGTGCTCCAGAAATAAAAATTCCACAGGGACATCATGTCCAGCGTTTGGGCCACGATCACCATAAAGGTGGCGGAAACGGTTGAGAAGCCGGTGGCAATGATGGCTGCTTCCCGCGTGGTGTAGCGGCCTTCGCGGTAAACGCGATCGGTGATCAGCAGGCCTATGGAATAGCTGCCCACAAAGGAAGCCACGGCATCCACGGCGGAACGTCCGGGGGTGTGGAAGAGACGCCGCATAAAGGGTTGCAGCAGGCTGCCGCTGAATTCCATCAGGCCATAGTCCACCAGAAAGGCCAGGAAGACCGCCCCCAGGGGAACGATAAGAGCGACGGGCGTTACCAGCTTTTCATATAAAAAGGGCAGCAGGTCGCTTTGCATCAAAAAGGCCGGTTGGCCTGAAAACAGGAAAATAAGGGCCGCGGCCAGTCCCGAAATTTTAAACAAGGCCAAAACAAGCGCGGAAGCATCCTTTTTTCTTTTCACGGACCACAGGGCGTCCCAGGCGCCCAGCATAACCATCAGCAAGGCAAAATATCGGCTGAACAGGGGCAGAGCGGTTCTGAAAAAGGTGATGATATGATCCAGCGGGATGGTGTTTTTTCCGTTGAGGGACACGGGGACAAAAAAAACAAACAGACCCAAAAGGCTGAAGCCTAAAAAGGCGGCCGTATCCCGGCTTTTCGCGGAGGGTGACGCGGGCATGGCGGTTTTATTCCGCTGCGTTGAAGATAGTGATGACATCGGCCGGTGATTCCGCCAGTTGCCGGGCGCCGTTTTCCAGCAGCTCCCCCCGGGGACGAAACCCCCAGGTAACGCCCACGGCATACATGCCGGCCCGGGTGGCGGTTTGCATGTCTATGGAGGTATCTCCGCAGAACATAATCTCACGGGGGGCGAGGTTCAGCTCCCGGGCCATATGCAGCGCCGATTGCGGGTCGGGCTTGCGGGGAAAGGGTTCCCTGTGGCCCATAACCAATGTAAAGGGGTAGCCGGCCAGCATTTTATCCACGCACAAAACGGTAAAATTGTGGGGCTTGTTGGAGAGAATGCCGATGGGGCGTCCGGTTTGAAAAAGTCTGTCCAGCATTTCCCTTATTCCGTCATAGGGCCGGGTATGCACGTCCCAGTGCCCCTCATAATAGGCGCTGAACTCTTGCACCAGCCGGTCGATGCGCCGCGACTCGCGGGCCTCTTGGGGCAGGGCAAATTCTATCAGATGGCGCACGCCCTGGCCCACCAGATAGTTGTACGCCTCCAGGGGGTGGGGCGGGTAGCCGTTATTTTCCAGAACATGATTGGTGGAAACAGCCAGGTCCTTGAGCGTGTCCAGCAGGGTTCCGTCCAGATCGAAGATAAGCGCTTTCATGTTGTTTCCCTGTGTCAAAAGAAACTTATATTTTCACTTTTGTGATTTTTTGAAAATAAGAATATTTATATTTTCATTTTTTAGAATTTTTGAACATATGGATATTTATATTTTCGGTTTTACAGCTTTTACTTTACGGCCACCATGCGGATCACATCGGCCTCGCCCTCATGGTGGGGCCCTTCGCTAAGATGGATGACCGCCTCTTCCAGCAGCTCAATATGTAAAGCGCCGAAATAGTCGCGCAATTGCTCCGGGGTGTACATCAGCTCGGCGCTCCTGGGGCCGCCGCTGCCGCGTCCAAACTGTTTGGTGCTGAAAACCTCGGCAATGATGCGCCCGCCCGGCTTCAGACCGGCGATCATTTTGGGGAACAGCTGTTCCCGTACGGCGCGCGGAAAATGGGTGTAGACCATAACCATCAGGTCAAAACTGTTGGATGGAATGATATACCCGGCGGCATCGGCCACGGCGTAGTCGATATTGACTCCGGCGGAGCGGGCCAGGGCCAGCGCTTTATTGCGGCCGCTTTGCGAGTAGTCGAAGGCGGAAACACGCCAGCCGAGACGGGCGGCATGGACGGCGTTGCGCCCCTCACCCTCGGCAATGAACAGGGCCGTGCCCGGTTTAAGGTTCTTCAATTGCCCCGCGTACCACAGGTTGGGTTCGGTGCCGTAAACATACTCCTCGCCGCCGTAGCGCTCATCCCAAAAATTTTTCATAATGTGAACCACTCCTTTACAAATCCCTCTTCCACGGGGGGAAAGGATTTATGATAAAACTCATTGGTTTTGGGGCTGTATTCGTAATCATCGGCCCACTCCCTGTGGTGACGGCTGATCTCCTTCAGGGCCTGCAGAACGATATCCAGCTCTTCCTCCGAGGTGGTGGGGTGGATGGACATACGCACCCAACCCGGTTTTTCGGAAAGATCGCCTTCGGATATCTTCCGGGTGATGCGCTCGGAGCGGTTTTGATCCACGTGCAATAAAAAGTGGCCGTAGGTGCCGGCACAGCTACAGCCGCCGCGCATTTGGATGCCGTAGCGGTCGTTGAGCAGACGCACGGCCAGGTTGTAGTGGATATCTTCCATGTAGAAGGAGAAGATGCCCAGCCTTTCGCGCACATGCCCGGCCAGGACATGCAGGCTGTCGATTTGATCCAGTTTTTCCCAGATGCGCGGCATCAGTTCATGTTCGCGCTGCAGGATTTTCTTTGTGCCCATTTTCTCCTTCAGCCGTATGCTAAGCGCGGCGCGGATGGTTTGCAGAAACGCGGGTGTGCCGCCATCCTCGCGGGCCTGAATATCGTCGATATATTTGTGGCCGCCCCAGGGGTTGGTCCAGTCCACCGTTCCGCCGCCGGGATTATCGGGCACCTTGTTTTTGTAAAGCGCCTTGTCGAAGATAAGGATACCCGTGGAACCCGGGCCGCCCAAAAACTTATGGGGCGAAAAGTAGATGGCGTCCAGCTTTTGCGCCGGGTTGTCCGGATGCATGTTTATGGGGATATAGGGCGCGGAAGCGGCAAAATCGACAAAACAGAGACCGCCGTGGCGGTGGATGATCTCCGCGATCTGGTAATAGGGCGTGATGATGCCGGTGACATTGGAACAGGAGGTGACCGCGGCAATTTTCATCTGCCGCTGCTTATATTTTTTTAGCAGCTCCTCAAAGGCGTTTAAATCCACCAGTCCCTTTTCATCAAAGGGGATGATCACCACCTCGGCCAGGGTTTCCAGCCAGGAAGTTTGATTGGAATGGTGTTCCATGTGGGTGACAAAAATAACCGGCCGCTCATTTTCGCTGATTTTGATGCAGTCGCGGTGTTTTTCATGCACCTTAAAACCGAGGATACGCTGAAACTTGTTAACCACGCCGGTCATGCCGCTGTTGGAGGAGATGATCACATCATCATCGGTGGCCCGCACATGCTCCTTGATTAAATGCAGGGCATGATGGTAGGCGCGGGTCATCACCGAACCGGTAAAGGAGGTCTCGGTATGGGTATTGCCCACGCAGGGCGCAATATCGGTGGAGAGCTTATGCTCGATGGGCCGGTAGAGGCGGCCGCTGGCGGTCCAGTCTGTGTAGATGATGCGTTGCCGGCCATAGGCGCTGTCAAAGGTCTGGTCTATGCCGGTGATATTCCGGCGAAAGGGCTCAAAGTACTCTTTTAACATAAACGGGCTTCCGAAAAATATAGGGTTACAAATGAACAAGGGAAATATAATGAAAGGATCCTTCATCTAAAAGCCTTGTTCGCGGGGTAAAAGTTGGCTTCCCAGTGAATCCTTCGCTAAATTTCCCTTTCCTTTTAGAGAGGCCGCCCCGCCAAAGGGTACAAAAGCGGAGCATGAAATAAGTAACCGGAGAGAGATATGCGTTATACAAAATGGTTTTTATTCCTATTGCTGGCCTTTTCGCTTCAGGGTCAGGATACGGCCCGCTATATGGATGTGGCCACCTTTAACATCGAGTGGTTCCCCTGCAAGGATGACGGCGAGATGATGAAGAAATATGATATTAACCTCAGCCACCCGCCCCGGGGCAACGCTACCGACGTGAAGGCTCTGTTCAACATGCTTTCCAAAATGGATCTGGAGCTGTTGGCCGTGGAAGAGATCGTGGACACAAAGATGTTTGCCGACAGCGCGCGCCACTACATGGGCGGGGAGTACAAGTTCATATACGCTCCCGGCAGGGGATCGCAAAAGGTGGGCTTTTTATACAACAGTAAAAAACTACAACTGATCGGGGCGCCGCAGGTATACAACGATCTGTTGCTTAAACCGGACTCCTATCTGCGTCCCGCCTTTCGCGCCTATTTTAAATCCATACCCGACGGTTTTGATTTTCATGCCATCGTTGTGCACCTTAAAGCCTCGCCGAGGGGCTGGGGACAGCGTGAAAAACAGTGGCAGGTATTGAAAGAGATTTTAAGCGATCTGCCCGAAGAGACACAAGACGACGATATCATCCTGCTGGGCGATATGAATAATGTGACCAAGGCGCGGGAGAATGAATTCCTGCCGGTGTTGGAGCCTCTGGGCTTTTACTGGGTAACGCAAGAGCTGAACGGCATGCCCAGTAATTACTGGATGGCGGACTGGAAGAACAAGCGTATCCAGGCCTCGCTGATCGACCAGATATTTGTATCGGCGGGCGCCAAGGTGGAATATATCGAGGGCAGCGTTCATGTGGGCGGTATGTGTGCCTCGGCCTTTGACAACTATTACGACGGAGAGTTTCCGCGTTATTACGAAACCATCTCCGACCACTGTCCGGTAATCGCCCGTTTCCGCGTTGACCGGGATGACGATTAAGCCGGAGTTTTATTTTGCCGAAGAGTTGAAGCGTACCAATTCTTCCCAGTTAATGGCTCCGCCCGTTGTGCAGAAATCCCGGCTGAATTCGGCGACAAAGCGATTAATCATATTGGCATACGCTTCCATAAAACGGTCGTTCTTTTCACGGGCCTTATGACCCAGGGGTTCGATAAGGCGGGTATATAGCTCGCTATCCGCGGAGATAAATTCCCAAAAGCGCTGACCGCAATATTTGAAATAGTCCCCTTTATCAGGATGGGCGTCCCGCCCGTAACAGCATCCGTTGATGGCGATAACCTGGGTTTGGGCATTACTGGTTCTCAGTATTTTCCTGGCGGTATTAAAATCGGAAATCATTTTTTTGATCTGGCTGCTATTTCCCCAATTCGGCCCGGACTTGATATTTACGATATAGCGCACATTATCATGATCGAATTCAAGATCCACACCCGGGATGCCGGATTTACGGCCATTATAGACCTCATGGTTTATAAATATGGCCAGACCTTCCAGCCAATCGCCAAAAAGGGTTTCTTCATTTGAGGAGATATGGGCGTCCACCAGGCCGCGGATAATTTGTTCCGCGGTGAGAATATATTTTGTTCGGAACAGATAAGGGTTTTTTCTGCGGAGAACCTTGCGAAGCTGGAGTTTATCCAGGCTGGAGATACGTTTTGCGTGGAAAGTGTCGATATGTTTTTCCACATAAGCGTAAACATTATTTAGATTGAGACTTTATCATATTCCCGTTCCGGTTCAAGCAACACCAATTCCACCGGTTCTATTTCACGGCTTACTATTTCGTAGTATTCACGCACTATTTCAATGCCAACGGAATGCCGCAACATACGCCGGGCCACTTTGTTGGTTGTTCCCGACCCCATAAAAGGATCCAGAACGACGTCACCCTCGCGGGTAAACAGCTTTATAAACCATTCCGGCAAGCCTTCGGGGAAGGCGGCGCTGTGGTTTTTGTTATTACATTCCGTGGCCAGGTGTAATACATTGGTGGGGTAGGCCCTATCCCGGTTAAGCCAGTTGGAGATGTTTTTACCAAAGCCGCTGCCCACCCTGGATTCATCCCGTTTTTTATCTGTATCGCTTAAACGTTTTAAGCGGGTTTTGGCCCAGTCGCCCATGGGTACCATGACCTCTTCCTGGTACATATGAAATTTCTTCTGTTTGTTAAACTGAAGCAGCCGTTCCCAGGAATCGCGGAAACGATTGGGCCACTTTCCCGGATAGGAATTTTTTTTATGCCAGATAAATTCTTCCGTCCATAACCATCCCTGTTTACGCATGGCCAGTATCAGTTCCAAAACGTAGGTACTGCGCTCTCCGTTCACCACCTTTTCCTTGATATTGAGGACAAACGTTCCCGTTGGCTTTAACACCCTTAGCAACTGCTCGGAGATGGGTAAAAACCATTCGGCATAATGGTCGGGGTGAATGCCGCCGTAGGTGTTCTTGCGTTGATCGGCGTAGGGTGGTGAGGTAAAGATTAAATCTATGCTGTTGTCGGCGATTTTTTTTAGCTCTGTCCGGCTGTCGCCCAGATACAGGTCTGTACGGATTTCCATAACACGGTATTATTCTTTTATTTTAGGTTGCTGTTTATTCGGTTTTTAACTGAAGGCTAAACCATCTATGGTGTGAAAACTACGTTAAAAACTAACATGAATGTGTGTTGAAAACAATAAAAATTCCATCACCGTTTATGATCGGCGATATTCCCGGCAACTAATACTCGTTATATTTTTTAGAACTGCCCTTCACCCGCTCCGCGGGGTATTTAAGTTTATTGATCTCCATTTTTTCCCGGGCGCATTCAATGGGGTCCAGGTTGAACCTGGCGCCAGTCCGGTCAGGTAGGTCATCACGTCGCCGATCTCTTCTTTTAATTGCCCCAGTTGCTTTTCGGTGAGTTGATAGCTTTCTTTTTCCGAGAGCCACTGGAAAATTTCCAGCAATTCGGCCACCTCCACGCTGAGGGCCATGGCCAGGTTTTTGGGGGAGTGGAACTGTTCCCAGTCACGCTCCCTGGCAAAGCGGGCAATCTCGTCCCTTAATCGATCCATTGTTCCTTCCCCTATTTATGGGTTTACATTATCCCGGCCGCGGGCGTTGTAGATTTTTCCGTGCATCTGTCGGTAGAGCCGTAGCACCTCCCGGGCCTTTTCCTCTTCGATTCCGGTGACCACCCCGATACCGCGCTTTTCCAGTCCGGCGATCCAGTCCCCGGGCTTGGGGCCTTCGTCAAAACCCACGGCGCGGGCGTCACTATCCCGGGCCGCGGTTACCACCCGGCGCACGCCGCTCCAGGGGATGGCGCCATAACACATGGCGCAGGGCTCGGTGCTGGTGACCAGGCTATAGCCGGTTGCCGGATCGTGGCCCAGGTCGTAATGCCCCAGTTTGCGTTGGGCGATGGCCACGGCCACCATTTCGGCATGCAGGATGGAAATCCCTTCGGTGGTAACGCGGTTTACTCCCAGGGAGATCAGCTCGCCGTTGTCGCTGTTGAAAATGGCCGCCGCAAAGGGCCCGCCGCTTTTTTCCAACACATTTTTCCGCGAGGCGCCCACCACAAAGGCCATCTGTTCCGGCAGGGAGGTGGTGGCACGGTAGCCGCGCGCGTATTCCTCCAGCCAGCCGGGCAGGGTAAAGCTTATGTTTGAAGGTTGTGTAAACATGGCTGTGGCATGCTTTTGTTTTGCTGTAGAGTTTATTGTTTACAGGACAAATTATATCGGCAGGCAGCCAAAGGAAAATAAATCGTGAAAGCTTCTTTTTAAAAAGCGTATCCCGCCCTGGAAACAGGATGCGCCCTTACGCCGCCGGAACTAACAACCTTCGTCCTCGGCCCCGGCGGAAACCGGAGGCGGTGTGTAGATGATTTTTTTCTTTTTGCGCGGCGATGTTTTCAGGGGAATAGCGCTTTTGCTCTTGTTTTGATTGCGGAGCATTTCCCGCCGCGCTTCTTCCTGAACGCGCTGAAGCATAACGTCTTTCCCCGGATAGCCGATAGCCAGCAACAAGCCGATTAAAAAGATGATGGCTGCCGATATTTTTCCGGCACTGAGTTTCCGCTTCATCTTAGCGTTCTCCTATCTTTTCCCTGGGATAGCTGCGCATATTTTTGTAGGGGTCCCACTCTTTTTCCGCTTTTTCCGCCAGCCAGAATGAGATCAGGGCGATGACGATGATGATAAAGGCCACCACGCCGGCGTTGAGACCGAACAGTTCCGGCAGGGTAATTTTTCCCATGTCGCCGGCATAATAAAGGCCTTTCAGCCAATCGTAAAAAACATCGCCAAAGGACATGGTGCCGATAAAGACCCCAAGGACAAAGACCATGCCGTCTATTTTGCCGGTGGCGGCGGAAACGAAAGAGGTACCGGGGCAATAGCCGCCCAGGGCAAAGCCCAGCCCCAAAAAGGCCCCTCCGGCCAGTTGGGCCCAAAAATAGGTGGGAATGATATAAATCTTGTTCAGGTCCAGCAGGCCCATCCAGTTTAGCAAAAGAAGGCCGCTCATGGCTACGATGATGGCCGTAAACATCACCTTGAGCACGGCAAAGTCGGTAAAGAAAAACTGAGAAACCAGTTTCCGTGAATTACCGAAGCCTCCTTTTTCCAGCAAATAGCCGAAAGCCAGACCGATGAGCAGGGCCAGAAAAAAGCTGAAATCAAGTCCGAAAAAACCGTTTTTATACAAGGGTGCAATCATAGCCATAACCTCCTAAGCAAATACGCGCCGACAAAACCCACGGCGAAGATGGTAATCATAAAAACCCATCCGCCCACCGTCATGGTAGCTCCGCCCACCAGGGCCAGGCCGCTGGTGCAGCCCCGGGCAATGCGGGCGCCCAAACCCATAAAGATGCCGCCGAACAGGGAGAAGAACAATCGTGTGCCGTTACTGATATTGGGTCCTTTTAGAATTTCAAGTTTAACGCGCCGCCCCTGCCGCCCTGCCAGGTAGCCGCCGATAATAACACCGATCACTTCAAAGGTCATAAAATTGAGCAGAGGTGACTTCCCGCCGGCCACATAGCGGCTCCAGGCGGGATTGTTCAGCACATAGTCGGGGAACAGCAGGTTTTCCAGAAATACCCCCAGGCGGGCCAGGGCGCTGGAGGCGCCCACTCCGCGGCCCAGCATAAAAAAGGTGAACAGCATCAGCAGGCCTAATAAAGCGCCCGTAAGGTAGGGGTTCCAGTAAGGTTTGGGAGCGCTTTCCACTACAGGTTGTTCTTCCTCCACATCACCGAGCTCTTCCACTTTTTCCAATACTTTTTGCGCCAGACTGTTGGGCAGCAAATCGGTAAGCCGTACATCCGGTTCCGTTTGCTTACGCCATTCGCATTGTTTTACGATGCGTTCTTTCCAGTAGTTGAAGTGATGCTTATAAAGAAACAGTTCGCTGACATTTCCGCTGATCATGGAAAAGAAGGCCGGTTTTTCCTCGGGAAAAACGGCGCCCATGTATACATGGATCATCAGGCCGGAAACCACCAGCCCCACGGCCAGAAAGTGAAAAGGTATGGCCCATTGGATCAGCCAGATCGGTCCAAGATGAAAAGCCATGATCAGCCCGGTGACCATAATAACCGGCGTCATCAGCGCTACCAGCAAACCGTAAAGCTTTTGACCGGCATTAAAAGACCCCTGGGGCGGAAGCGGCTCATCCGAGCGCCCCAAAATACCCAGCACGCGGATTTTCAGCCACAGCAGATCGTTCTTATCCAGACAAAGGGCCGGGTTGCCGAACAACGCGCACTGAAAGCGCTTAAATTTTTCAAAGGGATCGTTGGTTTCCATACGCAGCCCGTCAATTTTGAGTTTGCGCAGATATTTGCGATAACCGAAAATGGTATAGGCCATAAAGACCGCGATCCATAATACCCCCAGCCAGATATGGAATTCGATCAGGTCGCCGGGGCTGCCGAAAATACCCCGGACGATGTTGATGAAAAAATCGGGAGCAAACTTATACAGGCCGGAAACGATAAGGCCCGCGCCGGTCACCAGCATCAACAGCCAGGTGGAGGCGTTGAACCAGTGCACCAGCATGATGGCCACGTCATGTTTTTTCATTTTTCGCTGACGCATCTGGTCTTTTTCCGCCGCGGTCAACTCCAGGGGCTGATCAAAGTGTTGCAAAGCCTTTTCCAGTTGGCACAGTTTAATCTCAGTCATCGATCGGCTCCTCTCCTTTGCTTAACTGGCTGAAGAAGGCGACGGCCTGACCGACAAAAGTGGCGCCCACGGCTGTAAAAACCGCCGGTTTGATGATATCCCGCCAGGTTTGCGCGGCCGTGGCCAGGCGTGGCTTGCGCGGACCGAATTTTTCCAGAACCAGTTGCAGTTGTTCCTCGGTTCCCAGGTAATAAACATTGGGGCCAAGGGCGGCGTTGTCGTTCTCCATGCGCCGCGCGCCTTCTTCATAAACTTTTTTATAGACGATGCTGTTACGATCCTCCAAATCGCCGAAAAACTTGGCGTCTCCGGTGCAGGTGGTAACGCAGGCCGGCAACAGCCCCTCTTCCAGACGGGCTTCGCAAAAATCGCATTTATCCACTTTCTTGGTAAGGGGATTGATATAACGGGCGTCATAGGGGCAGGCCTCCACGCAATAACCGCAGCCGATGCACAGATCCGTGTCTACCTTAACGATACCGTTTTTAAGCTGGAAGGTAGCGCCGGTCGGGCAGGGGGCAATACAGGTGGGCTCATCACAATGGTTGCACTGGGCCACAAAATTACTGCCGATGAGGTTGGGAAACTCCCCCACGGCGCCGGTATTTTTTACCCAGGTGCGGCTGTGCCCGATAGGGACGTCCCACTCCGTGCGGCAGGCAACCGTACAGGCGTCGCAGCCCACGCATTTTCGTAAATCAATAACCATCGCATATCGTGCCATCTTAATTACCTCCGTCAGATCGCATGCCGGTTGTTTTTAGTTCCGGCCCTGTTTTCGTTTTATGTCCGCCGGTACGGACGGAACCTCCGCCTAACATCCTTCATCCTCTTCGCTTTGAACCGCCCTGGGCACGACCACTTTTTTCACGGGCCGCCTGGCATCACGGGTGGATTTAAACCGGCCGATCGCGCTTACCGCGCCGCTGATCATCACCGGCTGTCCGTCTTTGATAATGCGTACAAAGTTTACGCGCATGCCGGTGCCGCCGGATATGGGATCAACCTTGTAGCGGCTCATCAGGTAGGTGTCGGAAGCTCCCTTGCCGTAGGCCCGTTTTAACAACGGGGACTTATGGTCAAAACCATGCACCATAAAAACGGCGTCCGGGCGTATACCGGGGGTTACATTCAGTTTAATGTTGTTGCTCACCATGCCATCCTGATTTTCAAGATTAACATATTCTCCGTCTATCAGCCCCAATTCCGCGGCGATCTTGTCGTTAATCCACAGGTCGTTTTCCGGCTGATAGCCGTTAAGAATTTCGTTGTTCTGGGTGCGGGCAAAGGAGTGCAGGGGCGAGCGGCCGTAAAGCAGGCGGAAATAGCCTTTGGGGACTTCATCGGGCGCTTCGTAAACGGGCATGGGGTCAAAGCCGTAACGCTTCAGTTCTTCGGAATAAAGCTCTATCTTTCCGCTGGGGGTTTTAAAACGAACCGGCTTGCTGAAGTCAAAGTAGGGCGTGCCCTTATCGTATTCCACCAGACCCCGGGCCTGAATCTGCTTAAGAGTAACGCCGAGCCCGGAAAGGCGGTAGTCGAGATACTCCTCGATATCTTCCCAGCCGAAATGTTCTTCCAGCCCCAAACGCTTAGCCATTTCCCGGGCTATCCACCAGCCCGGCTTGGATTCGAACAAGGGGTCGATCACCGGTTGACGAATGGCGGCAAAGGGTTTTTTGGCGTTTTTTACGGTATACAGATCGTCGTAACGTTCCAGATAGGTGGCCTCGGGCAGTACCAGGTCGGCATAGAGGTATTGCTCCATGGGCATAACATCCACCACCACCATCAGGTCAAGCTTTTCGATCGCCTCCTTGGTTTTCCAGGGGTCGGGAATGCTTTGCAGAACATTTTGACTGTAAACAATCCAGGCCTTAATGGGGTAGGGCTCGCCGCTGTGGGTGGCTTCCACCAGGCCGTTGGTTACGCCTAAGCCGCGCGAGGCGAAGGGATAAACGGTGCCGGCGCCATCGGCACGGGCCGCCGGTTTGGGATTGGCGGGGGAGGGATATTTGGGCGCGGGTATGGGACTGGCCAGGTAAATACCCCCCTTGCGGCCATAGGCGCCCAGCAGGGCGGTCAGGATAGCCATGGCCCGTCCCCGCTGACTGTCGTTGCCGTACCAGGTAAAATGCCGTCCCGGGTGCAAGCCGACAGCGGGAATCTGTCTGGCCATTTCCCGGGCGGTTTCCCGGATAAGCCCGGCGGGCAGCTCGGTTATTTTTGCCGCCCATTCCGGGGTGAGACTCTTAACGTGTTTCTTCAGGGCATTAAATCCGGTGGCGTATTTGCGGATGTACTCCTTATCATACAGGTTTTCGTAAATCAACACGTGTATCCAGGCCAGCAGCAAGGCCGTGTCCGTACCCGGTTTTAGGGGCAGCCAATAGTCCGCTTTTTGTGCGGCAATGGAAAAGCGGGGATCGACAACGATAAGTTTGGCGCCGCGCTCCAGAGCGTTGGCAAATTGCAGGTTCTGACCCGTAAAAACATTTTCACCGATATGGGTGCCGATAAAAACCATCATCCTGGTGTTTTCAAAATCGAGAGGCTCGGGCGAACCGACATTATTGCCAAAGGTTAACTTGTAACCCACATCCCGCGGCCCGCGGCATTGGGCAAAGGCCGGTTCCACAATATTCGGTGTGCCGAAGCCTTTCATCAGGTGTTCAAAAAAACGGGCCTGTATACCATGGGGGAAAAAACCCACGGCTTCCGCGCCGTGTTTCTCCCGGATTTCAAGAAGCTTTTTGGCAAAAAAGTCCAAAGCCTCATCCCAGCTTACGCGCTTGAATTTGCCTTCGCCGCGCTTGCCAACACGCATCAGGGGATATTTCAGCCGGTCGGGGTCGTAGGCCAGTTTATGTCCGGCATTGCCCCGGGCGCAAAGACGGCCCTCGGTCAACGGATGTTCGGGGTTGCCGTCGATCTTCAGCAACTTACCGTGCTTGTCCACATTGCCCAAAATGCCGCATCGCCAAAAACACATTTCGCATATGGAGGCGATTTCGCTTACACGCTGGCGACCTTTCCACCCCTTGGGGTGAATCGCTTCCATGCCGTGTACCTTCATTCCGGAAAGCAGGGTAAAGGCGCCGGCGGACAGGGTTGTTTTTTTCAGGAAATCCCTTCTGGAAATACTCATGTTATGCTCCGGATTTTTGTGTGGCTTGCAGGGATAAATCATTACGGATAAACTCTTGCAATAGATGAATCAGCGACGGATAAAATGGCAACGAGGCGTTTTCCTCTATTCTTTTTGCCAATTGGGGCAGCCAGTCCGTCAGCCCGCTTATGGCAAAGTCTTTCAACAGGGAATCCCCGGCCTCCTTTTCCAGCAATCGATAGATAAACTCCAGAATGATGGCCAGGTGATCGGGCATTTCCGTCATGTGCGGCGATACTTTAAAGTGGTATTGCTGATAGATATCCATCAAATTCCGCGCATCGGCGCCAAAAAGCTCTTTTTCCGTGTAGTAGGATTTATACAATGGCGCGGGCAGGTTGGGATAGGCGGTGATGAAAAGATGGGTGTATTCCACCTGCAGGGCTTCCAGCAGGTCCGCCGCGGAAGAACGGGAGGCTACCCAGGTTTGCAGACGTTCCGCCTCCTTACCGGGCAGGATGTGTTCCAGCCACTCCCCGATGACGCCCCCGTAAAGCAGGCGGGCGATTTCCTCGCCGGGATAATAAAACAAACGGCTAAAGATTTTGTAAGCCGTTTTCCGGGTTTCTATTTCCGAAAGTTCCACCGTTTCCATAAAGAGTCCATCTGAAATGATTTATTGTTTTGCTGTTTCGGTTCACTTCTGTTAACGCGTCTCTTATGGGCACAAATCATGCCAAATAATACCATATGGGTATTATTTTATAAAAAAAGCAGAAGGTGTTCTCCCTGGGTACATCATCCGGGCCCGGGTACAAAAAATGATTTTCTCCGGGGGAGGGATAGTTTGGTAATGTAAACATATAAGGCCTTGAATGTAAAGAGTTTACAGGGTTAATAATTCGCCTGTTATTTTTTAAACGTTAAAACCGTCTCTGTTATTCTGAGAAAAATATTTTTTTTAAAAGGGAAAGGTGAAAACCCGCATCTTTTCCCTTCACGGAAAGAGGTCGCTTTTTCCCAGAAATAAGAAAATGGCCTTCATTCTTCTTAATATCAAGAAATTATAGTAATCCGGTATAGTTTAGCGGTCTCCCCGGTCCGTGGTATAAAAAGGCGCTTTGTTTATATGGGAACCGTTTTCCCGCTTATGGTGCTTTTAGGGTAAGGCAGCTATCGGAACGGGACGCTTTCAGGGCCTGAAAACCGTTTAGCATCCGGGTTTTAAAGGCGGCGTCCTTATCATGGCAGCTAAGGCAAAGACCCGCTTCCAAAATCCGTTTTTGTTCCCCGGGATTGAAGGGTCTTACATTGGAGCGCGTGGCGCGGTTTTCCGGACTGTCTTCCATAAAGCCGATCCAGGCGTCCTCGGGCAAACCGTCTTCCGGACGGTTTTCATATTCCGCGTTAAAGATCAGCCGGGCCCGCCGTCCCTCTTTTTTGATTTCAAAACGGCCGCGTCCATAACCCAGGGCCAGGGGATTAAAATGGCAGGAGAGGCAATCGCGTGCTTCACGGGTAACGGTGTGCGGCGCGGAGGGGGCAAAAAGTCTCTTGAAAAGGGTTTGTTCACCCTTATCCTTGTCTATGGTTAAAATCATGCCGGGCGTTGTGGTAATAACCCGTGCGCCCTGTTCCGTTTCGCGGATGCCGAGGGTGGGCGGTTCGGCCAGAAATTCACCCACATACTCCTGCCAGCGTCCCTGAAGGGAGTCGCCGCTAAGATGATCCCGCACTTTTCCGGCGGGCCGGTAGCGGGTGTGGCAGCCGACGCATTGCGGCGCCCAGGCGGAATGACAGGAAGCGCAATCCACATTACCATGCGCCCCTCCTCGGGTGCAAACCCCGGCCGGTTTTTTGAGCGGCAGGCGCCGGCCGCCAAGTTTGGTTAGAAGAAAGGCGCCCCCTTCGCCGGCAAAGGCATTCAGCAGGGCACGGTTGCCGTTTTGGGTAGCCAGCACCGTGCGTCCCAGCTTTTGGAAACCACGCAGATCGAAAATCCGGCG
>WGCN01000054.1 GCA_015493745.1 Calditrichales bacterium
CGTGACAGGTGATGTTCCACGGCCCAGGCCAGCAGGGTGCGCGTGGCATCCACGTTCACCTTTTGGTAGTCCGCCGCTTTCGCCCCCCCCGCCCCGCGTATGGCGGCCAGATGTACCACGGCGTCGACGGGTTGTTTGATACCCGCCAGAAAATCCGCGTCACCGAAAAAACCTTCCACCACAACCAGACCGGGGAGCCGGCCCTGTTTTAGCACGGAAGCGGAGGCGGAACGAACAGGCGCAATTACCGTATGTCCCTGCAATAACAGCGCCTTTAAAAAATGATGTCCAATAAAACCATTGGAACCCGTTAATAATATGGTCATAATGTAATAATTGTAAAGTGTGGAAAAGGGGAAATAACAGATTTAATACAGAGCGTTCATCTCTTTTAAAGTGACATAGCGTATATTATGTTTCTTGTTCAGGGCTTCAAAATAACGATCGAGGCGCTGAAGATAATTTTGCACATCCTCTTCCGTTTTACAATACTTCGACCCCCCGGGCATGAGTTCATTGGAATGAAACATCATGTTCAAAAAGGTGTGTCCTCCGGCGATCATGCTGTCGCTTAACTGAAGCATGGCCTTTAAGCCGGCATAGGAGGGGCGCAGCCAGAACAGATCCACATCAAATACTTTGCTCAGAATTCGGCGGATACCCACATTGGGTAAATCCAGATAGTTGGCCTCCAGCAGCCGGGGTACCTTTTTATTGAAACCCACCGTCAGGGGCACCTCCAACAGTTTTGCCTGCCCCGGACGAAGGACATCCTTATAGTCCGGACGGTACGGTTCGATATCGGGTAGGTAGCCGAAAGAGGGCTCATAGCTTTTTTTTCCGCGACGGAAGGGGACCACGCTGGTATCCACCGTATAGCCCAACTCTTCCAGAACAGGTATGGTGGTGGCGTCAAAACCGTAACGCCCGGCACGGTAGCTTACCGGCTGCCGGCCCATGGCTTCGGCAATCACATCGGTGAGCACTTTCATCTTCTCAAATTGCAGCTCAACCGGCAAATTATGTGTGAAGGAATTCCGTACACCCTGTTCCTCCTTATAGGGCGGGTTTACCCAGGGATGCAGATGAGTACCGATTTCCGCGGCGAAACGGGTGGCAAAATTTTTCAGGATGGCCGTGGCTTCCCTGTCAATGGCCACGGGATAGTCGATCAGATAGGTGGCCTTCACCCCGTGCTTGTTAAACAGCTCCTGTAAGGGCGCCAGCCATTTGATATTTTCCACCGTATAGTGGGTATGATCCTTGTATTCACTTCCCCACTCCCGCTCTTCCTCGGTATCGATGGTTACCAGAAAATTGATTTTCTTATCCATAAGCTTTCCATGACAATCGTCTCAGGGTTTTATATTAAAACCGGTGGGTTTGGCCGGAGCGGTGTTATCCTGCTGGCCGGATTTACTGATAATGAAGCGGTGACTGCCGCTGAGGGTTGTTTCGAAATAGAGCGTTCCCGTTTTTGTTACCGTGTCCACACCACGATAATCCCAGGTTTGCACCACGGGTTCGGTAACCACGTTGGTTTCCGTAGTGGTGGAACCGACGGTATCCTCAATTTTATAAGTGGTGCGCGGCTCCAGGCCGGTTATAACATGACGCACAACGCCGCTTCCGCTCACGGTATAGGTCACCGTGTTGTTGTTAACCCCATTGGACTTGTTAAACAACACCACATAATTGGGACGGGAATTATTTTCCTTTTGAATAAATACCCCCTGCATACTGCTGCCGACTTCGATCAGGGAAGTAGATACCATATTGCCAACCTTATTGGCGTCGGCTGTTTGAAATACATTTAAAAAGCGCTCATCGGTGTTGAGTTGACGGGGAATGACGGCCACCTGCCAGCGGTGGGTTTTTATGGCCAGTTCATGCTGCCTCTTGATGACGTCCTTGTCAAACCGGGCCACCCGGGTCACTTCCACATTGACATCATTGGGCAGAAGGTTTTTCACAAAAGCCACCCCATGGGCATTGGCCCCGCCCACATAATCCTGTTTTCCGCCATCACTGTCCTTTTCCCCGCCGGTACCGTTTAAGGCTTTTACCAGCAGATTCGTGCCGCTGTAACGATCACCGATACGATCACTCTCACCGCTGCCGGTGCTTATATCCTGCGGACCACTGCTATAGGAGGCCACGGACGGCTTCCAGGGAACATGATAAACGAACTGCGCTTTGGTCGGCGCGGAGGCCCGGTCATAAATCACCAGAAAGTCCGAATCGTTTTCCGGGTTGCTGCCGGGAAGCCAGACATATTCCCGGGTATGCTTCACCCCGGATGAAAACTCGCGGTCACGCCGTGAGCGTATGTGATAAAAATAGCCATCCTTGACGATCATCTGCTCCAAGCCGCCATGATCATAATTACCGGCGCCGTTGATGGCCTCCTTCAGCTCTTTTGGCGTATCCATGGTTTGAAAGGTCTGGCGGTAACCGCCTTCAAAAAAGATAGTGTTCTCCTCATAACCGCCGGGATAGTTGTTCAGATTGCCATAATTTCTGTGGGCCACATGGCGGGTATTCACCAGCGTACCGAATTTGGTCAGGATAAAGCCGGAATAATCTTCCGCTCCCTGATGACCGTCATAACGGTAGTGGCCGTCCATGGCGGCAAAAACGCCATCGGCCGGACTGCTAAAGCCGGTGCGGGCATAAAACACACCCAGATGCTGGTTCCAGATATAACGGGGAAAGTTTAGCTCTTCGGGGGTTTTGGGCGGCACCACTTTATATATGCCCAGCCAGACCCATAACCACTGGTGTTCATAATTGGGCCAGGTGACATTATATTTTTCAATCATGTCACGGATCAGACCGGCCTCGTCATCCAAACCGGCGCGATGCAGCACACCGCCCAGATAGTAGATTTGTTCGCGCATGGAGCGGTGACGGAACGAGGGATCCGTGGCTTCGGCGCTGCCCATGCGCAAATAGGTGTAGAAATCGTTAAAGTAACGATGGGGATCCATGGCATAGCGCATGAATTTCGGATAGTTCTTCAGGGCGTTGCCGTTGGTAGTCCCCTGTTGGGAGATATAATCCTCTCCGGTGGCCGTATGCCAGCCATCCAGGTTAAGCATGTGCGTACGCGGGTGCCAACTGGTATAACCGATCCACTCGGAAAAACCGCCCCACTCTCCGGCCACAAAATTGGTGGCGTCAAGATAGCCGTAATTCAGCATATCATCATAAAAGGTATCGGCGGCAATATCGGCTTCGGCATCGATGCGGCCATCGCCCCAAAAGGCCAGGGCCTGATACCAGGCGTAATTGGTTTCATAGTATTTACTGCTGAACATCTGTTCCGGATTGATCTGCGGATTTTTTATGGAATGATCAAAAACCTTGTGCGTGATTTTACGGGTCAGCATCAGATCGGCAATCTGGCTGCGCTCGCTGCTGGTCTGAAAATTATAGGTCCAGTCAGCCGTCATGGCCGCCGCGTAGGAGAGATTGTCCCCCGCATTCAACCGGCTGATCAGGCGGTTTATGGCCCGGCGGGCATAATCATCAAAGGAGATGGGATAGCTGATACCGGGAACCTGACCCAAAGCGGCAATAAAGGCCTGGTGAATCATCAGCGCCCGCGTGGGATCGTGACCGGCCTCAAACAGAATATTATAGCTGTCGTTATCATTGGCGTTGGCCGCCCAGTTTACATACTGCTGAAAATTGGAGCGGAAATTATCGGCAATCACCTGACGTATTTCGGGAATCGTCGTTTCCGTTAAATAGAGACGCGGATGGACGCCCTTGTCCAGAGGACTGCCGGTTTGGGGGTCCAGGGCCCAAACCATGCTGGCCATGCCGAGAAGAATGAGCGAAATATACAAAACTCTTTTCATGCTAAATCCTTTTTTACACCTTATGGATGAAATACCCTACAAATGGAATGCCAGATTATATCCCTTTGTCCATACAGTGTTCCCTTTACCGGCTTCCGTTCATTGTGCATGAATTACTCACTTTGTCTTTTTAATCATCCCGGCGGCAATTTCCGCCGTTTTACGGGCATTGCCCATCCAGGTAAACTTTTCCAATACTTCCCGGCGGGCCTTTTTACCCAGCCGTTTCCTCAGAGCGGCATCGCCAATCAGGGCGAGAAGCTTTTGCTTTAAAGAAGCGGCGTCATCCGGGGTAAAGAGTATGCCCGACTGATCCGGGGTGATTAGATCCTTAATGTTGGGCATATCAGGGGCCAGGATAGCCTTTTCCATGGCCATATACTCCAGGATTTTCATCGGCGAGGAATAAGGGGTGGCATGGGGACTGATGGCCACATCGAACATGGCCACATATTTTTGAATTTCCCTGTGGGGAATGCGCCCCAAAAAGCGGATCACCTTTTCGTTGCCCTTTTCCTTGTTATAGGCCAGCAACTCCTCATAACTGGGTCCGTCACCCAGAAAAACCATAGCCGCGTTGTGCTTCTCCAGATCGATCTCTTCCAGGATATTAATCAGCTTATCGATATTGTGCCAGCTTCGCAGAATGCCTACAAACCCCAGAACCGTTTTTCCCTCCAGCCCAAGTTCTTTTTTTAAGGCGGAAGCATCCAGAGCGGGGTCAAAACGATCGGGATCGGTGCCGTTGGGCAGTACCATCACTTTGCTGTCATCCACGCCGTAATCGGCAATGATCTGTTTTAAGGGACTGGAAACAACGATGATTTTAGGCGCCGCTTCAAATATCTTGTGCTCTCCCATTTTCGAGAGGCCGGGAAAGTAGAGTTTTTCCCACTGTCGTTTCTGAATCGAATAGGGAGAGTTCACCTCCAGGATAAGCGGCAGGCCGCTTTTTTTCGCCGCCCACAGAGCGGAAAAACTGAAATGGGCATAACGGTCATAAATGATATCCGGCTTAAACTCGCCAATGGCCTTCATCAGCATGGCCTTGCCCTTGACGTTGTAGGCGATCTCGGCCAGTTCATACACCGGCCGGGGAATGATGTTTTTTATTTTGTCCCATTTGGATTCCCGGGCCGCCTGCGATGAACGGAACTCGGTTTTTTCTCCTACCAGCGAGACCACCCGCACCTCATGTCCCAGCTCTTTCAGACAATTAACGATCGACTGTATATGAATACCTTCGGCTCCGTCACCGAGCGTGCGGTGATGATACAATATGCGCATCCGTTATTCCTTGCTCCTTATCCTCATGCTTTTTTGATTAAGTCAATTTCCACGCTAATGGTGTCGGGTATCGGTGGCGGGTTCAGATTGGCTTTTATTTCATCGATACGGTCGACGGTGTCCTGGAGTGTGCTGACCATATCATCGATATTCCGGTTTTCATAAGTGATGACCCCGCGCGGGCGCGAACCGTTTTCACAGGCCACCACAGGGGTATTCAGGGTCAGTGATTCCAGCACGGAACTGCTAACCCCATCCTTAAACGGGGTACGCAGATAGATCGTGGACTTGCTCAGCAGGGTCAGGAACTGATCATGATCCAGATCCCCGGCAAAAAAGACGGCGTCCAGAATGCCTTCTTCCTCCATCTGTGCCTTTATGGTTTCCGAACCGAGGGTCTGTCCCAGCATCACCAGACGGCTATCGGGATTTTTGCGGTGAAAGCGGGCAAAAGCCGTCACCATATCTTCCAAAAAAAACTCCGGGCGGTAGGCCGCGTAACAGGCAATCACCGGAAAATGATTTTTAAAGATACTCTCCAGTTCCGCATCCAGGGGCTGCTCTTCAAACTCCATGTATTGTTTGCTGAAAGCCTGTATGGGTACGATTTTTTCTCCGGGAATGCCATAGCTCATGATGTTCTTTTTTACCGCCTCGTTATTACAGACGATATATTTGGCCACGGTAAAGATATACTTATAGAGGGGCGTCAGCTTAGGCCCCTTGTTTTTGGGAAAATAGAGTTGTACCGGCCCGGCATGGAAGGTGATCACCGGACGGCGAAAGGTAAGCAGGCTGATGGTCAGGGAAAGCACCGTCAGCACAAAGCCCTTGGGGGAATCCCCGTTCAGGTGGTGATGAATCAGATAGCCCTTCAGGCGGAACCGGAACACTTTTTTAATATAATCCAGACTGCCCAGAACCGGCACAAAATCCCTGTCCGTTAAAAAACGTCCCTTGCCGATATTGAGTACTTCGCAGATATCGCCGTTTTTTTCCATTTCCTTTTTTAAAAAATATACCCGCATCCCCCAGCCGGCACGTGGCGGCGGATAGGATGTGATATGCAGAACCTTGGTTTGCGTTTTGGCCATGTTGCTCTTTTCCCGAATTTACTGTTTGCTCTGATTGCGGAGGTCTGCCCGCGGGTAACCTCCATGATGTCATATTTGGAAGAGTTTGTCTGTTCCGGAATTTACATTCACGGTAAAGCTCAAGTCATCCCGTTCACGCACAACCCTCAGCTCTCCGCCGTTATTATCGCGGGAAAGTTGTTGGCTTATGCGGTAACTGCCGTTCTCCAGAATCAGGCGCCATTCCCGGGCGGCTTCCCGCAAGAGCTGCGGATTAGGGCCATTTTTTCCGGCCGGCATATAAATTTTAAGGCTTTGCCAGGGCAGCGTTGCCTGTTGCCTTATTTTTACCAGCGGCGCGGGGGTGGTGGCGCGGTAGGTGGGCGAAACCCAGCCCTCGTCCGGTGTGTCACCGCCGCGGGCCAGCGTAACCGCAGGCTCTTCTCCGGCGGTATCTTCAAAAAATATTTCCAAAACCGACTGCCGGCCCCGGCTTGTAATTTTTTGGTTTTCCGCATCGATCGCCAGCTCTTTATCCGGCGCAAAATGGAGATGCTCGGCCATATCCACTTTCTCCGTCTGCCCCCTGGCGGAGTAGATAAAATCTATAACCAGCCAAAAAGCGTCATCCACAAAGGCCATATAACGGCGGTGTACCGGAGATCCCGCCTCATTTTCATAACCGTAGTGTTCACCGCAAAAGGCCTTGACGCCTTCATCTTTTAAAAAGGCCAGTTGTTTAAAACGGGGAGCGCGGCTCCAGACCAGGATACCGCCCTGTTTGGCCTGGGAACGGCCATTGATTTCGATGGTATTGTGAGCGGCCGTGCTGCGAAAATAACTGTGCCAGTTAAAATCTCCCCGGTAATTGGAAAATCCGGGATCAATCAAATGCGACTCTCCAAAGCAGGCCAGTTCAATGGCCAGTTCATCGGCATGGCCATGAGCGGCGGAAGGGGTATTGTCATGATAAACACCATGGGCGATGGGGCCGCAATCCATATGACTGTAATGGCCGTCAGGGCCAAAATGGTTACGGAAAATGGCATAGCCGCTCTCTTTTAACCAAAGTGCCGTCTCTCCGGGGGGCCCGGCCGTGATGCGCTGGTATTTTTGAATGTCCGCTCCGGACAGCAGCCAAAAGGCCTCTTCCGGCAGCCGTTCCAGGCGGTGTTTAAAGTCGGAACGGTCAAACCAGACGGCACCGATGGCCCGCCAGGCGTCAAAATTCCAGTGGGTCGGATCACCGAAATAGATGGAACGGGCGTCATCGATATCCCCCAGGTGCGGCATATCGCCATCGGGCTTGGTGATATAGGCGGAAAACTCCAGGGCTTTTTCCACCCGCCTGGCCATGCGGTCGGGAACGGTTTCTCCGTTAAGCCCTTTAACGGCCATGGCCTGCAGGTAAAAACCCAGGGTAAAATGGTGGTAGAAAGAGGCCTGTTCCACCGAGGCGCCGTCCGGATGGAACTGTTTTTCTATCTGATCGACCAGCACCTGCCAGGCGCGTTTTTCCCATTTTTGGGCGTCGCGGAAACCGGGGAAAAGATATCCGGCCAAAAAGAGTCCGGCCGCCTCACCTATCAGATGGTTATAGGGACTGAAATAGATGGACAGGTTTTCATAAAGATAGGTGCCGCTGAGATAGATCAGTTTTAGCAAGGCCGCCACAACATAAGGCTTGGGCCGCTCCGTCGCCCGGTAAAACTCCAGTGTCCAGATCAGGGCGGTAACCCGCACGCCCACTTCCAGGGCACTGGCCCAGGCCACCCCTTGTTTGTAAGGATTTTTTTCGATCCAGTCCAGCAGCCACTCTTCCATCTTGAGGATATACTTTTCCTCGCCGGTCAGCCAGCCGGTTTTGGCCAGTTCAATTAAAAACTGCAGGCGGTTTACTTCCCACACATGTTTTATGTCACCGGCGTTTTTGTTGGTAAAGATATCAATATCCCGGTAAAAGCCCTGTGGATATGGGGCCAGGGTCAGCGGATCCGATTGCCAGGGTATGGGATCGGGCAGGGTAAAAGAGACGCCGAGAAAGGAAAAGCGGTGCTCCAGAAAGAGGTCGGCGCGCCGCACGCTCTTTTCCACTTCGTCACCGTAGTCTTTAAGAAAGCGCTCTTTTTTCTCACTGCTCAGCGGTTCGGACAGTTTGCGGGCAAATTCTTTTTTTTCCCACAACTCATGTACGGCCGTGGAACGGTAACGTTCAAATAGCCGGGGATGTCCGGGGTCAAAAAAATCAAACTCCGGTTGTAATACTTTGTGCAGTTCCTTTTGCGCATGGGCTTTTTCCCTGCGGATACGAATCTGCTCACCGATACGGAAAAGTATTTCCCCCGGACTCATACGAAAAATCTTTTTCAGCTTACCCACCATGATTAAGCCACCGCCTTTTTTATCCGTTTCATAACATTATACACCACCCAGCGGTTGTAAAGCTTGCCCCGGGTCGATTGCTCCCAAAAGCGGGCGCTTTTACCCAGGTGGTTGATGACATGAATCATCAAAAATATGCGAAACAGCGGTTTTTCATGGACCGCCCCATCTCCGTAACCTTGAAGGAACTGACGTTGCATTTCGTTAACAAAAGCCTTTTTAAAGCTGGGTTTGTATGAAAGTAAAATCAATTGATGGAAAAAACGGGTCAGGTCCTTATAAACCGATCCGGTTTCCTTTTTCGTAAAATCAAGAACGGTAACGCCCTTTTCATCAAAAAGCACATTGGAAAGGGAAAAATCGGAATGGAGATAGCTGATCGTGTTATCACCGGCATCCATGCGCGCCCATTGGTCGCGGAGATAGCGGTTAACCTTTTCCTGCAGGGCCGCGTCAAATCCGATATGGGTTTTTTCCACAATCCGGTCCATGCGCAGATTGATATAGTCAAGCAAATACTCCAGCGTAATCCGGTTTTCTTCGCCGGCATCCACGGGAATATCCTGGAAATAGCGCAACCAGCCGCCGCACAAGCGCATCATTTCCATGATTTTATCCTTGTCGTCAAACGTACCGAAAAGATGGCCGCTTTTATTGAGATAGGTCTGGATATCATCCCCTTTGCTTTCGCGGGTAAGCATCACATGGTTTACCACATCCACATAGAGAGGCTCGATCACATTAAACCGTTCACTTTGCTTAAACCGCTCCCACCAAAAAAGGGAGGTATCAAAGTCCCGCTGCACCACCTCGGCCATATCCTTGCCCGGCAGGGAACGGTAGTATTTCAGATAAACCGTTTCCGTTGCCTGATCGGCCAGGCGGACATGAACGCGGGCCACCACGGAGAGGGGCCGCTTCAAAATTTTTTGTACTTTTACCGTATCCACATCGCGATTGTTTTTCGCGGCATAGTCCTTGATAATTTCCTCGGGGACAAAGGGAAAGGGATTCATAAGATTTTGATTATAAGGTAAGTAGTTTTTGTGTTCCGGCCAGATAGGATTTAAACACCGCCATATCCATCCGGGCGGAGATATTGATACGATACAGGGCATACATGTTTTGCCCGGGATGATTGACGCCCGGTATCTGGGTAACGGCGCTGCTGTATCCCAATTCCTTTAATTGCCGGAAATGATGGGGCAGAAAATTACCCTCGGCGCCGTTGGGATAACTGAACAGAGTGCAGGCCTGGCCCAACTCTTTCTCCAGCACCTCCTTCGATCCCTTTAACTCCCGGTAGGATTCTTCCTCCGAAAGCATATTCAGCAGGTAGTGGTTCCGGGTATGCGAGCCTATCTCCATACCGGCCTTTTTCATCTCGCGCACTTCATCCCAGCTCATAAAAGCGTAACGCTCGGGATCGTTTTCCACCAGATGCGGTTCATAACCGGTTTCATCCACCAGTTCGCGCAGGATACTCTCCTGTACATGGCGTGGTTTATATTTTAGATAGGTGCGTACCTTTACGGAAGCGTTTTCACGCTCGTCATTGTTGGCAAGGGAAATGGTCTGCAAACCGTCAAGATGAATGCTGACCTTGCTGACCTCGGCATTCAGCAAAATGGCATTGACCTTTTCCGTCCACAGCATATCCTGGCGGCCGATAAAAGAGGTTGTCACATAAAACACCGCGCTTAGTTCCATCTCCTTGAGCAGGGGCAGGGCATAGCTGTAATTATTGCGGAAGCCGTCATCAAAACTAACCACACATTCATAGCCGCTCAGTTTATTGTCCCTTAGCCGTTCTTCCGCCTCCTTAAGGCTGATGACATGATATTTCCTTTTCAGAAATATGAGCTGTTTTTTAAAGTTTTCCGTGGAAACACAGTTACGGTAATCAAAGCTTTCAAACTTTTTCGAGTAAGGCAGAACCGAGTGATAGGTTATAATAAGCAGCGATCTTTTTCGTGTCCGCCGGGCCAGGGCATTTACCTGGCCATATTCCAAACCGCTGAATAAAAAGTGTTTAAATCTGTTCCTCATAGCACATCCTTATGCTTTTTTGGGCTTTTTCCCTTTGGCAAGGGCGATTATTTCCTTTACTTCGGCAAACTTGAACAAATAGTTACTTCCGAAAAAGACAAGGGCAGCAGCTATACATAAAAATATCAACATAAGCGGAGAATCCTCGGCAAACCATTGCCCGGCGCCATAGCGTACCCCATACAGGGCGGGTATCATCAGCCCCATAATTATTACCGGAGGCCGTATACTGCTGAAGGTATCACGCCAGCGCCAGCCGGTGTTGCGGATATATTCCAGGGAATTAAGAAAAAAGCCAAGGGTGGAAGCGCCGACTATGGTCCAGGCCACCATGACAATGCTTATCTGGGCGGTAAAGTAGAGTCCCGTTGCCAGAAAAAGAAAAACAACAAAATGTACGCGGGTACGATTTTTTACCAGCCCCTTGGCAATAAAAGCCGGGTAAAACACCATGGTTACCGATTCGATCAGACCGCTTATGGACATGATTTGCAGCGGCTCCACCACCAGTCCCCATTTATCGCCGTATACCAGCGGAATCAGAGAGGGGGCGGCAAAGTAGAGCCAGGTCATCGCCGGAAAAATAATCAGCGCCACCGTTCCCATTACCTTGCGCATGGCATTGTTCATGCGCTCATCCTCATCCTGGATTTTGGAATAGGTGGCAAACAGGATACCGTTGATCATATCGCCCACCCGTTTGCGCGGCGTATTCATCAGATTATAGGCCCGTTCATAATTCCCCAGCAATCCCAGCCCCAGGAACTTGCTGATCAGAAAGTAATCGATGTTCTTGTAAAAATATTGTATATAGCTGTACAGATTCATCCACATGCCAAAGGAAAAAATATGGCGCAGGGCCACGCGGTTCATGCCAAAGCGCGGTACCCATTTTGTGGACAGATAAAAGGCGATCACATACATCAACTCACCCAGAATGGCGCCAAAGACCAGGCTCCACACCCCAAAACCCCACAGGGCAAAGGCGATGGGGGAAAGAAACTTGGTGACGCCGGCAAATATTCCGATGATCGATTCCTGTTTGAATTTCAACTTGCGCTTTAACAGGGAATTGGGAACGGTATACAAAGCGATCAGGATAAAATTGAGCGATAACACACGCAACACATTGGTAACCAGGGGCAGACGCTGCATATCCCCTTCGCTAATGATAAAGGAGGCTATCGACGGAGCAAACACATACAGGATGGACGTCGTCAGGGAAGCGATGATCAGATTCACCGTAAAAGTGGTACGGATGTGTGTTTCATCGATCAACTTTTTCTGAACCAACACCTGTGTAAAACCGAAACTGCCCAATCGCGTGGCAAAGCGCGTTACGATGAGCACAATACCCATGATGCCGAAATCTTCCGGAAAAAGGATGCGGGCCAGAAAAATGGAGGCCAGAAAACGGGCGCCCTGGCTGCTCAGCGAACGCAGGATGGTCCAGATTACCCCCTGCCGGGCGGTGGCCGTCAGGCTTTGTTCTTCCGGGTTGTTATCTGCCATTTATGCCATCCATCGCTTTCAGGTAAAAATCCTCATAAGCCTTAACCATAACATCCAGGGAGAAACGCTGCAAGGCATCCTCGCGGGAAGCCTCTCCAAATTGTTTGCGCAGGGCCGGATTGCACACCAGAGTTTCCATCTTGGCGGCAAAATCATCGGCATCTTCCGAGGTAAACAGAAAACCGGTTCGTCCGTCACTCACCAGTTCCGGGTTACCCCCGACATTGGTGGCAATCACCGGCAAGCCCGTGGCCATGGCCTCCTGAATCACATTGGAACAGCCTTCGCTCAGGGAGGGCAGAACAAAAATATCAAAAGCGTTCATCACCCGCTCCACATCGCTGCGGTTACCCAGGAATTCCACGGTGTCACTCAGCCGGTATTTTTTGATTTTCTCTTCCATCTCCTCGCGGATGCTGTAAAACGGTGAATCCCCCACCACCACCATTTTAAAGGGCAACCCCCTGTCCTTTAGAATATGGGCCGCTTCGATCATCAGCGGATGGTTTTTTACCTTTATGGTACGGCCAACGGTACCGATGAGTACGGTATCTTCCCTGATGCCCAGTTCGGCACGCACCCGGGCACGGTCTTCGGCATTGGGTTTAAACTTGTCGGTATCCACCCCGTTAAGGATGGTTTCAAAGGAATTTTCAGGCAGCTCGATGGTTTTTTCCAGGTTGCGCGCCAAAATCCCGGAAACCGACAAGCGGTAATCTGCCCAGCGCCAAAACAGGTTTTGTACTTTTTTCCGCTTTCCGGTTTTGTGAAAAGTACCATGTTCGCCATGAATAATAACCGGCGTGCGGGCCAGCTTGGCGCCCAGAATGCCCTCCACCAAAGTACCCCAGGCATGGGTATGCAAGATATCTATTTTCCGCGAACGTAAAATTTTAGCCACCTTAAAGGGCAGCAGGGGATCATTGCCTTTCTTTTTGTTGATGGCGATAAGTTCCGATTTCTCCACATCGAGGGAGAGCGTATCCCAAACTTTGTCAAAAACAACCAGATAGCCCTGGAACCTTTGCGGATCCATGCGATTGAGGAGTTTAACTATGCCCATTTCCTTGCCTGCCGGAGAAAGATGGTTGATCAAATGTGCGACTTTTATAGGTTGAGGCATCAGAGACTCCGGAAAATATCTTCAAGTTTTTTTATGTATTCTTTCATATTGAAAGACTGTATATAGCGGATATCGGACTTAAACTGTGGTTTTTGCAGATGATCCAATAGCTTTAATATAGCTTTACGAATTTCGGCCACATCCTGCGAAGCGGCGACAACGCCCAGGGAGCCGTTCTCAATAACTTCCGCCGTGGCGCTGCCCGGTTCACACAAAGCCAGTATGGGGCGTTCCGTATACATATATTCCAACAGCTTGGCCGGTACCTGTAAATCCGTAAAGGGCTGTACAATGACAAGCACCGAAGCCTCATACATGGTGGTCAGACTGCTTTCAAAATCGATATTCGGCCTAAAGATAATCAGATCATCCAGATCATAGGCCGCCAGTCTGTCAAACAGGAAATCCAGTTCGCGGGCCACATAGCCGATAAACTCAAACTGAACCTGGCCGGCAGAAAGCAAGCCCTCCTCCTTTAACTGCCTGACCGCTTCAAACAGTTTTTCGGGGTTCCGCTTCTTATAGAGGGTTCCGAGATGAATAAAGCGAAGAGGCGGTTTTGTCGGTTCGCATTGTTTACCCTTAAAATCGTCGGCGTCATAGCCGTTGTAGAAAACATGAAATTTATCGGGATTAAATTGTTGATAGTGACGGGCATACTCCTTTTGGAGCTTATCGGTTACAAAAAGAGCGGCATCCGCGGCTTTTATGGCCTTCTTTTCCAAATAGCTCTCCGAGGCCGTTTTGATCCGGCTTCCCTTGTCCCAGCGGGAAAGCGCCCAGGGATCGCGGTAATCCAACACCAGTTTTACGCCGGTCAGTTTCTTAATGCGCGTGGCCATGACGAACAAGGAATGTGGCGGAGCGGTGGTCAGCAAAATATCGATCTTCTCTTCCCGGACAATACGCACGCCCTCTTTAACGGCATCTTTGTACCAGCCTATATATTTATCGGGAAATTCCAGAAAGGAGAAGAAAAAATCCCGCCCTTTGTGCGCCAGTCGCGAAACCAGGGATTTATTATTTTGCGGCTTCCCGGGTACGCTATTATTACGGTTACCGTTCGCCGGGCGCTCCGTAACCGTTTTTTCCTTTTTTCCGGTGATCAGCGACTTGACATAGGTAAACCCTTTTGTCAGATCCCGGATGGGAGTGCGGTATACCTTAACCGAATCGGGGATACGTTGTTCCAGCGGCTTATTTTTATCGTAGGTGTCCCCGTAAAAAGCTTCTTCCAGGGTTAATACATGGAATTCAAATTCGCCGCCATCGATATATTTTAGAATTTTCGTCACCCTTTGGGTGCCCACCGTTCTTCCCGGAGGAAAGTTGGAGGTTAAAAACAGTATTTTTTTCATGAATCGTTTACATTATCCGTTTTCAGTTTATAGCCCCCGGCACATTATTCACCCCCGGTTCTGTTCCGGAGATGCGGGCCGCTTCCTTAAGCTCTTCCAAAGATTCCTTTTCCTCGGCCAGTTCCGTTATCTGCAGGTTACGCAACACGACGGCAAAAGCCCCGAACCAGTAGTAGACCTCCGCGTAGAGACGGTTATGGGTCAGTCCCGCCACAAACAGGGCGATGATCCCCATTTGAATGGCCATGGCATCCACATAATATCTGTAACCCGGCGTAAATTTCGATCGTTTTCGCACCCGGCCCAGAATGAGCATGGTGTGTATGGTGAAGCCAAAAAACATGATCAGCCCAACCGGGCCCCACTCCACCAGAATGAGGAAAAAGGTGGAATGTACCGTTTTGGCGCCGTCTTCCTGCATCTTGACCGCCAGTTCCGGTACATATTCGATGACCAGTTCCTCAAATCCTTCTCCCCCCAGACCCAGGGGATGATCCTTCCACATCTCGATGGCGCCATTCCAAAGATAGATCCGGCTTACGGCGGAACCTTCGTCCTTATAGTTTTTCATGGTATTTTGCCGTTCCCAAAACTGCTCGTTGGCCAGCATAAAAAACAAGATCACGCCGCCCACCAGGCCCAGCAACACATACCAGCGCAGGCGCCCCTTTATCCAGATAAAGCTCAGGATGCCAATAACCAGGACCGCCAGAAAGGAGGCCCGGGAGTTGGCCAAAATAATCAGATTGATCAACAGGGGGATGGAGAGAAAGGTAATAATTTTTTCCCAGCGCTTTCCCGATAAAAAATAGAGGCCGAAGAAAGGTAACACCGCCGCTACGTGCGCGCTGATGGCGTTTTCCTCCGTGGCATTGGGCGCAATAACCCCCAGATAGCGGTTTCCGCCCCGCTGGTAAGCGATACGCCCGAAATTGGCTACGCTTAATACCAGCGTCCAGAGCACCTGATGCATCTCCTTTGTGGTGCGGATCAGATACATCATCAGAAATATCTGAACCGTCATTTTTAAAAAGATTTCAGCCCGTTTAAAGCTCTCCTTGGGCACAATGGCCACAAAGACGCTGACAAAGTACATCCACAGGGTCATGCCCACCAGCCACCATATCAGGTTGTAGGTCGGGTCTTTCAGCTTTTTCAGCTTTTGATGATTGATAATCAGGCTGATCAGCGTCACCACCGATACCAGCATCGACCAGCGCAGATCCGGCAGATCCCGTCCCCACCACATATAGGGAGGATGATTGTGCCATTCGAATATATAAAGAGCAACGCCCCAGTGCGGCTTCCTTAAGGTCAGGACAATACCGGCAAAATAGAGAACTAAAAAGATCAGGGTTGTAGGTGACATATTATTTTACCAATTGCATACTGCCATAGGGGAAAATGGCAACTTTAGGTGACGGCGGAAGATATACGGATATATGATTCAACAATTCTATCCATTGATCCGTAAAAAAATAGTCTTCACTAAAAACAGTGCTGAAACCTTCCCCATCCACATTTTCCACAAAAAAGGCGACATTGTACGGTTTTAACAGTCTCAGGGGGCGTGCCTTGCGATAAAGCCTGCCGCCCGCGCCAAACAAGCCGTGATGACCCACTCCCTGGCTGCAGGCGGACATCAGGATGAGCGTGCCATCCTCCCTGATCAGTCCTTCCTTTTTGGATTTAAGCGGGATCATGGCGTTTTCAGCCTGTAACAGCTCGGTATCCTTGGGATAGGCCGATGAGATAACCACATCATAAGGCCCGTCCGCCGGCACGGTGCAAAAGGCCGCCGCCACCAGCGATGCCTGGCGATGGGCCTCGACAAAATGACCGCCAAAGAGATCACGGATCGACCTGTCGGGGTTCAAAACCAGACCCACAAAAAAATCCAATCCTGCTTTGTGCACAAAGCTTTCGATGGTATCACGGAATTTATTTTGCTCCACCGTTCCCAACTTGCCCATAAAACCCATCAAAACGGACTTATGGGTTTTGGCAAGGGTTTCCATATCGGCGATTCCCGGTACCAGCATTTTCGCCCCGCCGGAAAAACCGGCAAAGCTGTGCGGTGTAAGTCCGCTTACCACAATCTTGTATTCCGCCGCCAGGTAGTGACGGTTGAGCCGTATTTCCGTTTTGCCCCATTCCATGCCAATGGGTTCCGTTTCACCGGGATCGTGATTGATACATTGCAAGCGATCGACAATTTCATTGCCCAGCTTTTTTCGCAAATCCCCATCGCTAAGGGGCGCGTGGGAACCCAGCCCGATCAATACCTTTATGGCCGACCTTTTTACTCCGGCCCCTTCCAGGCGGGTCACAATTTGCGGCAGCAGCCCGTCCAGTTGCACGGGCCGGGTCAGGTCATCGACCACGATTACGGCGCTGGCCGGTTTTTTGTCCGTTAAATCCCGGGATAAACCGTCAAGAACCGTTTCCACCTTTTGCGGACTAACCTTTTGATCGGCGTCCAGGCCGAAATAGTCGATTTCCCAGGCGTCCGGGAGTTCAAAACGGCGTTGCTTGTCGCCATACCAGGCACCCCAGGGCATGGTAAACGTTTTCATGTTATCCTTTTTTAGATTCTATAAAAGCGACGATGGCATTTATCGAGTCAAAATTTTCCGGCATCAATTCCTCGTCATCCACCTCAATACCAAAATTTTCTTCCAGAAAGGAAATCATTTCCATCATTTTAACGGAATCAATGATACCCAATTCCAACAAAGAGTCATCATGATCCAGATCATTAAATTCATCTTTTAAACTGTCATCATACAGAAATTCAATAATTTTTTCTTTCATCTTTCGCTCCTTATAACAGATAATTTCATAGCTCTTTATTAATCGTTCTGTCAGGCGTCACGGTCGCCAACGGTCATAAACCAGTTACGTCCGTCATACAATACCGGCTCCAGTTCCGGATGTTTTTCTGCGGAGGTATAACAAATAACCGCCGAAGTGGCGTCGTCACGGAACCTGAAACCCAGTTCTTCCAGAACGGGAACAAAGGGGTTATACTCCTGCAAAATAAATGAGAGGGAAACGATACGCCGCTTATAGGCCGGACGGATATAATTGATAAACATACGGAACAACTGCCCGGCAAAGCGATCGAAATCATCAATCAGAATATCGATGATGTGTATGACATCGTTCTTGCGGGTAAAAAAAACGGTACCCACCAGGTTGCTCTTATAAAACATATCAAATTGCTGATATTGGCGGTTAGGATTGGCGGCAAACTTCCAGTTGATAAATTCCACACTGCGATCGCCGATCACCCGGAATCTTTTTTTCATATATTCAAAAAGATAGGCATGACGTTCATCGACCTGAATTTGGTCATGCAACTTTCCGGAAAGACCCAGAAAAGTTGAAAAGCGGTATTTTAAGGACAAAATAAAATTTATGGGCTTGGCGGCCATACGGGCCAGCAACTCGTTTTTCAAATAGGCCTGAAGCACCCGGTTAACCCGGAACGGCAGGGCATACCGTTTCATTTGGGCAATTTTTTTATGGCCGGAGCGTAAATGAATCACTTCCATGCGCTCATTGGGATGGGCATATAGGAAGGGCACTTCGTCATTGTTAACCGCTTCCCTGGCCGCTTTGCGCAACTTCACGGCCACCCCCAGCGTACGGTATTTCTTCTCAATGGAAAAATCACCGCAATTCCACACAGTGTATTCCCGGCCATCCACATAGGCTTTTCTGGGAAAAACGCCGGTAAAGCCGACAGGAATGTTTTTATCCTCATCCCAGATAATCCAGGCCCTGGCCTTGCCGGTGGGATTGTTGAGATAAATCCACTCAAAGCGTTTATTAAAATCAAAACCCGGTACATTACGATTGTTTTCCAGGATGGTCACCATAATATGCCGTTCTTTTTCCAGATCGGCAACTTTTACACTATATGCCATTTCATTCCTCGATTATGAAGCTTCCCGTATTGTTTGCCAGGTGGTGTACTTTTTTCCCAAATAGTTATCGATGATACCCAAAATGGAGGCGATATTCACTGCCGTAAAGTAATAGGGCGTAGAGAATAAAAAGGGAGCGGTTCCTGTGAACCGTATCATGAGCCAGCCCCCCAGGGCCAACAGGTAAAAGACCACCTGCGCGGCCAAAAACAACTGATAAGACCAGTGAACCGGCCATAAAAACAGATTGACGATAAAAAAGGCCAGCAGAAAAACCCCGCCCAGCCAGCGCAGCATTTTGTGCGAAAAAACCTGAAAGGCGTGAAAACCCGTTTTAAATGGGTTGAGTACGCTTTTGTTCTTCATCAGGCCGCGCCAACTGCGGTTGACAATACGCCGCTTACGGCCGATTTCCTTATCAAAACTATCCGCCGTATGTTCATAGCAAATGGCCGCGGGTTCAAAAACACCGCGATAGCCCTGAATGATTATTTGCAGGGGGTTTACAAAATCGTTGATATCGTCATCATCCATTTCCAAAAACAACGCCCGGCGGATGGCATATATGGCCCCGTCCCCTCCGACAACCGAACTGAGCCGGGATTCATACATCTTCAAACGCACTTCCATATCCCAGTAAGCGCTTTCATGTTCGCCGGCATTGGATTGCTCTTCCTTATAATATTGGGCGTTGCCCACCACATAGCCCACCTTTTCATCGGCGAAATGGGCTACCAGTTTTAACAAGGCGTCCTCTTTGTAAATGGCATTGGCATCGGAAAAAACCACGATCTCCGATGTCAGGGCGGGAACAACCGCCGAAATACCATGGGTTTTCCCCCGGCGTCCTTCCACCCGTATCAAGCGCACACGCGCATCGCCGTAATTTTTCACGATCTCATCCGTCCGGTCATCCGAGGCATCCGATATCACCACCATTTGGAACTTATCCCGGGGATAGTCCAGCGCGGTCGAATTGGCCAGTTTTTCGCGGATCACCGTTTCTTCATTATAAGCCGAAATAACCATGGTCAATGATGGCCATTCCGATAAACGGGGAGGCTTTTCTGAACGAACCAGGCGTCCCAGTATCATGGAAAACAGGGGATAACCCACATAGATATACCCCAGAAGAAGGAACAAGAACCAGAATAGCCACTTAAGTATCATTTTTCAGAGAATCCCGTCTGTTTGTTTTCCGCCGGGGAAGCTCCAGGGCCCTCTTTAAGGCTGCCCAGGCGATAGTACCAGCGTCGCCCCTTTTCCTTTAGCTGTTGGGGCAGGCGTTTAAAGCTGGTTATACCGAAAACTTCCCGATTCTTTTTCTTCAGATGCCGCCATTCTTCCGCGGAGAGAGCAACCGTCTTGTACTCCAGGCTCATTTCCCGCGCGTCAAAAACAACAAAACTCATGGGCAAACCGTGACGCGGCTCGCCCAACGTACCCGGATTGACCAGATAACGGCGCCCCGCGTCGATCATGATCCGCCCGGGATCGGTGTTATATTCAATGGCCCCTGATACCTTATCGCGGATGAAGACTCCCGGACGATGGGTATGGCCGAAAAAGCACAGATCCTTGCCAAGCTTTTCCATCTGCCGGAATTGCGGGACGGCCCGTTGAACGGTATTGACCGTACGGAAAAGGGAATCAAACCCGGCATGCCAGGCGATGGTTGTTTCATTAAACTCCCATTGAACCGGCCAGCCACGGAGGATCTCCTTATCCTCGCTTGTTATCAGCTCCCGGGTAATCCGCACCGCATTTTGTCCGCGCTCGCTTTTGCAACTGTTCAAACTCAGCGTCCCGAGAACCATCGCCTCATGGTTCCCCGTCAGCGAGGGAATGTTATGTTCTTTCATCAGTTGCAGGCACTCATGGGGAAAGCTGTTGTAGCCGACAACATCACCCAGGGAGAAAACGGCGTCCGCCTTCAACGCTTCCCGCTGCTCCAACAATTTTTGTAGCCCGAATATATTGGCGTGCACATCCGAAAAAATAAGATAGCGCATCAGAACAACTTTTTTACTTTTCTCAAACCGCCTTTAAAGGTATCCCAGGCGGCGTACATCACCGGTTTAAGATCATCCCCGGCCCAGGTTTGGTATATCCGCCTTCCGGAAAGAGAAGCCAGCCATTGACCGGTGGAAATGAGTCCCTGTTTTTTCATATCGCGAAACGTAAACCACTCCTGAATCCCGCTGATCCATTTAATATCCGTTTCATAGTCGGTTTGCACTTTTCCGGCAACACCGTCGATGAGATAATGATAAGCCAGCGCCGGCAGGTTTATCCCGGCCCGGGCGCCGATATAGTGCCACATATTGTAGCGGGGATTCAGTTCCAGCAAATACAGTTTGCCGCTCTTTTCATCCAGCTTATAATCGATTTTTATCGGCCCTTTAAACCGCAGTCTCTTTAACACATCCAGGCTGATGGCAGCCATTTCCGGGTGTTTTATCAGCCGCAGTGAACAACTCAGACCGTAATCATTGGGGTAGGTGCGTATTTTCCGGCCACAGTAATAGGCAAGGGGTTCGGAGTTTTCATCAAAAAAGCTGTGAAAACTTAAGATTTGCGCTTCCGTGCCCGGAACATATTTTTGCACGATATAATCAATATTTTCGGCGTCAATCTTGCGGCGATAGTTTTCGAACTCGGCGGCATTGTTTATCAGCAAAATTTTTTGCTGCGCCCCAAGCTCTTTGATAACCTGGGAATTAAACCAATGGATGCGGCTGGTGGGCTTTATTATCACCGGAAAATCCAGCATATCCGTACCGGTCACCTCATCCTTATGAAAGGTGGGCGGCGTGGGCAGGTCATATTCCTTTACCATGTCATTGAACAGGTGTTTATCCAGACTGGAATCGATAAGCTTTTTGTGCGGCAAAAGAAAAGTGAAATAGTCGCGCAGCGTGTCGGCGTGGCTGTTAACCATCTTTAACTGGGCGTCATTGGTATAAAAAAGAGGTAACCCTCCTCCATGCCTTTTGCCTATTTCCAGCAAACCCGCCAGTGTTGCCGCTTCATTTTTAGCCGGATTTTCCAGCACATGGCCTTCAATGCAGGCTTTGGAATAAAACAGACGCTTATCGTTTTTGGTGGTGATTCCGATATAAGGTATATCCGCCAGCGTAAAACAGCGCCCCATCATCAGATTTCCCAATACAACCGCGGGCTTTTTTTTCATCATTATCCTGCCTAAGGTAAATTTTTTACAATGGACGGCCCGAGCAGACGGGTAAAAGCCAGCGGCATTTTTTGCCACATACTTATGGCCAGCTTATACTTGGGATTATCCGGGTTTATTTGCGGCAATTCGCCACCCGATGGCAGGACATAGTACCAGTAAAGCTGCTGTTCCACACTGCCCCACTGTTTTTTAAAACGATACGTTCCGCTGTCACGCGAGCAGCGGCCGAAATCAAACTGCTTATAGCCCTTTTCAATGGAAAAGCGCAGTACCTCCCAGTACATAAGCATATTGGGACTAAAACGGTTATACTCCCGGAGGGTGGAGGCCCAGGGAATTTCCATGCGCTGTTTGTAGCCATGTAAAAAAGCGGCGCCGATGGTTTTTCCCTCTTTGGAACGCACCAGGGCAATATGACTGTTTTCCGGAGTCTCTTCCAGAATGGTTCTAAAAAAATGTTTAGAGTAAACCGGCGTTCCCAGATCACGCATATTGCGGCAAAAAACTTCATAGAAGTCATCGAGGAACTCCATGCCGCCGACCTCTCCGGTAATCCCTTCCTTGACCGGCCGGCGAATCTGGCTGCGCAGCTTGGCTTTAAATGAGGCCATCAGGTCATCGGGGGATTCCGGCAAATCCAGAAAGAAGGTTACCTTTTGCGTTTTAACCGGCAGGTGGGTTTCCAGGGGGCGTATGTCACGCAGTTCCACAAAATCCGCGCCGCACCGTTCCCGAATGGTTTCCGCTTCCGCGGTCAGGGCCTCCATCGCCTCCCGGCTATCCGCCAGAATACCGCCATAGTTTACATAGGGTACGGAAACGATGAAATTCCCAAACAGGGCCGATTTAAAATGAACCAGCGGCAATACACCCACGATTTTATCCTGCTCGCCGGCCGCAATGTAGAAGGTCTCTTTTTTGAAATGCCTTTCGATTATCTTTTTCCAGGCCGATGTATGATAAAGGGAACCGGCCTCATGGGCATGAACATAGGCGTCCCACTCCTGAAAGTTCTCGGTGATATAGGAAACTTGCATGCGCTTAAGCCAGGCCTTTCAACTCTTTGATTTTCGTTTTCATAATTTTTCCCGAACTGTTCTTGGGCAGGCTTTCAAACAGGGAGTAATGTCTGGGTTGCTTAAAAGGCGGTAATTTTTTTCGGATAAAATCCTGTAACTCTTCCTGCCAGGTTTCCGATTGCTCCTTTAACACGATACAGGCGTCGATGGCCTCACCCAAAATGTCATCCGGGCGGCCGATGACAGCCACTTCCAGAACGTTTTCGTGCTCCAGGATTTTTTCCTCGATCTCCTTGGCGCTGATGCGGTTGGCCCCCTGTTTGATCATATCCTTGGAACGCCCCACCACATAAATAAACCCTTCCTCATCCATCCGGCCCAGATCACCGGTGAAATAGAGGCCGTGGCGCAGCACCATTTTTGTCTCCTTTTGATCCCGCCAGTAACCCTGCATGATGTTAGCCCCGCGGGCCACGATCTCTCCCCGTTCCCCGGCGGGAAGCGCGCGCCCTTTTTCATCGGCCACAAACAGATCCACATTGGGAATGGCCTTACCGATGGAGCCCCATTTGCTTTCAAGATATTCCGGCGCCAGATAGGAGAGACGGGCCGAAGCTTCCGTTGCCCCGTACATGATGATCAGCCTGGCGGGCGCCAGTACCTGGGCCACCTCCTTTTGCAGTGTGGGCGCCATGGCCCCGCCGGCCTGGGTAACGTATCTCAGCTTTGGCAACCGCCGCTCGCGGATATTGGTTTTGGCCAGCAGAATGGCAAAGGTGGAAGGCACGCCGGCAAAACCGGTAACCTCATGTTCCTCCATGCTGTTCAGGGCCACATTGGGAAAGGCAAAGCGGTTTTCAATAACCAGACTGCCGCCGACGGCAATATGCGTATTGAGCAGGGACAAACCATAAATATAGTAAAACGGGAGCACCACCAGCATCCTGTCCGCCGGGGTCAGCCGGAGATAGGCAATGATCGACTCGGTGTTGGTAACGATATTGAGATGGCTTAGGGTCACCCCCTTGGGTTTTCCCGTACTCCCGGATGTATAAACGATGGCTGCCAGATCCAGATTGATCAGGCGTACCTGCGGAGGCTGAGTGGAGTGGCTTTCCAAAATATCACTCAGAATATCGGCCCGGGGAAAATCACTCATGGGCCGCAGCAAAACAAAGGCATCCATCCGCTTTATGCGCGGGGATATCGGCTTTAAGTATTTTTTAAAGTTCTTATCGGAGATAAAGACGCGGGCGCCGCAGTTATTTAGCAGATAGCGCAGCGTGTCCGCCGTGGTTTCCGTATTCAGTCCAACGGCAACCGCCCCCGCTTTTAGCACCCCGTAATAGGTAACCACATAGCCAAAACCGTTGTCCAGCAAAAAAGCGACCCGGTCACCCCGCCTTACCCCTTTGGCGCGCAGATAGTTGGCCAGGGAATTGGCCGCTTCATCTATTTCACGATAGGTATACCACCTGCCGGAAAAAAGGGCCGGTTTATCGGGATATTTTTGCCTGGTTTTCTCAAGAAAAGTATGCAAAAGGTACATATTTAATCAGTTTTGAGTAAAAAAAAGGCTGTACCGGTTGTGTCATATCTCATAATCACACCTCCGGGGCAGCCTTAAACTTTTATCTATTAGTAGTTATAATATGAATATTTATAGTTGTCTTTTTTCATATCCAGCTCGGCACAATTGAGAATAATGCCGAACAGATGATTTTGAAAGTTTTTGTATTCGGCCAGTTTGGCTTTAACATCTTCCACATTGGTCTTACCGGCGCGGATGACAAACAGACCCTGATCCACATACTTGGAAAGCACAATGGAATCGGCCGTAACCATGATGGGCGGGGTGTCCACAATTAAAAAGCCGAAACGCTCACCCATAAATTTAAAAACCTCGGCCGCCCTTTGGGTGCCCAGAATTTCCGACGGGTTGGGTACGGCCATGCCGCTGCTCATCAAATAAAGATTGGGAATATGCGTTTGCTGAATCACCTTGCGGATATTCTCATCGGTAATATCGGCATTGCTGTAAAGAAAATCGGCCAAACCGGGTTTTTTATTACAGGCAAAGGAGCTATGCAACACACCGCGTCTTAAATCGGCATCCACCAACAGGGTGGGGATTTTTTGCTGGGCAAAGGTAATAGCCAGGTTTCCGGCATTCAGCGACTTGCCCTCACTGGGGTTCAGTGACGTGACAAACAGAGAACGGTTGCGTTTTTCTTCATTGTTAAACAACAACTGTGTACGCAGACTACGGTAGGCCTCCCCCATGGGCGTTGGCGAGTAATCGGCCGTAACCAGCTTGGGGTCGATACGCTTGGATTTGTCAAACAACTCCGGGTCGATATCTTTTTCCGATCCGACCACGGGAATTTTAGCCACCACGCGGATGGGTACCGCTTTTTCCAGTTCATCGGTGGTGCGTACCGTTTTGTCAAAAAAGTCTACCACCAGCACAAACCCCACACTCAGGCCGAAGCCCATGATAAAGGCGATCATGCCATATTTCAGGAACAGTCCCAGTTTTCCGGCCGTGGGGGGCACCACGGCGGGATCCAGTACGATGATATCGCCCACTTCCACCGCATCGGCCACCTTGGCCTGATTAAACCGTACCAGCAGCGAGGAGTAGACCTGATCCGCCACATTTCTTTTACGCTGCAGCTCGGCATATTCCAGTTCCTTGGCCGGTAAACGTTGAATTTTCAACTGCTGACTGCGAACCTGCGTATCAAAACTTTTTATACGCTCATCATACTGTTTTTCCACATTGCCGGCGGTGAGCAACACCTTTTGTTCCAACTGGTTCAGTTTCTTTTTATTTTCCAGCAACACCGGATGTCCCGGAGCGTAGGAAGATTCCAGCCGCATACGTTCTTCATTCAGGGTGGCAAACTCGGCCGCCAAAGCCGGCACGGTTGCCGGGCCGTTTACCGCCAGCCAGGAAAGCAGCTCACTGAGTACGGAATATTTTTCATCCGCGGCCGCCTTATTCAAGCGCTGAATAATAGCCTGTAATTCATATTTCTTATTGTTTAATTCGATCTTTTGCGACTCGATGGTGGAAATGTTGGTGATGGTGCCCGCGGCATCTCCGGCCAGCCCCACGTAGGGGTTACGCTGACGGAACTGTTTCAGCTCATCGGTGGCGATGTCCAGTTCCTGCTTGGCCTGCTCAAGCTGGGTGGTTAAAATGCCCAACACTTCACGGGTGTGATACTTTTTAAAATCAAGATTTTGCAAGACAAACTGATCCACCAGCACGTTGAGTGTTTCGGTGATATACACGGGGTCGGCACCGGTGATTTTTATTTCCATCAGCGTACGCAAGCGGTTTTTAAAATTGGGAGCCAGGGCCAGCCTTAAAATTTCAACCGCCTTAGCCTCTTTTAGCAGCTTGTAGGCCAGTTCGTCATGGGTTTTCCAGTAACCGGGCTTTATGTACAGGGTCGCTCCGCCATAGGATATCTGGTTGTTTTCCGGTATGGAAGTTTCCAGAACCACCTGATCCTCTATGGTTTTCTGCGGGTTGGTGAAGTAGAGTTTTAATACATTATTCACCTTTTCGATTCTGTAGTTCCCATACTTCAAATCTTTTTCCAGACGTACGGAATCTATGACCGAATAACGCGGCTGCCCTTTTACCTGAAACTGATAATCGGTATGGGCCACTACCCGTTTTAAAAAGGAGCGACTCATCAACACACCCAGCTTACTGTCGTTTTCCTGACGGCCGCGGGCATTCATGCCGGACAGGGCGCGTTTGTCATCAAATTGCAGCAACGCCGTGGTGCTGTATAGCTGCTGCGGACCAAAATGGAGGGCAGCGGCAAAAACCACGATAAAGGTCACCGCAAAAACGGCCAGTAACGTCCACTTTTTCCTTTTGAATAAACGGATATATTTTTTTATGTCAAACGAACTATCCGAACCTGTCATCGGCGCGTTCGATCCTTGATTGTTTTGCATATGGGCCTCGGCTATCTAACGGTTCTAAGAAGAATTTGATCTCTCTGATACGTGTTGTACAGTGTCCACACGGTGGCGGTAAGGGTTAAAATCGGCATCACATCGCGGATGGCATCCCAGATGGTGCGGGCATCGGGCGAGGGTGTCCACAACTGATCACCCGATTTAAAGCCCATGGCCCGCAGGGAGGTGCCCCGCTCAAAAAAGGGGGTGACATCATCGTCCGGTTCATCATGCATGCGCTGCCACCTCATCTCTTCGATACCGTCCTCCAGCAAGGTGCCGCCGGCCATATAGACAACATCCCATAAGGAGTTATCTATATCCACATAATAGAGACCGGGCCGGATAAAGCCCCCGAGTACGCTCACCCGTACCATCGGTTTCACATAAACATTGGGATATTTCAGATAAATTTTAAATGTTTTTTTCAGATATTCGGATAAGTCCCGTGCGGTCATATCCGTCACTTTAATTTTGCCGACAATGGGAAACTCGGCATAACCACGGTCATCGATGGCAAACACCTGATTGAGGAATGAATTGCTATCGGGGAAGGTGCTGACATAGATGCCGTCCCCCGGATGGAAGGGCTTGGCGGCGGAACTCCCCTGAAAGGCCGACAACGGTGCCGTGCCTAAAAATGTAAGTATAAAAAAGAACAATATCTTATGCTTAGTATTCATCTCTTCTACCTGTTAAGGTTAACATGACCTGTAAAATCTATATCTTTTTTCACGCGTATTAAGATCCAGCATTTTCAACAAGCGCCACAACTTAAAAATACTGACCCGGGTATGTCCGAACTGCTCATGTTTCAAAATACGCTTTATTTGCCAGGGCGATACCAAAGGGTTTTCGGCAACGACCTTTTTAATCTTTTCGGTTAACGGCAGTTCTTCCAGTTTCACATCCTGCCGTTCCAGGGGATCAAAAACCGCTCCGGACACCTTAAATTCCTTGACCGGCGCCGTTGTGCTGGGCACCAGTTCAATCACATCGGCCGTCTCTTTGTCCGTTTCCCGCGGTGTTTCTTCTCCCGTTTCTTCCGCCGGGCTTTCCTCGATATGAATCTCTTCATGGCGGGCGGGTTCCCGGCTCTGCTCGGGCATGGTGACGCCAGCCTGTTCGCCCTCGGTCATATCCAGAATATCCTCGGTGGCGTCAAAAGCGGCGGCGGCTTCTTCCACGGTGGCGTAATCTTCCAGAATGTGGTAGAACTCCAGCATGTTAAAAACATCGGCAATCTCGGAATCCATACGGGCCAGCTTAATATCGCCGCCGTTTTCACGGAAGCGCTTAACCTCGCCCACAAAAATGCCCCAGCCGGCGCTGCTCATGTAGTTGAGTTCCTTGAAATCCACAATCACCTTAAATACCTGGCTTTCAAGAATATCCTCAAACATCTTTTCCAACTGATAGCTGTTTGTCTGATCTACATGGCCACCCAGTTCAACGATCATAATTTCACCGTTCTTATCGGCAAATTTGGAATCGATTTGTATCTGTGTTTGACTCATAAGGCTTTCTTCTTTTGAATTATATACAGCTTCGCCACGTCAAGTGTAATTTTATGCAAACCACACCGAGAAATATGCTTGCTTTTAGTGCACTAAAATTCGCCATTTCCGTTCATATAATTAATTTTTATTTGAATAATTTGACAGGATTGGTTTGGTATTATTGCCGGGAAAGGCGCCTATTGCCCTTCACCCAGCAAAACAACAAAGATTGTTTTCCAAAGTATTTTCAGGTTCATCTTAATGGAATCGGCATGCTCAATGTATTCGATGTCGCATCTGATTTTTTCCTTAACATCTTCCAGCGTTTCATCATACCCCACGGTCACCTGAGCCAGCCCCGTTACCCCCGGCTTGACCTTTAAGCGCTTGGTATACATGGGAATCTGCTTTTTAAAGGATTCCACAAAAAAGGGCCGTTCCGGACGCGGACCGATAAAGCTCATATCCCCCTTGAGGATATTCATCAACTGGGGCAATTCATCGATGCGGGTTTTACGCATAAAGCGGCCCACCTTGGTAATGCGCGGGTCTTCCTTTTGCGCCCAGACCGGGCCGGAGAGCTTCTCGGCGTCCTGAACCATGGAGCGAAATTTATAGACCGAAAAGATTTTGCCGTTTTTACCCACCCGTTGCTGACTGTAAAAAATGGTACCGGGTGATTCCAGCCGAATGGCCAGGGCCACCAGGGCAAAGAAAGGCAACAATAAGACAATCAAGATCAGGGCAAACACAAAATCAAAAATACGGCGGAAACCAAATTCCTTGGCCGACAGAACGTCGCGAATAACGTCATGCACCACATGCTTATAGGCGTCGTCATAAGCGTCGGTCACCACGCGATAGCTGACCTGGGCATGTTTGCAAACGGCTATGATCTTTGAAAGAAAATGTTTTTCACCGGGGGCGAGAACGATCAACACCTCATCGATATTCAGGGCGTCGATTTTAGCTTCAAACTCAGCCAGACCGCCAACGACGGGGACGTTTTTATAAAAGCTGTCTTCCTGCATGCCGTCGGGCCGGATAAAGCCCTGCACGTTGAAACCCAATGCCGGAGAACCCAATATTCTGTCGTAAAGGCTGGCCGCTTCATTATTCCAACCGACGATCAGAATATTTTTATATTTTCGCGATGATTTTTCCAATGCCGCTTCTGCAAGCAAGGTATTCTCCTTTATTTCAGCTTACGTCCGTATAAATGCAGGTGCAATAATAAGGATTATCGGCGCAAAGTCGTTGTGTTTTACATCAAAATTGAAGTTTATATTAAATATTAATCAAACAATGTAAAAATAATGCGTTACGGATGGGGACATGGGCCCGGATAACGGGCCCGGATTTTATATTTCGAGTACTTCTTTTTCCTTGGCTTCCAGAATGGCCTCGATCTTTTTAATATGCTTATCGGTGATCTCCTGAATACGATCCAGCTCCACGCTCAGTTCATCTTCGGAAATCTCATTGTTCTTGTGCAGCTTTTTTAAATGATCGTTGGCGTCGCGGCGGATATTGCGTACGGCCACGCGGGCATCCTCGCCAAATTTTTTCACCAGTTTCACCAGATCCTTGCGCCGCTCCTCGCTTAATTGCGGGATGGGAATACGAATCATCGTACCGTCATTGGAGGGGTTAAGACCCAGATCGGCCTTTTGGATCGCCCTTTCGATTTCCGCTAACAGGGACTTCTCCCAGGGCTGAACCACCAAAAGACGCGGTTCCGGCGCCGAAACGTTGGAAGCCTGATTTAAAGGTACCATCTGACCATAGTAATCCACTTTTACCGTATCCAGCAAAGCGGGTGTGGCCCGGCCGGTTCTGACCTTGGCCAGTTCATGATGCAGGGAATCTATGGTTTTGTCCATACGTGTTTGCGCATCCGCAAAAATCTCTTGCTGATTCATCTTCTACCCCCGTACTATTGTTCCTATTTTTTCACCGTTCACCACACGTTGCAGGTTGCCCGGTGTATCAAAATTAAAGACCATGACCGGCATACGGTTATCCATGGCCAGGGAAATAGCGGTTGTATCCATCACCTTAAGACCTTTGTTCAGCACATCCATATAGCTTAAACGGTCAAATTTAACGGCGTCGGTCACCTTTTCAGGATCGGCGCTGTAAACACCATCCACACGGGTACCCTTTAAAATAACATCCGCTTTAACCTCGATGGCTCTGAGCACACCGGCCGTATCGGTAGTAAAATAAGGATTTCCCGTACCCGCTCCAAATATTACCACCCGTCCTTTTTCCAGATGGCGGATGGCTTTATCGCGGATATAGGGTTCGGCAAACACGGGCATGGGCGCGGCGGTCATCACACGGGCCGGAATTTCCCGCCGGTTCAACACATCACGCAGAGCCAGGGCATTGATTATCGTGGCCAACATGCCCATATGGTCGGCGGTTACCCGATCCATGGCCTCGGCATTGGCCGAAAGGCCGCGAAAGATATTTCCACCGCCAATTACGATGGCCACCTGCACACCCGCTTCACGGGCGGTGGCCACTTCGTTGGCAAAATGTTCCAAAATAGCGGGCGCGATACCATGTTTTTGCGCGCCCGCCAGAGATTCTCCGCTTAATTTAAGCAAAATTCGTTTATACGCTAAAGACATAAAAGCTTATTCTCCGATACGGAAACGGGCAAAGCGTTTAATCGTTATGTTTTCACCCACCTTGGCGATGGTTTCCGTCAACAGGTCTTTAATGGTTTTGTCGGGATCCTTCACATAAGGCTGCTCCATCAACACGATTTCCGAGTAATATTTCTCGACACGGCCCTGGGCAATCTTCTCGATAATATGATCGGGTTTCCCCTGCTGTTTGGCCTGCTCGGTATAAATCTGAATTTCTTTGTCAATGATGTTCTGATCCACCTCTTCACGCTTTACGGCCAGCGGATTGGTGGCGGCCACATGCATGGCCACATTGCGGGCAAAATCCTTGAAATCATCGGTATTGGAAACAAAGTCGGTTTCGCAATTGACTTCCACCAGTACCCCCAGCTTGCTGCCGGGATGAATGTACGCCTCAACCACGCCTTCCTTGGCTTCGCGATGGGCCCGTTTTTCAGCCTTGGCCACACCGGACTTACGTAACACTTCAATGGCTTTTTCCATATCGCCGTCGGTTTCCGTAAGCGCTTTTTTACAATCCATCATGCCCACGCCTGTTTTTTCGCGCAGTTCTTTTACCATTGCAGCGGTAATCGTTGCCATGATTTAGTTCTCCTTTTTTGTCGTTTTCTTCGGCTTGGCAGCCGTTTTTTCATCGGACCCCGCCTTTTTTTCCTGCTCGACGGCTTCGGCGATTTCCTTTTCCTGTTTTACTTTTTGACGGGCATCGATGATCACATCGGCCACGCGGCTGATAATCAGACTGATGCTTTTGGCGGCGTCATCGTTGGCCGGGATAGGATAGTCCACCAATGTGGGATCGCTGTTGGTATCCACCAGGGCGAAAACCGGTATGTTCATTTTACGCGCTTCCTTAAGGGCGATATGCTCTTTTTTGGTATCGACAATAAAGATGGCGCCCGGCAGACGCTTCATATTTTCAATACCGGAAAGAACGCGGTCAAGCTTCTCTTTTTCCCGGTCGATGGTTAAACGCTCTTTTTTGGAAATTTTCTCATAGGTACCGTCGGTACTCATGTCCTTGAGGCGCTTAAGATGCTTGATGGAACGCTTGATGGTGGAAAAGTTGGTCAGCATGCCGCCCAACCAGCGGTGGGTCACATAATACTGATTGCAGCGCTGCGCTTCGCTGGCAATGATCTCCTTGGCCTGTACCTTGGTACCGACGAAGAGAACGTCATAGCCGTCGAGAACGACTTCACGGATGGCGTCCAGCGCTTTATCCAGGTTGGCCTGGGTCTTTTTAAGATCAATGATATGAATCCCGTTTTTCTGCATGAAGATATAGGGCTTCATTTTGGGATTCCAACGGCGGGTCAGGTGACCGAAATGTGATCCGGCAGCAAGAAGCTGCTCGAGGGTAACTGCAGGCATAAATCCTCCTATGTACGGGTTAAACCTCCACCCTGCCAATACGCGCTATAACCTTGCGGCACCCTATGGCGCGCTAACAGGATGTGTGTGATATGTAAACGAAAAAAGCCCCGCCAACGGGACGGGACTTGTAAAAATTCTATCTTTTGGAAAACTGGAAACGTTTCCGTGCCTTGGCCAAACCGTATTTTTTACGTTCGGTCTCACGGGGATCGCGGGTCATAAATCCTTCACGCTTCAAAGCGGGACGGAAGTCTTCCGAATAGGCCACCAGGGCCCGGGCAATACCCAGACGCACCGCGCCGGCCTGACCACTCAGACCGCCACCGTTTACACGGATACGAAAATCAAAACTCTCCACATTCTCGGTAACTTCCAGAGGCTGCATGATATCCATCAACAGCGTTTCACGCTTAAAATAGTCCAGCATCTCCTTGCCGTTCACGACAATCTTTCCACTACCCGGCGTCATGCGTACGCGGGCAACGGACTGTTTTCTTCTACCAACGGTAATATATTCTTCCATCAAAATCGCCTTTTAGTTTTTAATTTCCAAAGGTTGCGGTTGCTGAGCCACATGCGGATGTTCGCCGCCGGCATAAACCTTCAGCTTTCTCAGCATCTGACGCCCCAGACTGTTCTTAGGCAACATCCCCTTTACGGCATAGGTAACTACACGCTCGGGATGGCGCTGCAACATCAAACGCACCGGTGTGATTTTTTCCCCGCCGGGATAACCCGAATGGCGAAAATAGGTTTTCTGATTCATTTTATTACCGGTCAGGCGCACCTGTTCGGCATTGATGACGATAACGAAATCGCCCATATCATAATGCGTGCCGTAGGTGGGCTTATGCTTACCCTTAAGCACATGCGCTACCTGACTGGCAAGACGACCAAGCGTTTTTCCCTTGGCGTCAACGATAAACCAACCTCTGGGCTGATCCAGGTCTGCTTTCTTCGCAGAATAAGTTTTCAAAACGGCCTCCAACTATCAACATTTAAAAGAGCAGTTAATATAAAGCGTTGATCCCTTTGAATCAAGCCTATTTTAAATGATTTTTTGGGCTCTATTATACAGATGAATGACCACCTGAAAGGGTATTATGAATTGTGTCCGGCAAAAAACAGGTACTTTAGCTGAAGAGATCAGCCGATCATAGCAACGGGTGACCTTCAAATACAGTGAGAATTTCTATTTGGTGTAGGGTAAGTTTATGGTGTAAAATTGCAACGGGCAATCCTGGCGAAAATGGCGCGCCCGGAAAACCTTATAACTTCGCCCAAACCGGACTCACGGCATTCTCCGCTTGAGCAACTTGTCAAACAATTTCTTCTTATAATTCCTTATTCAAACCCAATTCTTACAGCGCTGCTTTTGTTTCTTCTCCTTTGTGAGTAGCACTGGATGTATCTTCCTCAACTTCAAAACTAATTGTAACTTTCAAAGATGGATTTGTGGCCAACCCATCCAAAACTTTCAAAACAAACACTGATCTTAAGGTTCTTAATATCGCTAAAGAAGCAAAGGAAAAACACTTCCCGGGGCAGCTTGTTGGCTTTTGATTACCGGAAATTCAGACCCTTATCTTTCTTGTTGCGCGTTTAACAATCCATTTTGTGTGTTCATTGTCAGACTTTTGCCACCTCCTCAGTAATTTGGCTGTCGGGGCATAGTTTACTTTCAGCCAATCCGTTAGATGATTGCCTACTGATTTTTTAACAAACATGATTTCATCTTCTTTCAGCAATTCAAGTATTTCAAAGACCGGCTCAGGATTGTCGTTAAACGTATCGAGCCTGGTTGACCATGGGAGTTTGGGTCTCAGGCCCTCACTTGCCAGTCTTCGGAGATGGAAATTATCTGATTGAGCCCAGTTATTCATTTGTTTTAAACAAAGATCAGGGTATTGACGGATGAAGGGTCTTATGGCGTATTCCCCTGTATTACGCTTGGTGATCTCCTCAATCGCCTTTATCGACAGTTCATAATCGTCAAGACCGAATAATTCGACAAACTTGCCGACAGGCATAATCCACCAGTAGTGCGTGAACATACCTGTCTCGTTGGGATTTTCTTTGCCCAGAATAGCGAGCAGGATGCCAATCGCTTCAGCATAATCTTCCGGAAGGTGTTCGAAGAGTTGCTCTGCAATAAAAACAACTCTTTGGGTGTAGGTTTTGCCGACCACCCCTTCCTCGACTGCCTGAACAAAGGAAGGCGAATCAAAACCTGTATAGGCCGGTCGGATTTTCTCAGATAGTAGCAGGGCCAGAGATTTTCCGAATTGTTCTGTTATATTGAGTCGTTCTGCCATAATTATGCGTAATGGACAATATCAATCAACAAGCCGCCAGGGGCTTTGATCGTAAAATGATGACCATTTATTTCTTCTTTTGTGAGCTCGACAACAATATCAATCCCGGAGTCTTTTATCCGTTTGTATTCTTGTTCAACATTCTCTACTTCAAATTGTATGATGACACCTTTTCCATCAAACTCTGGGTGAAAGACGGGGTGTACAAACGGAGAATTTGGCTGACAAAATAACAACTCATACTCCGGGTGTTCGATATGTTGAAGCACGACAAAACCTTCCGCTCGTGATTTAACCCTGAAACCAAAATGACTGACGTAGAAGCGTTCACAGGCGTCTACATCAGATGTATAGATTTCGGTACTTATTCTCATTGATCCGGTGCAGAATATTTTACGATGTCAATACCTACTCCGTTCGGGTCTTCGATGGAAAAGTGCCTGTCACCCCAAGGTTCATCTCTGAGTTCTATTTTTATTTCCACTCCCTTTTTCTTTAATTCATCATATAGGGTGTCAACTTCATCCATTTCAATCGTCAGATACATTCCACTCCCATTATAAGCTGTGTGAAAAAAAGGTTGTTGAGTCGGGTGGTCCGGAAGCAGGAATGAGAGTTCGGCCTGTTTGTTGGGTGTATGCATCAAAAGGTAGAACTCATTTTCGAATGTGACGCCAAACCCTAAATTGTCTGAATAGAAGGCCTTGCTTTCTGCTAGTTTTTCTGTGATTACTCCGGCATTTAACTTCATCTTTGTGCTCCTGTCTGAAATTCGACATCTGGTTTGTTATGAGCATAAAGATACGCTAGTCACGCCTAAAATCATTGTATAAATCGGACATTTATTCTCTTCCAAATGCTCGACTCGGAGTAACACCATAGAAGTTTTTGAAATCTTTGATAAAATGAGCCTGATCATAGTAACCAAAATCGTAGAATAGTTTGCTGCGCCTTAAACTCTGTGAGGAGGGTTTGGTTTTCAGTATGTTTTGAAATTGAACGACTTTACTAAACGATTTCGGCGTATCGCCAATGTAGTATTTAAAAAGCCTCCTGAGTTGCCGCTCGCTGATACCGGTATTGATTTCAGTCGCCAAATTAACAATCCCGCACTTTTTTAAAATAACATCAATGGCGCTGTAAAGCCGACTGTCCAGGACAAAGTTCTTTTCATCAACCGCATCCAGAAAATATTGGTCAAATATGAAAGGAATTTGTTGGCTTGTGATGTCTCTGTCGAAATAATCCCCGATAAAACGGGAAGTAGCCGGAGATACATGAGATAGCGGTTGAAACCTGTTACTCAGAAAAGAGGCGTCGATATTGAATATCTGAGAAAATGTGGTTGGTAAAAAGCGTACACCTATATAATGGAACGGACTCTCAAGAGGGAATTCGGTGTATTTTTTGCAAAATCCCATAACGTAGCTGTTATCCGGATGATGCAACTCAAAAAAGATATCGATGCAACCGTCTGTGACAACACGATAGGTAAAAGGGTTATCAAGTTTTGCGATGGTCTTTAGTTCCCAATAGCAGTATATGAATGGAAGTAATTCTGTCTGTGGCAAGAATTCTTGATAGCTTACCTGATTACCCGACTTTTTTACGGTGGGCTGTATGGGGGCATACAAATTTCTTATTTTTTCAATCATAACCAGTTCTTTAAGGACTGTGTGGATTTTAATATTGAGATAACGGGCAATCCTGGCGAAAATGGCGCGCCCGGAAAACCTTATAACTTCGCCAAAACCGGACTCACGGCATTCTCCGCTTGAGTAACTTGTCAAATCGCCCGTATATTTTTATTGAATGCTATTTTTCCGATGGTAATTTTCCGGGAATATCGTAATGTCCGCCAATGGCAAAAATATAAATATAGTTCCGGTCAAATTTATAAATCAGCCTGTCTTTTTGGGATATTCTTCTTGACCACAAGCCCTTCAAATTATGTTTTAGCACTCCCGGCTTGCCTAAACCGGCAGATGGATCATTGCGTTGCATTTCTTTTAGAGGTTTGCTGAGATTTTTATGAAGAGTCTTGTCTTTTGTACGCAGTTCTTCATATCTGGCCCGGGAATTTCCCTCAAATACTATCGATCTCATCCATTTCTTCTTTTACAGGCTTGTATCCGCAATTCGTGTTGTTCGTTTTTAGAAATTCATTAATCTGGGCCATTAATGATGAATTTTGAAGAACATATAAAGTCTCTTGTTCCCGTTCCCAGTCCTCGGCGCTCATAACAATAAAATCGCCACCTGCCCGTCTTCGCACCCTGATAGGGATGTGGTCATTTATAGATTATTCTACAAAAGTTTTTAAATTTGACCTAAATTTATTGGTGCTATGTCGTTTTGTGTGGGTAGTTTAAAAATATTCACTAAATTAGCATCATGAATTCAGCACAGTTATTTACAC